>NZ_JAMRYX010000089.1 GCF_024448135.1 Methylocystis suflitae
CGCCGCGCCTCAGCCCTCCGCAGCGCCGGCGCCAAGACCTGCAGCGCCGGAGCCAGGCATCATCATCGAGAGCTTCGATGCGCTTGTCGCGCTTGCCGCGCAAAAACGTGACATGCGCCTCAAGATCGGGCTCGAATCCGAAGTGCGGCTGGTGCGATTTGAGCATGGACGGATCGAATTTGAACTCGCGCCCGGCGGCGCGCGTGAACTGGCGTCGACTCTGATGCAGAGGCTTCAGGCTTGGACCGGCGAGCGCTGGATGGTGTCGGTCGTCGCCTCGGGCGGCGCGCCGACGCTCAAGGAATTGCGCGAAGCGGAGGAGCGCAAGCGCCGTTCTTCGCTTGAGTCGGATCCGCTCGTCGCGAGCGTGCTCGCGCGTTTTCCCGGCGCGCAGATCGTCGCCGTGCGGGGCAGGGACGAGGGCGCAGCGTCCGCCGAAACGCTCTATGATGACGCGTCGCCAATCGAGGAAGACGACGGAGAAGCGCAATGATGGACTTCATGGGCCTGATGAAGCAGGCGCAGCAGATGCAGGCCAAAATGGCCGAAGCGCAGCTGGAGCTCGAACAGACCGTCGTCGAAGGCGAGGCGGGCGGCGGCATGGTGAAGGTCACGCTCACCGCGAAGGGCGGGATGAAAAGCATTTTCATCGACCCGAGTCTGTTGACGCCCGACGAAAAGGAAATTCTTCAAGACCTGATCCTCACCGCCCACATGCAGGCGCGCGCCAAGGCGGAGGAGGCCATGGCCGAAAAAATGAAAGCGCTCACCGGCGGGCTGCCGTTGCCGCCAGGCTTCAAACTGCCCTTTTGATGCGTAGCGCTGCGATTCTCGCGTCATCGCCGACTATGACGTGGATGCCCGCGACCAGCACGGGCATGACGCGAAACCACATGAGGCGTTGATCCGTCTATGGCTGAAAAGGTGGCCGGTCCCGAGATCGAAAAACTCGTGCAGCTGCTGGCCAAATTGCCGGGGCTCGGTCCGCGATCGGCGCGGCGCGCGGCGCTGCATCTCATCCGCAAACGCGAAGAACTGCTGGCGCCGCTCGCCGAAGCGATGCGCGTCGCGCGGGAGCGCATCGTCATTTGCTCGGTGTGCGGCAATATCGATACGAGCGATCCGTGCACGATCTGCCGCGACGCGCGCCGCGACGGGTCGATCCTGGTTGTCGTCGAGACGGTCGCCGATCTCTGGGCGCTGGAGCGGGCAGGGCTGCTCAACGCGCGCTATCACGTGCTCGGCGGCGTGCTGTCGCCGCTCGATGGCGTCGGCCCGGACGATCTTGCCATCGCGAGCCTTGTCGCGCGCGTGCGCGGAGAGGAGACCAGCGAGGTCGTGCTTGCGGTCAACGCAACGGTCGACGGCCAGACGACCGCGCATTACATCGCCGATGTGCTGGCGCCGTCAGGCGTGAAGGTGACGCGGCTCGCCCACGGCGTGCCGGTCGGCGGCGAACTCGACTATCTCGATGAGGGAACGCTTGCGGCGGCGCTGGAGCGGCGGACCGCGTTCTAGCGGAATGACATGCGCGCCATTCAGACGGAAATTGTACTACATGGATTCCGGGCGATTTGCTTGCTAGGAGCGTCATTCCCGGCAGGCCGAAGGCCTGACCGGGAATCCAGAGCCGATGCGGAAATGCTGGTTTGCTCTGGATTCCCGATCGCTTCGCTCACGCGAAGCGTCGGGAATGACAGCCGAGCAGATCGGCCGGAATTCGTATTACTTCGCCGCGGTTTTCGATGTGATGATCTTGTCCCAGTCCTCGACGCCGATCTCGCCGGTGTATTTGTCGCCATTGACGAAAAAGGTCGGCGTCGAGTTGACGCCAAATTTCTCGGCGGCGCGATTACGCACCTTGTTGACGTTCTCGTAAAGCGCCTGATCCTTTAAGACGGCCTCGAACTTCTCCTGGCCGAGGCCAGCCTGTTTCAAGACATTGGCCAGACCGTCGAGCGGCTTATCGGAGAAGGCCCAGTTCTTCTGCTGCGAGAATAGAAGATCGACCGTCGCGTCGCGCTTGTCGCCGAGTTCGCGCGCCAGCATGAAGGCGGCCGTCGCGAGCGGATCGAGCGGGAACTCGCGCAAAATGAATTTCGCCTTGCCCGTGTCGATATATTTCTTCTTCAGCTCCGGATAGACGTCTTTATGAAACGCCGCGCAGTGGCTGCACGTCATCGAAGCATATTCGACGATCGTCACGGGAGCGTCCGCCGCGCCTTCAACCACGTCGGGCAGGGCGTTCGGCGCCATCAGCTCGTCGGTCGAGACTTTGCCCGAAGACGACTTGTCGGCGAGGGCGGGCGCTGCGACGAGGAGCGCGCAGGCGGCGCCGACAAGAAAACCACGACGGGGCATAAAAGCGAAGGGCATGTGCGTTCCGTAACTGTTGCGACGCCGAAGACCATAACGTCTTCGACAATTGTGGCAAATCAAATCTGGCGAGGATGTGGAGCCGCTAAGCGGGCGCTACAGCCCGTGTTTCGGCCGAATGAACCAGTAAAGCACGCCGATAAAAGCGAGCACCACGCCGAACCAGAAGACGACGTCGCCGAGCATCAGGTCCCTCATGGTGTAGCTGAGGACGCTGATCAGCAAGCCGGCGATTGCGATCCAGAGCGGTTTCTGACTGCGTTCCTTCTCCGCCGGCCGCTTCTTCGATAGCCCGGACACGTGCCTCTCCTTCTGCGTTCCCTTGGCGGTCCGGCCGTCTTTCAGCTTGCCTGCAAGCGATGACGGCGCTTTTGCGCGCGAGAGTTTCCGATTGCGGTCCCACAGTCAAGAACGGGCAAAAAAACAGCCGCTCGACGCGGCTGTCTTCCTCACATTGCTGCGTGTCGAGGTTAGCGCGAATAGAACTCGATGACGAGGTTCGGCTCCATCTGCACGGGATAGGGCACCTCCGTCGCATGCGGCACCCGGATGAGCTTCGCGACCATTTTGGAGTGGTCGACGTCGTAATATTCCGGGGTGTCGCGCTCGGCGAGCTGAACCGCCTCGAGCACGGTCACGGCCTGTTTCGAGGCTTCCTTCACCTCGATCACGTCGCCGACCTTCACCTGATAAGATGGAATGTTGACGCGCTTGCCGTTGACGCGGATGTGGCCGTGATTGACGAACTGCCGTGCGGCGAAGACCGTCGGAACGAATTTCGCGCGATACACGATCGCGTCAAGGCGCCGCTCCAAAAGGCCGATCAGATTATCGCCCGAGTCGCCCTTCAACCGGATCGCTTCCGCATAATATTTGCGAAACTGCTTTTCCGAGATATTGCCGTAGTAGCCCTTGAGCTTCTGCTTGGCTTTGAGCTGCGTGCCATAGTCGGACAGCTTGCCCTTGCGCCGCTGTCCGTGCTGTCCGGGGCCATATTCGCGGCGATTGACGGGGCTCTTCGGCCGGCCCCAGATGTTCTGGCCCAGGCGTCGGTCGAGCTTATATTTTGCTTCTGCGCGCTTCGTCACTTTGACTCTCGTCCTCTCATGGTCGCGTTTGTGGCGCGCGAGAGGCGAAAGACGAAATGCGTCCGGAGCGTTGCGCTCGGACGTCGTCAGATTCGCGTCTCTCGCCGCCCCCGGCCAGCGCCGGGGCTTCAAGAACGCGCCCTCCTCTGCCGTCAACCGGCCGACAGGCGTTTGCAGCAAACGCCACGGGTGCTGGCCTGGCGCGAACGGGCCGCGTCAGGCTCGTGGGGAGCTAAAGGAAAGCGCTCCCTAAGTCAAGATTTCCTGAGAAAAGCCGACTTACGGCCACCAGAACGGAAAACCCTCATCGTATGGCACGATCATGCTGGCGTTGTAGGGCGGCCGCTGCGGAAGCGTCTCCTGCATATACCAGCTGCGCTGGTTGCGCTCGATCGGATCGTGATTGAGGTAGGTCTGCTGGACCATGTAGCGGTTGGTGCTGCCGACCGGCACCTGGGTGCCGGGATCGAGCCAGCTGCGGCGCTGGATGTCGATCGGGCCGTGGCCGCAACAAACCTCGCTTGAGGAAACGCGATAGCGGGACTTGGCGAGCGCATCGCCCGCCGCGAACAACACCAGACAGGCGAGCCCCGCCGACAGCACTTTATTCCTGCGCATCACGATCCCCTTTTGGACTGAACGCCGTAGATCATAATAGCGGATCGTTTCGCAAAAGCGAATTAAAGCGCGCTTTCCCGCCAGTAATCCGCCGTCAGGGTGAATGCGGAACGCCTAACGCGTGATCTGTGCGCCTTGCCGCGATGGTCGGGCATGCGCGCGGCGCGCGCCCTGCGTTGGACGCGCGGCGTTCTTTTGCGCGGGGATGGTCGCGGTCAGGTCGTCGCGCGAGATGTCGCCGCAGCCAATGCCGCGCGTCGACGCCGCTTGCGCGAAGAAGTCGTTCAGCGCCGGATTATCCGGACTCGCCGTGTAGTTGATGCGGTCGAGCAGGCAGCCAAGCGCAACCCGGTCGATCGGCTTCGCCGATTCGCCGCAGGCCAGCCCGGCGATTTCGAGAGCGAGCTTCCCATCGATGAGACGCGCTGCAACGCAGCTGCGCTCGCTCGCCGCAACGCCCTCGGACGCGGCTTGCGAGAGCCGTATGTCGGCCGTCTCAAACGACCCGAATTTGGTGACGAGCGCGCTCGGCTGGCCGATCTTCGCGACGTTAAGGCCGGCCTGGGCGGCGTGTCGGGCCATGTCAAGGAAGAAATCCGACGTCTTTTCCTTGTCGACGATATCCTGATGAATATCGACGCGCATGAACGGCGCGCCCATCGCGAATTGCCCGACCGCGATCGTGTCGATACGGCCAGAGCCGTTCTCGCTGTCGCGCACGGCGATGGTTTTTTTCTCCCGGTCGAATTCCGGCGCGGCGATGTCGAATGCGCTGAAGGGCTTCGCCATCAGCGCCGACGCCTCGATGGCTTCGACGGAAACCTTAGTGGAAATCTTGCGCGAGGGCGCGACAGCGACGCGCGGTTGCTCGACGTTCGCCGCGACTTTCGGTTCCGCGGTCCCGGGTCCGCGCGGAAGGAAGACGAGTGCGGCGAAGAGAATGAGCGTCGCGCCGACGCCCATTC
>NZ_JAMRYX010000090.1 GCF_024448135.1 Methylocystis suflitae
CGCCGCGGCGCTCTTGCGGGCGGCTGCTCGTCTCCATCGGCGGCGGCAAAGCGTCGAAGCCCGGCCCCTCCCAGTCGATCGCCTTGCCGATGAGGCTCTGGATCTGGTCGATATATTTCATGTCGTCGTCGGTGACGAGCGTGATCGCCACGCCTGACCGGCCAGCGCGGCCGGTGCGGCCGATCCTATGCACGTAATCTTCGCTGTGCGTCGGGACGTCGAAGTTGAACACATGGCTCACGTCCGGAATGTCGAGGCCGCGAGCCGCCACATCTGAACACACGATCAGCGACACATCGCCAGTCTTGAACGCGTCGAGCGAGGCCATCCGCGCGAGCTGATCCATGTCGCCGTGCAGGGCGCCGGCGGAAAAGCCGTGCTTGACGAGCGAGCGATGTAGAGTCGCCACGTCGCGCTTGCGGTTGCAGAAGATGATCGCGTTCTTGAAGTTTTCGGCGTCGCGAATGAGGTTGCGCAACGTCTCACGCTTATCGGCGTGGCCCCGCGAAGCGACGAGAACCTGCCGGATCGTGGTCGCCGTCGTCGCGGCGCGCGAGACTTCGCAGCGGATCGGATTATGCAGAAAGGCTTCAGTCAGCCGCGTGATTTCAGGCGGCATGGTCGCAGAAAAGAAGAGCGTCTGCCGCGTGAACGGCACCAGCTTGCAGACGCGCTCGATGTCGGGAATGAAACCCATGTCGAGCATACGGTCCGCCTCGTCGATGACGAGAACTTCGATGCCGGTGAGCAGCAGCTTGCCGCGATCGAAGAAGTCGAGCAGGCGGCCCGGCGTGGCGATCAGCACGTCGGCCCCGCGCATGATTTTGGTTTCTTGCTCGCCGAAGGCGACGCCGCCGATCAGCAGCGCGACGTTGAGGCGATGGTTCTTGCCGTATTTGGCGAAGCTTGCTTCGACTTGCGCGGCAAGTTCCCGCGTCGGCTCCAGAATAAGCGTTCGCGGCATTCTGGCGCGGGCGCGGCCGCTTTCGAGACGGCTCAGCATCGGCAGGGTAAAGGCGGCTGTCTTGCCGGTGCCCGTTTGGGCGATGCCGAGAATGTCGCGCCCCTGCAAGGCGGGTGGAATGGCCTGCGCCTGAATTGGCGTGGGGGTCGTATAGCCGGACGTTTGGACGGCTGCGAGAACCTTTTGGGAAAGGCCCAGTTCTTCGAATGTCATTAATTATCCTGAATTACGGCTCGCATGTGCGGAAACTCCGCTTGCGCGCCAGCCGTAAAGAAGCGCGCGTGGATGTTGAGAGAAGTCGCCGTCGACGCCGCAACAGCTATTTGGCCCGCCGACGGTCCGCCGCAAAGAAGCGCGGGCGATGGCCACGGGAATGCTTTACGGGCAAATGCCAGATTGTCAATAAATATATGCGCACGTCGGGCCGCGCACACGAGGATTGGCCGCAAAAAAACTTAATGATCGGCGATTTCGCCAGCTTCGCCGCAAGGCGTCAACGCCTTCCGCCCTTTGCGCCCGTCCGGGATCGAGCCTGTCGGCAAATGGTCGACGTCGGCCTCGCGTTGTCCTGTCGGCGCCTCAGGTTGCGGCGCCGCCTTGGCAAGGCCGCGCAGTTCGGCTTCCGCGCCCCCGGAAACGCGCGCCGGCGCTAGGGTTTCGGGAGGCTCAAACATATTCGAGAGCAGCTTCGCGCCGAGCACGCTGCACAAACAAGCGGCGATCGACAGCGCCGCGAGACTCCAGACGCCCGCCGGAAGGCCGGCGCGGGGTTGGCTTAATCGGCGATGCTCGAGGGGTCGACGCACTTGAATGCCTGAAGGTTAGCGGTGTGACGCTAATCTTGCGTAGGTAAATTTTTTATTGATGCGGCCTTCGACCAAACTCGGCGACGCGTCGTGCGACCCCTTGCCAAGCCGGAGGGAAAGCTCAAAACTAGCGATGTTCTTGATTTCCCTCACCGTGGAAATGGCCCAGATTCTGCGAGGCGACCCTAAAAGAACCAACGTGCCGACCTACATGAAAAGGATCGAAAGGGTGAAGACGTGGCGGCGGAGGATTTAACGCTAGCGATGGCGGCTAATGCGCCGCGAGCGGCCAAGGAGCCGCGCAAAGGGGGAGGCGACGTCGGTCCCGGGGCCGGAACCGCGCTCGTCACGCGCACGCGTCCTCAGACGCGCAAGCCCAATATGTATCGGGTGCTTTTGTTGAATGACGACTACACGACCCAGGAGTTCGTGGTGATCGTGCTGCGCAAATATTTCAACAAGTCCGTGGAGGAAGCCACGCGCATCATGCTCCACGTCCACAATCACGGCGTCGGCGAATGCGGCGTCTACACCTACGAGGTCGCTGAGACCAAAGTCACCCAGGTCATGGATTTTGCAAGGAAGCATCAGCATCCTCTGCAATGCATCATGGAAAAGAAATAGGACGAGCGCATGCCGACCTTCTCGCGCAATCTCAAGCAGACCCTCGATCGTGCGCTCGCGTCCGCCCGCGAGCGGCGCCATGAATATGCGACGCTCGAGCACCTCCTGCTGAGTCTCGTCGAGGACGTCGACGCGTCGGCGGTGCTCCGCGCCTGTTCGGTGGATCTCGACGTACTGACCAAGAATTTGCGCGACTACATCGATCGCGAGCTCGACAACCTCGTCAACGATGACGCGGATGAATGCAAGCCTACCGCGGGATTCCAGCGGGTCGTGCAGCGGGCGATTATCAGCGTCCAATCGTCCGGCCGCGAAGACGTCAGCGGCGCCAATGTGCTTGTCGCGCTGTTCGCCGAGCGCGAAAGCCACGCTGTCTATTTCCTGCAGGAGCAGGACATGACGCGCTATGACGCCGTCAATTTCATCAGCCATGGCATCGCCAAGCGTCCGGGGCTTTCGGACGCCAGCCGGAGCCCGCGCGGCGTCGAGGAAGACGGCGAGCGCAGCGAAGGCCGGGAGGGCCGCGACGGCGAGAGCCGCAAGAAGGAAGGCGCGCTCGAGGCCTATTGCGTCAACCTCAACAGGAAGGCGCGCGACGGTCGAATCGACCCGCTGATCGGCCGCGAGCCGGAAGTGCTGCGCACGATTCAGGTTCTGTGCCGCCGGCAGAAGAATAATCCCCTGCTGGTCGGCGATCCCGGCGTGGGCAAGACGGCGATCGCCGAAGGCCTCGCGCGTAAGATCGTCTCGAACGAAGTGCCGGAGGTTCTCGCCGGGGCGACGGTGTTCGCGCTCGACATGGGCGCGCTGCTCGCCGGCACGCGCTATCGCGGCGACTTCGAAGAACGCCTGAAGCAGGTCGTGAAGGAAATCGAGAATCACAAGAACGCGATTCTCTTCATCGACGAGATCCATACGGTGATTGGCGCGGGCGCCACCTCGGGCGGCGCGATGGACGCCTCGAACCTTCTGAAGCCCGCGCTGGCGCAGGGCGTTCTGCGCTGCATCGGCTCGACGACCTACAAGGAATACCGGCAATATTTCGAGAAGGACCGCGCGCTCGTTCGCCGCTTCCAGAAGATTGACGTCAACGAACCCTCGATCCCCGATGCGATCGAAATCGTGAAGGGGCTCAAGCCCTATTTCGAGGAGTTCCATAAGATCCGCTACACCAACGACGCGCTAAAGGCGGCGGTGGAGCTCTCGGCGCGTTACATTCATGACCGCAAGCTGCCGGACAAGGCGATCGACGTGATCGACGAAACCGGCGCGGCGCAGATGCTGGTCGCGGAAAACAAGCGCAAGAAGACGATCGGACTGAAAGAGATCGAAACGACGATCGCCACCATGGCGCGCGTGCCGGCGAAGACCGTCTCCAAGGACGACGCCGAAGTTCTCGCGCATCTCGATGAGACGCTGCGGCGCGTCGTCTACGGGCAGGATAAGGCGATCTCGGCGCTGACGTCGGCGATCAAGCTCGCGCGGGCCGGTCTGCGCGATCAAGAGAAGCCGATCGGCTGCTATCTCTTCTCCGGTCCGACCGGCGTCGGCAAGACCGAAGCCGCGCGCCAGCTCGCGACATCGCTCGGCATCGAGCTCGTGCGCTTCGACATGTCGGAATATATGGAGCGCCATACGGTGAGCCGGCTGATCGGCGCGCCGCCCGGCTATGTCGGCTTTGATCAGGGCGGTCTGCTGACCGACGCCATCGACCAGCATCCGCATTGCGTGCTGCTGCTCGACGAGATCGAGAAGGCGCATCCCGATCTTTACAACATCCTGCTGCAGGTAATGGATCACGGGAAGCTGACCGATCACAACGGCAAGACGATCGACTTCCGCAACGTCATCCTCATCATGACGACGAATGCGGGCGCGCAGGATCTTGCCCGCACGCCGATCGGCTTCACGCGCACGCGCCGCGATCTCGACGACAGCGAAGCGATCAATCGGCTCTTTGCGCCGGAGTTCCGCAATCGTCTCGACGCCATCGTGCCTTTCGGTCATCTGCCGGTCGACGTCATCAAGCGCGTTGTCGACAAATTCATCATGCAGCTCGAAGCGCAGCTTGCCGACCGCAACGTCACGATCGAACTCACCGACGAAGCGCGCAGCTGGCTCGTCGAGCACGGCTATGACGAATCGATGGGCGCGCGGCCGATGTCGCGGGTCATTCACCAGCACATCAAGACGCCGCTCGCCGACGAGGTGCTGTTCGGCCGCCTCAAGAATGGCGGCGCTGTGCGCGTCGTCGTCGTCGGCGACGACAGCGGAGCGAAGTCGCTGGGCTTCGTCTTCCCCGAGGGCCCGGTGCTGCCGCGGCCTGAGCGCGACATCTTCGAAGCCGGCAAGAAGCGCGCCGCGGAAGAAGCCGCGTCGGGAGATGACGCGCCGGTTCGCGCTGCCGATGCGGAACGCGACGAACGTCCGGCGCCGTTGAAGAGCTAAACGCCCAACGCAGTGCGCCGCACAACAAACATGAGCCGCTTCGCGAAGCCCTTGCGAGGCGGCTCACTGCTTTTGAGGAGAAGGCGTGGCCGCGGCGCTTCTGTGACGAACTTAAAGTGTCCGCGCTTTCTTAGATTTCGCCGGCGCCGGCGCCGCCGCAGATGATTTTCGCGCCATTGCTTCGGCGAGATAGCGCCCCGTGTGGCTGCGCGTCTCCTTGATGATCTGAGATGGCGGTCCGGCCGCGACGATTTCGCCGCCGCCGTCGCCGCCCTCCGGCCCCATGTCGATGATCCAATCCGCCGTCTTGATGACCTCGAGATTGTGCTCGATCACCAGCACCGTGTTCCCCTGCTCGACAAGTTCATGCAGCACTTCGAGCAGCTTGGCGACGTCGTGGAAATGCAGACCTGTCGTCGGCTCGTCGAGAATATAGAGCGTGCGGCCTGTGGAGCGGCGCGACAGCTCCTTAGAGAGCTTGACGCGCTGGGCCTCGCCCCCCGATAGCGTCGTCGCCTGCTGGCCGACATGGATGTAATCGAGGCCGACGCGTTTTAAAGTTTCCATCTTGTCGCGGATCGAGGGCACCGCCTTGAACAGATTCGCCGCCTCCTCGACCGTCATGTCGAGCACGTCGGCGATGGATTTTTCGCGATATTTCACTTCGAGCGTCTCGCGATCGTAACGCTTGCCCTTGCACACGTCGCAGGTCACGTAGACGTCTGGGAGAAAGTGCATCTCGATTTTGATGACGCCGTCGCCCTGGCAGGCTTCGCAGCGGCCGCCCTTGACGTTGAAGGAGAAGCGTCCCGGCGCATAGCCGCGCGCCTTCGCCTCGGGGAGGCCCGCGAACCATTCGCGAATGGGCGTGAAGGCGCCGGTGTAGGTCGCGGGATTGGAGCGCGGCGTGCGGCCGATTGGCGACTGATCGATGTCGATGATCTTGTCGATCTGCTCGAGTCCTTCGAGGCGATCGAAGGGCGCCGGGTGCTCATGCGCGCCGGAGAGCCGCCGGGCTACGGCCTTGTAGAGCGTTTCGATGACGAGCGTCGACTTGCCGCCGCCCGAGACGCCAGTGACGCAAGTGAAAAGGCCAAGCGGCACTTCCGCCGTGACGTCCTTAAGATTATTGCCGCGCGCGCCAAAGAGCTTGAGCCAACGGCCCGCCGTCGGCTTGCGCAGCTTGTGACGAAGAATCACCTGCTTCTCGCCGGTCAAATATTGCCCAGTGAGCGACGCGGGATCGTTCATGATCTCCGCCGGCGTCCCTTGCGCGACGATTTTGCCGCCGTGAATGCCGGCGCCGGGTCCGACATCGACGACATAATCCGCGGCGAGAATCGCGTCCTCGTCGTGCTCGACGACGATGACGCTGTTGCCGAGATTGCGCAGCCGCCGCAGCGTGTCGAGCAGACGGTCATTGTCGCGCTGATGCAGCCCGATCGACGGTTCGTCCAGCACGTAAAGAACGCCGGTCAGTCCCGAGCCGATTTGCGACGCGAGGCGGATCCGCTGGCTTTCGCCCCCCGAGAGCGAGCCTGAATTGCGCGACAGCGTCAGATAGTCGAGGCCGACATCGACGAGAAAGTTTAGCCGGTCGCGAATCTCCTTCAGAATGCGGAAGGCGATTTCATTGCGTTTCTTGTCGAGCGCGTCGGGTAGCGCGCGAAACCACTCGAGCGCGGCGCGCACGGAAAGCTCCGAGACTTCGCCGATATGTTTGCGCGCGACTTTGACGGCGAGCGCTTCGGGCTTCAAGCGAAAGCCTTCGCAGGCGAGGCACGGCGTCGCCGACATATAGCGGCCGATCTCGTCGCGCGCCCATTCGCTTTCGGTTTCGAGATAGCGCCGCTCGAGATTGATGACGACGCCTTCGAAGGGCTTCTTCACGTCATAGGCGCGAAAGCCGTCGTCATAGGAAAAGCGGATCTCCTCGTCCCCCGATCCATAGAGAATGACGTTTCGCGCCTTGTCGGAAAGCGTCTCCCACGGGACGTCGAGCCGAAACTTGTAATGCTTGCCGAGCGCTTCGAGCGTCTGCTGATAATAGGGCGAAGTTGATTTCGCCCAGGGCGCGATCGCGCCTTTGCGCAGCGTCAGCTTCGGATTTGGGGCGACGAGATCGGCGTCGACCTTCTGCTCATGGCCGATGCCGCCGCAAACTGGACAGGCGCCGAAGGGATTATTGAACGAAAACAACCGCGGCTCGATCTCGGGGATGGTGAAGCCCGACACCGGACAGGCGAATTTCGACGAAAACAAAATGTGATGCGGGGCGTAATGCGTCGAGACATTCGCCGCCGACTGCACGGGCGCGATTAGAACGTTCTCGCCTTTCGGGACGTCGGCGAATTCAACGACGGCGAGGCCGCCCGACAAATCGAGCGCGGTCTCAAAACTGTCGGCCAATCGCGCGCTCATGTCGGGGCGCACGACAATGCGATCGACCACGACATCGATGTCGTGCTTCAATTTCTTGTCGAGCGCAGGCGCGTCGGCGATCTCATGATAGGTCCCGTCGATCTTGAGGCGCTGGAAGCCCTTTTTCGTATATTCGGCGATCTCCTTGCGGTATTCGCCTTTGCGGCCGCGCACGACCGGCGCGAGCAGATAGAGCCGCGAGCCTTCAGGAAGCGCCAGCACGCGATCGACCATCTGCGAGACGGTCTGGCTCTCGATCGGCAGCCCTGTCGCTGGCGAATAGGGCACGCCGACGCGGGCCCAGAGCAAACGCATATAGTCGTGAATCTCGGTGACCGTGCCGACGGTCGAGCGCGGGTTTTTGGATGTCGTCTTCTGTTCGACGGAGATCGCCGGCGAAAGCCCGTCGATCTGATCGACGTCAGGCTTCTGCATGATCTCCAGAAATTGCCGCGCATAGGCCGACAGCGACTCGACATAGCGGCGCTGGCCTTCGGCATAAATGGTGTCGAAGGCCAGCGACGATTTGCCCGAGCCGGACAGGCCGGTGAACACCACGAGCTTATCGCGCGGAATCGTCAGATCGACATTCTTGAGATTATGTTCGCGCGCGCCGCGAATGGAGATGGATTTGGAGTCTGCGCTGGAGTGAATTGATGCGCCCGCTCGCGCGTCTTTTTGCTTGATGATCGCCATTCACAAAGGCCGGAAGGAGAGTGGAAGCGTCATTTAGGCGCTGAGCAAGGCAAATGCCACGCGCCGCCGCATAAATCCATCTGAAGCTTATCCGATGCCCGATCAGCTGCCTTTGATGTCGGTCTTGATGTCGCGCCCGCATGGCGATATCATTGATATCAAACCCGGAGATTGGCGTGCCTGACATACTGTTGAGAAACGTTCCCCCGGAAATGAAGCGCCAGATCGAAGATCTGGCTCACGGGCATAAGCGCAGCATTTCGAGCCAGGCGAAATTGTTGCTGGAACGCGCTTTGTCTCAGGCTATGCGGCCAGAGCGCGCCCGAGGAGCCGGAGGACTTGGAACGCGGCTTAAGGGTCTCGTGTCGCAAGAAGATTGGACGGACGATTTCATTCTGCCTCGTGATCACAGCGACCGCGCCTCGCCGGATTTCGAATGATCTTGCTCGACACCAACATCGTCTTTGAAATGATGAAGCCGATGGGCGACGGTAACGTGCGGCGCTGGATGGACTCATATTCTGAGCTCGATTTCTTCATTGCGACGCCAGTTATCGCGGAGCTTCGTTTTGGTCTGGCGCTGCTGCCTCAGGGGCGAAAGAAGGATGTTTTGACCAAGGCCTGCGACGCGATCGAAGATGAGATTTTCGCTGGCCGCATATTGGCGTTTGATCAACGCGCGGCGCTCGCCTTCGCCCGTTTGCGCGCCAGAAGCAAAATGCGAGGCAAGCCGCTCGCCGTCATGGATGCAATGGTCGCAAGCATTGCATCTGCGCATGCGATGACGCTCGCGACGCGCAATGTTGCAGACTTTAGCGATTTAGACCTTGCTGTCATAAATCCTTTCACGGTCCAATAGAGTTCTTCGACGCTCTCCGGGAGCTCCCCTTCGTGACGCTCGACTTACGCACTGGCAAAAAGGCGACGCCGACCGCTCCGTTCGCCCCGAGCAGTCGAAAACCCCTCTACCGCCACCTCTATGTCCAGGTGCTCGCGGCCATTGCGATTGGCGCGCTGTTCGGCTGGCTGGCGCCGCACGTCGCCGCGCAGGACTGGGTGAAGGCGCTCGGCGACGGCTTCGTCAAGCTCATCAAGATGGCGATCGCGCCGATCATCTTTTGCACGGTCGTCTCCGGCGTCGCCCATATCGAGGACGCGCGCAAGGTCGGCCGCGTCGGCCTCAAGGCGCTCCTCTATTTCGAGATCGTCTCCACATTCGCCCTCGCGCTTGGCCTGCTGATTGGAAATCTTGCGCAGGTCGGCGCTGGCTTCGCCGGAAAACCCGACCCTTCCGCCGTCGCCAAATATACGGCGCTCGCGGAAAAGCGCGGCGGCGTCGATTTTCTTCTCGACATCATCCCCGACAGCGCGATCGGCGCCTTCGCCAAGGGCGATATTCTGCAAGTTTTGCTATTCTCGCTGCTCTTCGGCTTCGCGCTTCTCGCGCTCGGCGAGCGCGGCCGCGCGCTGCGGGTGATCATCGACGACGTCGGCCACGCCATGTTCGGCGTCATCGCCATCATCATGAAGGCGGCGCCGATCGGCGCCTTCGGCGCCATGGCCTATACGGTCGCGAAATACGGCTCGGCTGCGCTTCTCTCGCTCGCTGGACTCGTCGGTCTGTTCTATCTCACCGCCGGGGTCTTCGTCGTCTTGGTGCTCGGCGCCATCGCACGCGCGGCCGGCTTCAACATCTTCAGCCTTATCGCCTATCTGCGCGACGAGCTGCTCATCGTGCTTGGCACATCCTCATCGGAAAGCGCCCTGCCCGCCTTGATGGAGAAGCTGCAATGGCTCGGCTGCTCGAAGTCAGTCGTCGGACTCGTCGTGCCGACGGGCTATTCCTTCAATCTCGACGGCACCAACATCTATATGACGCTGACGACGCTGTTCATCGCGCGCGCGATGGGCATCGAGCTTGATCTGTCCCATCAGGCGACCATCCTCATCGTCGCAATGCTGACGTCGAAAGGCGCGAGCGGCGTTTCCGGCGCGGGGTTCATCACCCTGGCGGCGACGCTGACGGCGGTCGATCCGCAGCTGGCGCCGGGCATGTCGCTTGTGCTCGGCGTCGATAAATTCATGAGCGAGTGCCGGGCCTTGACCAATTTCATCGGCAATGGCGTCGCCGCCATCGTGGTCGCCGCCTGGGAGGGCGAGCTGGACCGCGCGCGGCTGACGGCGGGACTCGCACGCAAGATTGATCCTTCCGATGTCGCGATCGGCGTCACGACCGATTGAGACCGGGAGCCCGCAGACGCGCGCAACCTCTCCTTAGGAAAAGAGAACAAAAATTTCCTGTGCTTGCACGAGGTTACGACAAATGTTAGAACAAAAAACGAACGTTTCGGGTCGCGCGGCGCGCACATCATCTGTGGACAAGCCGAGCCGGCGCGCCCCAGGAGCGGCCTTTGCACTAGAGTGCCACGCGTCAAGCAAGCGGAGAGCGATATGGCGGGCAGCGTCAACAAAGTGATCCTGATCGGCCATCTCGGCCGCGATCCGGAGGTGCGGACGCTGCCGTCCGGCGATCGCGTCGTCTCTTTTTCGGTGGCGACCACCGAATCCTGGCGCGACAAGAACACCGGCGAGCGCAAAGATCGGACCGAGTGGCACAATGTGTCGATCTTCAACGAAAATCTCGGGAAGATCGCTGAGCAATACTGCCGCAAGGGCTCCAAGATCTATCTCGAGGGCCAGCTGCAGACACGCGAATACACCGACAAGGACGGCAATCAGCGCAAGGCGACCGATGTCGTGCTGCAACGTTTTCGCGGCGAGCTGACTCTGCTCGACAGCAAGGGCGGACGCGGCGAGGGCGACTACGACAGCGGCTATAGCCAAAGCGGCGGATCCTTTGGCCGCTCCTCGCCGATGGAGCGCGGTCCCAGCGAACGGCGTCCCGCCCCGGCCGGCAAGCTTTCCGACCAACTCGACGACGACATTCCCTTCTGATCCCAGAACGCTCTATGAGCGACCGCGCGACGCATATTCGAGGATGATGTCAGCCGCCCGAGCGCTCGGCGTTCGGCCTGTCTCGAGCAGGCGCTCGCGGACGCGCTTGAAGGCTGCGAGCTGCGCTTCGCGCGCGGCGCTCTCGCGCAAGAGCGGCCTCAACGCCTCGGCGAGCGCGCGCGGCGTCGCCGCCTCCTGCAGGAATTCCGGCACAATATTCTCGCCGATGATGAGATTGGGCAGCACGATCGACTCGACTTTGACGAGAAAGCGCAGCAGCGATTCGGCGCGCGAGACCTTATAGGCGACCACCATCGGAACTCCGGCGAGCGCCAGCTCCAGCGTCGCGACGCCGGACGTGACGAGCGCGGCGCGCGCATTTCGAAAGGCGGCGAATTTCTCCGCCTGGCCAATCAGACGCGGCGTCAACGGCCATCCCTGCAACTCACGCAACAAGGTCTTCTCAACATTCGGCGCGACAGGAATGGCGACCTCGAAGTCGGCGCGTTCGCGCAAGAGAAGTTCGAGCGCGTCACCGTAGATCGGCGTCATGCGTCGCACTTCCGCCAGACGCGACCCGGGCAGAACAAGCAGGGTGCGCGCGCCGCCGCGCTCCTGAAGGGGCCGCGCCAACTCGTCGAGACGCTCGACGAGCGGATGGCCGACATAGACGCATCGCGGGCCGCCGAGGCGAACATGCGCCTGCGGCTCAAAGGGCAGCAGCGCCAGCAGGCAATCGACATAGTCACGCATCGCGGACGCGCGGCCGGGCCTCCACGCCCATACGGTCGGGCTGACGTAATCAACGATCGGCAGGTCAGGTCGGGCGGCCCGCACCCGGCGCGCGACGCGATGGGTAAAATCCGGCGCGTCGATGATGACGAGACAATCCGGCGCCTGATCGATGACCGCGCGCGCCGTCTGCGCGATGCGCCGGAGAAGACGCGGCAGCCGCGCCAAGACAGGAATGAGGCCCATCACGGCGATGTCTTCGAGCGGAAACAGCGAAGCGAGGCCTTCGCGCGCCATCGCCTCGCCCCCGACGCCGGCGAAAACGGTCTCTGGACGCGCAGCGCGCAAAGCCCGCATCAACGCTGCGCCGAGCTGATCGCCAGAGGCTTCGCCGGCGACAAGGAAGATGCGCGGCGCGTTCAAGGCGATTCAGCGCGGGCGCGAGGCGCGCAAAGCGGCCGCGTCGAGGGCGCGCGCAGAAATTCTACGATCGCCGCAATGTCTGCGTCATCCGCGAAATCCCGTGAAAGACAGTCGATGCGTTCGCTCAGCGGGCGCGCCTCGCGCGCGAAGAGCAGGCGATACGCCCGGCGTAGTTGCTCGACGCGCTCCGGCGAGAAACCGCGCCGCTGCAGGCCGATGCGGTTGAGGCCGAAAAGATGGGCGCGGTTGCCCGACGCAAGCGCGTAGGGAATGACGTCGCCTTCGACGCCCGAGAGGCCGCCAACGAAGGCGTGCGCGCCGATGCGCACATTCTGATGCACCGCCGTCGCGCCGCCGATCATCGCATGGTCCCCAATCTCGACGTGCCCGCCCAGCAGAACCTGATTGGACAGTATCACGTCGTCGCCCAGCCGACAGTCGTGAGCGACGTGCGAAGCGGCAAGAAATACGCAGCGCGCCCCGATATGCGTGCCCTCGCCCGCGCCTGCATTGATGGTCGCGCCTTCACGAATGACGCAATCGTCGCCGATCGTCAGCGCGCCCTGTGCGAGCGCAGCCTTGATATCCTGCGACGGCAGTCCCACCGCGGCGAAGGGGAAAATCCGGGCGCGCGCGCCGATTCGCGTCCGCCCGCCGACGACGACATGGGAGAGGAGAGTCGCGCCGTCGCCGATCTCGACGTCCGCGCCGATGTGGCAGAACGGGCCGATGGCGACGCCTGCGCCGAGCCGCGCGCCGTCTTCGACCACAGAGGACGGATGAACCGAAGGGTTCATTGTCGCACGCGCCTCGGTGAAGCTAAGCGCCCATCATGACGCTGATCTGCGCCTCGCAGACCAGCGCGCCGTCGACCATCGCTCTGCCAGAATACCACCAGATGTTTCGCTTCTGCGCAGTTTTGGCCATATGGAATTCGACGCGGTCGCCGGGCGTCACCGGCTTGCGGAATTTCGCGTTGTCGATCGTGACGAAATAAACCAGACGCGACCGGTCCGCGCCTTTCAGCGCGCGGATGGCGATGACGCCGGCGGTCTGCGCCATCGCCTCGATGAGCAGGACCCCGGGCATGATGGGACGCTCGGGAAAATGCCCCTGAAACTGCGGCTCGTTGACCGTGACGTTCTTCACGCCGACGCAAGATTCGTCACCGCGGATGTCGAAGATGCGATCGACGAGCAAGAACGGATACCGATGCGGCAGTTGGCTCATGATCTGCAAAATGTCGGCGCTCTCCAGAGTCGCGCCGGCCGCGGCCTCGGACATTTCTTCCTCCTTCTCGAGGGCTTGGCAAGCGCCATCCCATTGTGTTTTGATTGTCTTACGTCGTCTTGTCCTTGCGCGCGAGTCGATCGAGCAGCGCCGCGCCGCGCAGGAATCGCCGCAACGGTCGCGCTGGCGCGCCGCCGACCCGCGCCCCGGCCGGCAGGTCGCGCATCACCCCGGATTTAGCCGCAACCGCTGCGCCTTCGCCGATTGTGAGGTGGCCGGCGACGGCGGATTGTCCGCCAAGCGCGACGAAATCGCCGATCTCACAGGAGCCGGCGACGCCCGATTGCGCGACGATGGCGCAAAATCGGCCGATCACCACATTGTGGCCGATCTGCACGAGATTATCGATTTTCGTTCCCTCGCCGATAATCGTGTCGCGCGAAGCGCCTCGATCAATCGTCGTATTGGCGCCGATCTCGACATCGTCCTGCACGATCACGCGACCGACCTGCGGCGTCTTGAGATAGCCTTCGCGCGTCGGCGCGAAGCCGAAGCCATCCTGCCCAAGCCGCGCGCCCGGATGAATGACGACGCGGTCGCCGATCAGCGCATGCGTGAGGCTTGCATGCGCGCCAATCGAACAGTCGCGGCCGATGCGCACATTCGGACCGATCACCGCTTGCGGCCCGATAATTGTTCCAGCGCCGATCTCGGCGCCCGGCCCGATCACGGCGCCGGGATCAACGACCACGCCTGGTTCGAGTCGCGCCTGCGGATGCACCGCCGCTCCCGGAGAAACGCCGCTGGATTGAAATAAGGAGCCGGGTCGCAGCGCCTCCGGAAAGAGATGCGCCGCCGCGAGCGTCATCGCGCGCTGCGGATCGTCGACGAGTAGCGCGACGACGGCGTTCGGCAGCAGATCAAGATGGCGCTCGCGCAGAAAGCAGGCGGTCGCTCGGCATTCCGAGAGCGCCTTGCGATAGCGCGGCTTGTCGAAGAAGCAGAGGTCGCCCGGCCTGCTCCAATCGAGCGGCGCGACGCCGATGATGAGGGGCGGCGGCGCAAGTTCGCCCGGCGCGGGCGCGCCGTCGGGGCCGCCGCGAATTTCTGCGCCGGCGATCTGCGCAATCTCGCTCAAAGGCGCGGGTCGCGCCAACGGGAAGAACGCCGCCGCGCTCACGCTGCAAGGACCTGTGCGGCAGCCCAAGCCAGCCCTTGAGCCGGTCGCCGGGCGTGGTTCGCCCGGCGATCGTTCCCGATCATTAGAAGTTGGTGCCGCCGCTGAAGCGGAAGTTCTGCGTGATGTCGCCATAGACCTTTGAGGTCACGACGGCGTAATCGAAGCGGATCGGCCCCATGGGCGAATTCCACAGCACCGAGGCGCCGACCGAGGAGCGGATCGCGAAATTGTTCGCGATCGGCACCACGCAATTGCCCTGGCCGAAGCCCGCCTGCGCCGTATAAGCGCCGATGCAGGTCACGCCGGGAATCGTCGGCATATTGTTGGCGAAGTTCGTCTTACCGCTGAAATTCCATAGCGAACCGGCGTCGGCGAAAAGCGCCCCTCTCAAGCCCAGATCCTTGGGCAGGTACCAGAAGGGGAACTGAACTTCGAGCGATGCGCCGACATAGTTGGAGCCGCCCAGCGAGTTGCCGCGGTTGTTGTTGAAGCTCGTCAGAATGTTCGAATCGCGCGGACCAATGCCGCCCGGCGCGAAGCCGCGCACCAGGCTGGGGCCGAGGTTGAAGTTGTCCTGAATACGCGGCTTGTAGCCGCCGAAGGTCGACAGATCGCCGCCCTGCAGACGGGCGATGCCGACCACGTCGTCGAGATAGGGAATCTCGCGGAAGTAGCGAATGTCGCCGGTCGTGCGCAGATAGCGCGTGCCGCCGCCAAGACCCGCCACGTCCTGATTGAGCGAGGCCAGCCAACCATTATGGGGGTTCTTGAAGTTGTCGATGGTGCTGTAGTTCAGCGAATAGCCGACGAGCGACGTCAGCAGCCCTCCCTGCGATTCCTTGATCGCGAGCGAGGCTTCGCCGTTCGATTGGCAGTTGACCAGGAGGTTCGGATAGCCGGCGTCCGGCGGGTAGAACGGACTGAAACCAGGCGTGTAGCCAAACACCGGCACCAAACAGTCGTTGTAAGGACGATTCTTGTCGTTCGGGATGGAGATCGTCGTTTGATAGATCGAGTAGTGCGGCGAGAAGCTGAGCTCTTCTGTGATCGGTATGCCGAAGCGCAACGTGCCGCCGTAGGACGTCGAGCTGTAGATCGAGTAGTTATAAGCGTCCTGTCGACGCACGAAGACGTCGAAGCCGGCGGCGATGCGCTGGTCGAGGAAATAAGGCTCGGTGAAGCTGAACGTCACGCCGCGGGCGATCTGGCCGCCCTGCACTGAAAGACGAACCGCCTGGCCGCGACCCATGAAGTTGCTTTCCGACACGGACACTTCGGCGATGAAGCCCTGGTTGGTCGAATAGCCGCCAGAGATGCCGAAGTTGCCGGTGGGCTGATCTTCAACGTCGACGTTCAGGATCACGCGGTCGGGCGCTGAGCCCGGCTCATTGGTGATTTTCACCTTTTTGAAATAGCCGAGGCCATTCAGCCGGCGTTCGGCGCGGTCGATCAGGACGCGGTTATAGGCGTCGCCCTCGCCGATATCGAACTCGCGGCGAATGACATAGTCCCGCGTGCGCGTATTGCCGCGAATGTTGATGCGTTCGATGTAGACCCGGGGTCCTTCCTCGAGCAGGAACTGGATCGCGACCGTCTGATTGGCCGGATTGCGTTCGCCGCGCGGGCGCGCCTGGGTGAAGGCGTAGCCCCGCTTGGCGATTTCGCGCGTCAAGGCTTCGACGGTCTTCTCGACCGCGTCGCCGTTATAGACGTCGCCCGGCGCAAGCCGCAGCAAATCATTCAACGCGGCGCCGTCGACGTCGGGCAGATGGGATTCGACGCCAACGGACGACACGCGATACTGCGGGCCTTCGTTCACGACGATGGTGATGATGTAGCCGGCGGCCGTCGGATCGAACTGCACGTCGGAGCTGATCACGCGAAAATCGGCATAGCCGTTCTTGAGATAGAATCGACGAATGAGTTCGAGGTCCGCCGCGATGCGGTCGGGATCATAAACGTCGCTCGTCTTGAGGAACGACAGGAAGTTCATTTCCGTCGTCTCCATCATGCCGACGAGACGGCGTGTGGAGTAGACCTCATTGCCGATGAATCGGATTTCCTTAACGCCAGTCTTGTCGCCTTCGACGACGGAGTAGACGAGGTCGACTCGTCCGTTTGGCAGATCAACCGTGCGATAGCTCACTTTCGCCGCTGCGCGTCCCGACCGCCGATAGACTTCCGTCAGGCGTGCGACGTCGGCCTCGGCCAGCTGCGGGTTGAAGGGCGTGTGGGCGCGCGAGCGCACCTGCTCCTGCAAGATCTCAGTCTTGACCTTGCTGTTGCCCTCGAATGCGACTCGATTGATGTCAGGCGCGGCGAACGCTGGAACGCTAAACGCCAACAGTGCGGCCACAACCGCGAATAGGAACGATGATTTCCAAATGCCGCTGATTGAGCGCATATAGTGCAGGTCCTCGTCGCAACGTCGCCGCCCGGGTCGCGGCGCGAAACTCAATGTAAAATCGCCGACGGTCGGCGCTTCGCCAGCGTTGAGCGATTCTTTCTACAAGGTTTGCCCGACCCTGCAAATGCAGAATAAATGGTGGTTCCGCAATTTGTCGAAGGCGTGACGTTAAAGCCACGATTCATGGTCAGCGCATGGTTAAGCCATGGCGCCGCAAGCGCGATCATGTCCAAATTGCGACGAGAATCGCGCCCTATCGCGGCGCCATGCGCGCCGCGTCGTTGCAGCGGCTGCGCGCGCGCCA
>NZ_JAMRYX010000091.1 GCF_024448135.1 Methylocystis suflitae
CGCCGTAGTAGCCGGAGCCGTAATAGCCGTAAGGGGCGCTCGCCGCGGCGCCGAGCGCGAGGCCGGTAGCCAGGCCAGCGACGCCCAACCCCACTCCAGCGCCGCCATAGCCCCAGCGACCCCAGCCCGGGCGCCGCCAACCGCCATAGCCCCAGTAGCCGGCGCCGCCCCATCCCGGACCCCAACCCCAACGGTGCCACGCAGAGGCGGGAGTGGAGACTGACAAGGCGCCGACAAGCATGGTTGCGGCGAGCGCCGTGGTGAGCAGCTTGCGTGAGCTTTTCATTTCGAAATCTCCAGGTTGCTGACAAGGCCCCCGGCCACCCCGTCTAACGCGAGCGTGATTTCCTTGTTCCGTCGACCGCTAAGCCGCGAAAGGGCGCGCTCCAGGTGTTTGCTTTGCAGTGGGAGAGACCGGCCGCCCGCCCGCGACACGGCATGGCCGGGAGTCGACGGCCCCTTGTCGGCTCAAAAAGCTGAGTGAATTCGCACAGACGCCGAAACGACAAAGGTTTTTTGAACTCAATCAGAAATTCAATTCGGAAAAAACAGCCAAGAACAAAATGCTCTCGTTCAGGGACAAAATAAAAAAGCGCCCAAGTCGCGATTTGTAGAGATTTCTCGATTTACGGGATGGCGAGAGAGAGGGGACTTGAACCCGCGACCTCCGGCGTGACAGTCCGGCGCATCGAAGGCCGCTTTTTCAACATAATCCAAGAACTACAATGCCCCTCCCAGAGCGCATGCGCCCAAGGAATGCCTGGATCGCTATGCCCAGCCGATGCAATCGCCGTTTGCGTTGCCTCTTCACGATCGCGCTTACTTGCCTTTACCTGTTCGTGGCGGCGGGCGTTTCGATCAATGGAGCGCACGCCCGCGTGCAAAGCGCCTGTCACGGTTATGGCGACGGCGTCGCCCGATTAACGAGCCTTCCCGACTCCGCGACGCCCGGACCCTCGAACAGCGCCGCAGTGCAAAGCCCTGATGGCGGCGCGGCTGACCACTTTGATTTTGGCTGCCAATTTTGTTCAGCGATCGTGAATCACACGAATGCGGTCGCGCCGCGTTTATTTATCGTCAGCACCCTCTTCCAAGACCGTAACTCTAGTTTGTTCGGTCAGTCTCGAGCGCGTCCCCCGCGACCTCCACAATCTTTTATCGCGTTCTAGTAGCTCGCCATCCCCGACGAATGTTCGTCGTGGCGCGTAATGCCGCCTCGCGATAAGGGTTGATTATGTTTATGGATTTATTCGCGCGCACCGCCATTTTCTGGCGGTTGCGAGCGACCCGAATAGCGCCGTGGGTGGCGCTCGCGTTTTTAGGCGCCTGCGCGCCGGGATCTGCGCCTGGCGTCGGGCCTGACCCGGTCGATCCAGCTGCGCCGGCGTCGAGAATGAAAGCGCATTCGTTCCTCGACTCCTATGTCTCGCGGCGCCCGGTCGAACCTTCGACGCGTTGGTCCAATGCGGCGCCGACGACTCTGCGTGGCTCGGAACAACCGCGATGACGCGGGTTCTCTCGCCAGCGCATCTCCACCTCGCGGCGGCTGCGGGGTTGAGCGTGCTGCTGTCGTCATGCGCGAGCTTTTCGCCTGACGGCGGGGTGACTGTCGCTGCGCAAGCGGCTCGCCACGAGTTTGGGATGGATGTCGTTGCGCTGAGAAGCGACGAGGACGTTGATTGGGCCAAGTCTCGCATGGCGCAGCTGCTGAGGCGCCCCTTAACGATCGACTCTGCTGTAGAGATCGCGCTCCTCAATAATCGAGGTCTGCAGTCTGCCTTCAACCGCCTTGGCGTCGCCGAAGCGATCATGGCGCGCGAGAAATTGCCGCCCAATCCGACTTTCTCTTTCTCGCGCCTTGCCGGCCCTCTGGGGTCGGAAGTTGAAGGCGCGATCGTCGCGAATATTTTGGCGCTCGCGACCTGGCCTGCTCGCGCCGAAATCGCTGAGGACAGGTTTCGTGCGGCGCAATTTGAGGCTGCCGCAGAAACATTACGCCTCGGCTATGAGGCGCGCCGGGCCTATTTCCGCGCGGTCGGCGCGCGCGAGATCGCCAACTCGATCGGCGAGGTCAACCAATCGACCCAAGCCGTCGCCGCGCTCGCACGGCGGCTTGGCGAGACTGGCGCGGCGAGCCGCCTCGATCAAGCCAAAGAGCAACTTTCCTCGGCGGAAACAGCGACGCGGCTGGCGAGCGCAAGGTTGCAGGCCAGCAACGAACGCGAACACTTGATCCGAGTTCTTGGACTCTGGGGAATGGAAGTCAATTTCGTTTTGCCAAATGCGCTTTCGCCGCCGCCGTCACGGCCGCGTAGCCTGCCATATTTGGAACAGGACGCCATCGACCGCCGTATTGAGCTAAGAACCGCACATGCGGAGTTGAGCGCTCTTGCAAAAACGCTTGGCCTCATCGAGGCGACTCGTTTCATCAACCTCTTCGAGTTGTCGGGCGGGCATAAGGTTAAGACCGAAAGCCTCCCTAATCCGGAGAGCGGACTGACGGAAACGACGCGCTTTCGCTTTTCAGGCGGCGCCGCGGCGATCCAAATACCGATTTTCGATTTCGGAGAGACGAAGGTCAGGCAAGCCGAACAAAGCTGGCTAGAAGCCGTCAATAGATTGACAAAAAAGGCGGTAGACGTCCGCTCGCAGGCGCGTCAGACGTATCGAAATTACCGCTATGCGCATGAGATCGCCCAATTCCGAAAACGGGAAATTCTGGCGCTCCAGGCAATCGTCTCCGAAGAGATGCTGCGCCGCTATAATGGCATGTTGGTCGACGCCTTCCCGCTGCTGGAGAATGCGCGCAAACGCGTATTGTTGCAGGCCGCCGCGATCGAAGCAAAGCGCGACTATTGGCTCGCCGAGACGGACCTGCGGGCGGCGATATCCGGACCCGCTGAGGCGATCGTCGGAATGGTCGGAGACGGCGCTGCTGAATTGGGAGTCGAACGCCCATGATCACGCATCATCGGTTGAGCCAGACGCTCATATCGAGACGCAATTTTCTAACGTCGTCGCTCGCCGCGGCAAGCGTCAGTCTCATCAGCGGACGCGCGCAGACGGCGTCGCTTCCTGAAGTGGTTCGCATGACGAGCGCGACGACCCAGCCGCCGCAGCATCCGACCAGCGGACCGCACTATCGACCGGTCGTCACGCTCAACGGATGGTCTCTGCCGTTTCGGATGAATGGCGATTGGAAGGAATTTCACCTTGTCGCCGAGCCCGTCGAGCGCGAAATCGCGCCCGGGATGAAGGCCCGGCTCTGGGGGTATAACGGCCAATCGCCCGGCCCAACGATTGAAGTTGTCGAAGGCGACAAAGTTCGCATCTTTGTAACGAACAATTTGCCGGAGCACACCTCGGTGCATTGGCATGGCGTTTTGCTGCCCGCGGGCATGGATGGCGTGGGCGGGGTCACCCAGCCTCATATCCCGCCGGGCCGGACATTTGTTTATGAATTCCAGCTCAAGGGAAGCGGGACATTCATGTATCACCCGCATTCCGATGAAATGGTTCAGTTGGCGATGGGCATGATGGGAATGTTCATCTCACATCCTCGCGACCCGCATGAACGCCACGCCGATCGCGACTACGCATTCGTTATGAGCGCTTATCGTTTCGATCCGGGAACATATCTTCCCAAGATATCGGAGATGACCGACTTCAACATCTGGGCATGGAACAGCAGGGTATTTCCCGGCATCGATCCGATGGTGGCGCGTATTAGCGACCGGGTCCGCATTCGCATGGCCAATCTGACGATGACCAATCACCCGATTCATATGCACGGCCATCATTTCTCGGTGACAGGCACGGACGCTGGCTGGATTCCAGAGATGGCCCGATGGCCGGAGTCGACGACGGACGTTGCGGTCGGCGTCACCCGAACGATCGAATTTGACGCCGCCTATCCCGGCGATTGGCCGATCCACTGCCACAAGTCGCATCACACGATGAACCCCATGGGACATGACGTGCGGAATTTTATCGGCGTAAAGACCGACCCGCGCTTGGCGAAGGCCATCCGCAAATTGGCGCCGGGCTATATGCCAATGGGCGCAACCGGCATGGCGGAGATGAGCGCGATGAAAATGCCGCTTCCCCCTAACACGTTGCCGATGATGACGGGCGAAGGCGCTTTCGGCCCCGCCGAGATGGGCGGCATGTTCAGCCTCGTTAAAATCCGCGAACAACTCGCGGATAACGATTATCGCGACCCGGGCCCCTATGATTATCCGCCCGGCACGGTCGCGCATGATGTTGAAGCGGCGCCGGTCAAAGGCCCAGCGCCGAAAGATTCGACGCCGCTAGCGCCAACAGGGGGAGGCAACGAACCTCATCACCATTGACAAACGAGGATTAGCACGATGGTGCTGAGCAGCCCGCGCAAGCCACAAGCGCGAGGCGCGCAATTGCCAAGAGCGGCTAAGCGGCGATTCGCAAATAATGCGGTAAACATTTGATTTTATGGCGAGAGAGACGGGACTTGAACCCGCGACCTCCGGCGTGACAGGCCGGCGCTCTAACCAACTGAGCTACTCCCCCGCGGCGCGCTTGCGAACGCGAGAGGCGCCAGATAGCGCAGGCGCATCTTGAGGTCAAGGAAGTTCGCTTCCTGGATCGCGAAAAGGCTTGACAGTCTAAGCGTTCAGACGCGTCTAAGCCGGGTAACGCGAGCGCCCAGCTACTTGGCGTCATCCCCTGACGTTCCTTTGCCTTTCCTTTGCGCCTGCATTAAGCCTCGCGCCATATAAGGAGACAGACGTTGGACGACGACATGCGCAGGCGGCGCATCCGGGTGCGCGCCTGGCGGCGAGGCATGCGCGAGATGGACATCCTGTTGGGAGGCTTCGTCGACGCGCGCGTCGAGACGCTTCCCGCGGAGGCGCTGGACGAACTCGAGGCGCTGCTCGACCTGCCCGACGCCGCGGTGTTCCGATGGCTGTCGGGGGCTGAACAGCCTCCAGCCGAGCATGACACGTTGGTTCTGCGGCAGATCATCGCCTTTCACCAACACGACGGGCCGATCCATTGAGCGCGGCTGCGACAAAGCTCAAGAAAGCGGCGGCGGGACTTCAAGCGGCGCGTAGCGGTCTCGTCAAAGGCCAAAGGCTGATTTTCGCCCATGCGCCGGACGGCTTCGACGCTTTCATCAGCGCCGATCTTGCGCGCGCGCTCGCGCGGGAGGCGGAAGGACACGCAGCGGTCTTCGTGCATGTCGCGCGTGACGGCGCGCGGTCGGCGGCCTTTCGCAACGCCCTGCGTTTCGCCAATCCCGACGTCGAAATCCTCGACATTCCAGGATGGGACTGCCAGCCCTACGATCGCGTGTCGCCGCACGCCGGCGTGGTGGCGCGGCGCATGACGGCGCTTTCGCGCCTAACGCGCGCAAAATCCTCGTTTGAGCGTCCGCGCGTCGTCACGACGACCGTCGACTGCCTGTTGCAGCGCGTTCCGCCGCAAAAGATGGTGGCCGCGGAAAGCTTCGCCGCAGCGCCGGGCAATGTGGTGAAGCTCGACGAATTGGCGCTTTGGCTCGAGTCGAACGGGTATTTACGCGCCAGCACGGTGCGTGAAACCGGCGAATATGCGCAACGCGGCGGCATTGTCGATCTTTATCCGCCGGGTCTGCCGGCCCCGATCCGTCTCGATTTCTTCGGCGAAACGCTCGAGTCGATCCGCTCGTTCGATCCCGATACGCAACGCGCCACGGGGCAGCTCCGTTCGCTCGACCTGACGCCCATGAGCGAATTGCGGCTGACGAGCGAGACGATGCGCCGCTTCCGGCAGTCCTACGCCGCGCGCTTTGGCGGGCAGACGCGCGGCGACGCGCTTTATGAGACTGTCAGCGAAGGCCGGCGCTTCCACGGCATGGAGCATTGGTTGCCGCTCTTCTACGAGCGGATGGATACGCTCTTCGATTATCTGGGCGAGGCGCCTGTCGTGCTCGATCCGCTTGTCGAGGACGCTGCGGCCGAGCGCGTCAAGCAGATCGAGGATTATTACGACGCACGCAAATATGCGCATGATCTCGATCCCGCCGCCTCAAACTATAAGCCGCTCGAACCGCGCGCGCTCTATCTGTCGCTTGACGAATGGCGCGCCGCCATCGAGGGACGCGCGGCGGCGCAATTCACGCCTTTCACGGCGCATGAGGGCCAGAAAGCCATCGACTGCGGCGCGCGGCCTGGTCGCGACTTTGCGCCCGAGCGCAACACGCCCGACGTCAACGTATTCCAGGCGGCCGCGGACCATGTCGAGGCGCTGCGCGACGCGGGCCGAACCGTCATCGTCACCGGCTGGTCCGAGGGCTCCTGCGAGCGGCTCGGCCATGTGCTCGTGGAACACGGCTTGCCCGACTTGCCGCGTGTCGCGTCGCTTCCGCAGGCGTTGTCGAAGGCCGTCTCCATAGCCGTTCTCGGGATCGAACACGGCTTCGAGACGGATGCTTACGCGGTTCTGGGCGAGCAGGACATTCTTGGCGATCGCTTCGTTCGTCGCCGCCGCAAACGCAAGCCCAACGAAAATCTCCTCGGCGAAGTCGCCGCGCTCGCCGCCGGCGATCTTGTCGTGCATGTCGATCACGGCATCGGCCGTTTCATCGGCCTCGAAACGATCTCCGCCGCCGGCGCGCCGCATGATTGCCTCGAGCTCCACTACGCTGGCGGCGACAAGCTCTATCTGCCGGTCGAAAACATCGAGCTCTTGACGCGCTATGGCGGCGAGGACGCCGAAGCGCAGCTCGATCGCCTCGGCGGCGCCGGCTGGCAGTCGCGCAAGTCGCGGATGAAGAATCGCATCCGCGAAATGGCGAAAGGGCTCATCGAAATTGCGGCGCAGCGGCAGCTGCGCGAGGCGCCCAAGCTCGCCCCGCCGGAAGGACTCTACGACGAATTCTGCGCGCGCTTTCCTTATGATGAAACCGAGGATCAGCTCGCCGCCATCGATGCGACGCTCGATGATCTCGCCGCCGGTCGGCCGATGGATCGACTCGTTTGCGGCGACGTTGGTTTTGGCAAAACCGAGGTCGCGCTGCGCGCCGCCTTCTGCGCCGCCATCAACGGCAAGCAGGTGGCCGTCGTCGCGCCGACTACTTTGCTCGCGCGTCAGCATTACAAGACCTTCACCGAGCGCTTTGCGGGCCTGCCGGTGCGCATCGGACGATTGTCGCGAATGGTCGGCGCCGCGGAAACGCGCGAGACCAAGAAGGACCTCGCCGAGGGCCGAATCGAAATCTTGGTCGGCACGCATGCCGTGCTCGGCAAGACCGTGAGCTTCAAGGATCTTGGACTCGTCATCATCGATGAGGAGCAGCATTTCGGCGTCGGCCATAAGGAGCGGCTGAAGGAGTTGCGCGCCGAGGTGCATGTTCTGACGCTCTCGGCGACGCCCATACCGCGCACGCTGCAGCTCGCGATGACGGGCGTGCGCGAGCTTTCGATCATCGCCACGCCGCCGATCGACCGGCTGGCGGTGCGCAGTTTCGTCTCGCCCTTCGATTCTCTCATCGTGCGTGAAGCGCTGCTGCGCGAGCGCTATCGCGGCGGCCAGGCCTTCTTCGTCTGTCCGCGCATCGAGGACCTCGAGGAAGCTGCTGCGTTTCTGCGCGAAAATGTGCCTGAGTCGAAATTTGTCCTGGCGCATGGGCAGATGAGCGCCAGCGAACTCGAGGACAAGATGTCGGCCTTCTGCGACGGCAAATTCGACATTCTGCTGTCGACGACGATCGTCGAGTCGGGCCTCGACATCCCACGCGCCAATACGCTGATCGTCTGGCGCGCCGATATGTTCGGCCTCGCGCAGCTCTATCAGCTGCGTGGCCGCGTCGGGCGCGCCAAATTGCGCGCTTATGCGCTGTTCACGACGCCCGCCAACCGCACGATCACGCCTCAGGCGCAAAAGCGTCTGGACGTGCTGCAGTCGCTGGATACGCTCGGCGCGGGCTTCCAACTCGCCAGTCACGATCTCGACATTCGCGGCGCCGGCAATCTGCTTGGCGAGGAGCAGTCGGGGCATATCAAGGAGGTGGGCTACGAGCTGTATCAGCAGATGCTCGCCGACGCGATCACGCTGCTGAAGGCTGGAGTCGAGGAGCCGCAGGAGGAAGCCTGGTCGCCGACGATCGCCATCGGCGCGCCGGTGACGATACCGGAAGACTATGTCGCCGACCTCACCCTGCGCCTGCAGCTCTATCGCCGTCTGTCGACGCTCGAAACGGATCAAGACATCGAAGCGTTCGCCGCCGAGATGATCGACCGTTTCGGTCCGATCCCGCCGGAAGTGGAGCAGCTCTTGGAGATCGTCGCGATCAAGGCGCTCTGCCGGCGGGCGCATGTCGAGAAGATCGACGCGGGCCCCAAGGGCGTCATCGTTGCGTTCCGTGAAGATAAATTCGCAAATCCCGCCGGGCTCGTGCGCTATGTCGCGGAGCAGAGGTCAAGCGCCAAAGTGCGTCCCGACATGCGCATCGTCTTCATCCGCGAATTCGAGAACACGAAACAGCGCCTCGCCGGCACGCGCCGAATTCTGCGCGCGCTCGTCGAGATCGCGGAGAAGAAGGCGGTTTAGCCTTGCCGAATTTCCTTCGCTGCGGCGCATTCTTTCGCAGCTGCGAAAACAAAACTGCGGCAAAACGGCGCAAACATTTACTGTAGAAATTGCGACACGAAAACCTAGCATTTTATACGCGCGCGTGAACGCGCGCCTTGCGTCGCCTGTTGGAGGAACGGACGACGGGAGAACTGCATCATCAGGGAGAGGAAACATGGCTTATAAGCTTTTTGCCGTCGTCGCCCTCGCTTTGGCAGCGGCCCTGACGAACCACGCCTTTGCCGGCGAGCAAACATCCACGGTCGAATGGAAGGCGCCTCAGGTAGTGGGCCAGCCTGGATACAAGGAAGAGGCAGCCAAACCTCGCGAGGCCGCGGCGCCGCGCCCCATTGGTCAGGATCCTTATGCGGCGCGCAATCTGAACCAATCGTCGCAGAATCGGTAGGAACCAAAACCTACTGATATTTAAGTGTCCTAAGGGCTGAACTCACCAGCGGCGGGCGCGAGTCCGCCGCGTTTTGCTGTGCAGTATCGCTTTGTAGAGTCGCAGGATCCTTTTTTGAATTTCATGCGCCCGCGTGACGATTCGTCCATCGCCTCACGGCTTGATCTGTGACAAAGTTGCAGACGTTCAACGGCGCCTGATGCTCGGTTAGGCGCTCAACATGCGCGAAACTCCACAATGATTCGTCGCGCCAGCGACGAGAGGAGCGCTCGCGACAAACATTTCAAGGGAGGGCGCCATGACGACGCGAAAACAAACATCGCGCGGAAAATTGCTTGCGGCGAGCGCCGCCGCTTTGCTCCTCGCAGCTGGACTCTCCATGGCGCAGGCGCAGCAGGGCGGCATGGACCATAGCAAGATGGACGGCGCCATGGACCACGGCGGCGCCAACGCCCCAGCGCAATGGGCGGACCCCGGCAAGGCGCAAGCAGGCGGCGCTGAGTCCGGCAAGACCGACGTGCAGAAGAGCGAAGCGGGCAAGGGCGACGAAGGTCACGCAGGCCATCACGGCATGTCGGGCATGGGCCAAGGCGGCGGCCAGAGCGGCGGCATGGGCGGGATGATGGGCGGCATGTCGGGCATGGGCCAGGGTGGCGGCCAAAGCGGCGGCATGGGCGGCGGCATGATGGGCGGCATGTCGGGCATGGGCCACGGCGGCGGCAAGGACGGCGGCAAGGGCGGCGACGGCATGAGCGGCATGTCGCATGCCGCCGGCGGGATGATGAACAAAATGGTCTGCGGCTTCGCCGATCATCTTGAGGGACGCCTCGCCTATCTCAGGGCCGAGTTGAAACTGACCGACGCGCAAACCGGCCCCTGGAACGCCTTCGCCGAGGCGTGGCGCGCCGCAGGGCAAAAGGCGAAACAAAAATGTGACGCCGCCGATATGCGCGCGGACCATTCCAAGCCGGAAGTTTTGAATAAGCTCACGATGATGGAGAACCATATGGTCGACCATCTCGAAGTGGTGCGCGCACAGAAGGCGGCGATCGAATCGCTCTTCACCAGTTTGAGCGAGGATCAGAAGAAGACCGCAAATGAGACGCTGACCGGCATCATGAAGGTCGGCAAGTCGATGGGCGATATGATGGGCGGCGGCATGATGGGCGGCGGCATGTCGCATTCCGGCGGCGGCATGGGCGGCATGGGCGGCATGCAGCACTAGTTTCGCGCAACAGCGCTCCCGGCGGGCGAAGGCCCGACCGGGAGCGCATTTAGACGAATTGCTTTCCAGATCTATTGCGCTTCACGGACGCCGCGCGTCTTGAGCCGCTCTACTCCACCGAGAACTCGCGCATCATGCCGGCGTCCTCATGTTCGAGGTTGTGGCAGTGATACATGAAGCGTCCCTTGAAATCGCCGAACGGCTTGATGATTCGCAGGCGCTCGCCCGGCGCAACGAGCACCGTGTCCTTTAGGCCGCTGTCGATGAAGCCGTCGCGGACCGAGGCGTAGGCGTCCTCGTCGCCTTCAAAGCGGCGCTCGATAATCTCGAAGGGCTGGCCGTGCAGATGGATGGGATGCGCCATCGACATCATTCCCATCATGCCCATGCCTCCCATTCCCATTCCCATTCCCATGCCGCCCATTCCCATGCCGCCCATTCCCATGCCGCCCATTCGGCCGCGCATCCTGCCGCCGCCCATCATGCCCATGCCGCCCATGCCGCCGTGCTCATGGAAAATTTCGATGAGCTGGGTCGTGTCGACGGGAATGCGCTCGCGCCGCTGTATGTCGTTGTGGCCATAGGGGCGACCGTTGAGGAACATCGCCATGTGCGCCATGGTGATGGCGATCGGAATGGGATCGTCCGAATTGGCGATCTCTTCCTTGCGGAAGCGTCTGATGGTCGAGAGCGTCTCCGGAAGCCTCCATGACTCGTTTGAAGCTTTCGTCACCCTGGCCGTAAACAACGGGAATTCCTCGCCCATCGCGAGATCGCTTCCCATCATGCGCTGCGCCATCGGCGGAATGAGACCGTAGAATTCTCCGCTCAACATCGTGCGCTTCGAGCCTTGCGGGCGGCCGCTGAAATCGACGATGAGATCGACGCGCTCGGCGGGCGCGAGCATCACATAGGGCCGCGTCTCCGCCTTCTCCAACAGCCCGCCGTCGACGCCGATCACGGTCAGCGGAGTCCGGTCGTCCCAGCACAGTTTGTAGATGCGCGCATTCGAGCCGTTGAGGATCCGCAGACGATAGGCGCGGCTGGCGACGTCGATCGTGAAGTCGCTTCGTCCATTAACGAGCACGCGGTCGCCATAAAAACCGAACATGCTCGTATGCATGTCATCGCCGTAGGCGAGCTGATTGTCGTCGTCGAACGAGCGATCCTGGATGACGAGCGGAATTTCGAATTCGCCGGACGGCAGTCCGAGCGCGCGCTCTTCCTCGTCCTCAACGATCATCGCGCCGGCCAGGCCGCGATAGACCTGCGTCGCGGTCTTCTCGTGCGTATGCGGATGATAGAAATACATGCCGGCGCGATTGCGGATCTCGAATTCGTAAACGTAAGTCTCGCCCGGATCGATCGCCGCCGTCGGATGGCCGTCCATCAGCATCGGCACATGCAGGCCGTGCCAATGCGTGATGGTTTCCTCCGGCAAGTCGTTGCGAAGCCGGATGCGAACCTTTTGTCCCTTGGTGAAACGCAGCAGGGGGCCGAGGTAAGCGTCGGGCAGCGCCGTCAGCGCATTCGGCGGACCTTTGATCAGATTGCCGACGTAGCGCCACACGCGCGTCGGCTTTCCCGTCAAAATCGGCGTCTCGTCGCGCTTGCACATCAATTCGAGTTCGACGTCCGGCGTGAAGGCGTCGGACGCGCGGTTGGGCGCGGTCCGGCGCATCGCATGGCCCTGGCCGAAGGCCGGAGCGCCGATCATCGCCGTTGCGCCCGCGCCGAGGAGAAGTCCCCGGCGCGACAAGGGCCTAAAGCGTTTCATGCATCCCCCCAAGCGGCGTTCGGCGCCCCTTAAATTAGATGCTTCTTATATATGTGTGCTCAAGCCGTTGATAACTGCGGCAAAAGGCGTCATGTTTTTCCGGGGGGCGCGTTTTTGCCCAAAGGCGGCTATAACTTTAAAGTGTCGCCCCCCGATCACCGACCTAGATCGATTATGCAAGCAGCGGCGGCGCTGGAGCGCGGCTTTCCATCGCAATGAATGACAGCAGCCAACAACGCGCCTTTAGCGCGACCTTGGCCGTGGACGCCCTTCGGCGGCGCCGCGCGCTCGTCGTGCGCCCGCGCTTCCTCATGTTTCTTTTGCTGTGCCTGCTGGCGCATCTCTGCGTCTTGGCATTCCTGCTCTTGGAAGACTGGCGCTCCGCCCGCGAAGCGCCGCACATCGAGGAAACTCCGGTCGAGGTGATCACCGAACCGCCTCCGCCCAAGCAGGAAGAGCCTCCTGCGCCCGAGCCAGAGAAGCCGCCGGAGCAGCAAAAACAGCAGCAGAAGCCGCCGCCTCCGCCGCCGCTGGAAGAGGAAAAGCCGGCTTTCGACGCCCCCGAGGCCGAGAGCAAGACCAAGTCCGACGTCAACGCGCCGGAGGAGAAGGATCTCAAGACGCCGAAGAACGCGCAGGAGAAGGACGCGCCCAAGGACGACAAGCCTCAGGGCATGAAGGACGGCGAGGACGAAGACGGCAAGGCGAAGGCGCCGGAAGAGACCAAGGACACGCCGATCGAGGACAAGAGCGACGCCGAGATCATCGAGAAGGCCGCGCCCGACAAGCAGCCGCAGGAAAAGCCCGACCCGAACGAAAAGGGGCCGGTGAAGAAAGGCGAGGCGAACTCGATCGCCGATCAGCTCGCGGCGCTCGCGCCGATACCTGACTACAAGCTTGCGGCGCCGCGCAAGTTCTCGCCGGTCGGCGGCGGCCATGCGAAGACGACCTATCTGACGATCCTCTATGGCCTCATCATGCCTCACATGCACATCCCGCCGCGCGTGCGGGGGAGCGGCGCGATCGGCAGGGGCGCGGTTGTCTTCTACATCGACGAAATGGGCAATCTCACCCATCAGGCTGTGCACCAGCCGAGCGGCGCGCCCGATCTCGACGCTGCCGCTCTCGCCGCCGTGCGCCGCGCCGCGCCTTTCCCCGCGCCGCCGCGCGGCCTGCCGCACTCGATGATCTTCAGCTACGCGACGAAGTAGGCCTGTCGTCCGGTTGATCCTTGGTGGTCATTCCCGGCGCGCTTTTTACGTGATCGGAAAACCAGAGCAACATTCAGGATTCTTGTCGTGCTCTGATTCCCGGTCAGGCCTTCGCCTGTTCACGCGGACCGCTCAATTCAATCAGTATCAGACGAGCGCAATCGCCGAGACGAGCCGTCCGTAATCCGGCTCGCGGCGATGGACGCTGCGGCGGTAGCTGAAACAGCGCGCTTCATCCGCATAAGTGTCGACGCCGAGGTCTTCGAAAGAGGCGACGTCCAGCGCCTCGACGCGGGAGGCGATGAAGCCCGGCAGATCGAAGGTCGCATGGCCTTCGCGCGCCGTCGGCGTAAAAAAGCGCGAAAAGGACTCGTCGGCTTCCCGAAACTGGTCGATGAATTCCGGCCCGACTTCATAGCTCGTCGCCCCGATCGCCGGGCCAAGCGCGACATGGATGTCGGCGCGGCGCGCGCCATGCGCCTCCATCTCTCTGACGGTCGCTTCGATGACGCCGCCGAGCGCGCCCTTCCAGCCGGCGTGGCAGGCGCCGATGACGGCCGCCTTTGCGTCGGCGAAAAGCAACATGCCGCAGTCGGCGCCGGTGACGCCGAGCGCGAGCGAGACTTCCGCCGTCACCACGCCGTCGCATCGCGGCCGCGCGTCAGCGCTCCACGGTTCGCGCACGGCGCGCGCCTCCGCGGAATGGATCTGGAACGGCACCATCAGGCGCTCGGCCGCCACTCCGAGACGCGCCGCCATGCGGGCGCGATTCTCCTCGACATGCGGCGGCGCGTCGCGCGATCCGACGCCGCCATTGAGCGATGCGTAGACGCCTTCCGACACGCCGCCGTCGCGGGTGAAAAAGGCGTGGCGCAGGCCGGGCAGGCTGAGATTTCGCGCGGTCAGCGCAGGCGTTTCGAACGTCATCGCGTCGATGCTACACCAAAAATCCCGGCAGGTCGGGCATGTCGGGATGGGTCACCGCCATCACCTTGAATAGTTGGCCCATCTGACGGCGCGCATCGTCGACGCCGGTAAGGCGTTCAAAGGCGTCGATGATCGACTGCGCCTGTTCGGGCGTCGCCTTTTTTGACAAGGTCTCGGCGCGGCGTTCGATGCCAAGCTGCAGCAGAAATTGCGCTTGCGTGACCGGGCCCATCACCTTGGCGCCGCGCGCGCGCGCGGCGCGCGCCAGAGCCGCGAAATCGACGTGAGCGGTCAGGTCCGCTTCGCCTGGGGTAGCGAGGGGATCGACATAGGCGTGGCGCGACACCGCCTGCAGACTTTCGCCAAGCGACGTCTGCTCATAGCCATAGTCGATGAGCAGTAGCGCGCCGCCTTGGGCGACGAGCCGTGCGGCGATGTCGCCGATAAGCTTTTGGCTCGCGGCGCTGACTTCGATGATCGATCCTTCGCGCGCCGGGACGTTGAGCGTCGTCTCGATCTGATCGGACAGTCCGAAGGCGAGTTCGCCTTGAGCGTCGAGCCCGACGAGCTGTTCGCGCCAGCCGCCGGCGGTTTTGACGAAGTGCCTGACGGGCAGCGCGTCGAAAAACTCATTGGCGAGGATGAAGGCCGGACCGGGCGGCGTCTCGGCAAAATCCAGATGCCACTGCGCCGGCTTCGCGGCCCTGGCCAGCGTCTGGCGCTGCGCCTCGCGCAGAACCGGACTGGTTTCGACGAGATGCACGGTGACGGCGGAAAAGAAGTTGGGCGCGATCGGCGTCACCCGCAGCACGTCCGACATCAGCGTGCCGCGGCCGGGTCCGAGCTCGACGAGCCTTGCCTCAGTCGGCGCGCCCGCAGCGCGCCAGGCTTCGGTGACCCAAACGCCGAGCAATTCGCCAAACATCTGGCTGATCTCTGGCGCGGTGACGAAATCTCCGCCCGCGCCGAATGGGTCGCGCGTCATGTAATAGCCGTAGCGCGGATGCGTCAGGCAGAGCGACATGAATCGCTCGAGCGTCATCGGACCGTCATGAGCGATCGTCTCGACGATCTCTCTTTTCAAGGCGCTCATGCCGTTGCGCTCCTCGGGCGCAGCGCGAACATGATCGCCGCCGCGCCAATTAAAACAAGCGGCGCAGAAAGGACCATGCCCATGGTCAATCCGTTGGGCAGCGCTTCCTGAACCGGATCTGGTTCGCGAAAAAACTCGCAGAAAATGCGCGCCAGCCCGTAGCCGACGCCAAAAAAGCCGGTGGCGAGACCCGGGTGTTTGAGCGCGCCGTGGCGCGCAGCGAACCACAGCAGCAGGCCCAGCGCCACGCCTTCGAGCCCCGCCTCATAAAGCTGGCTGGGATGGCGCGGGACGTCGCCCGCGCCTGGAAACGCCATCGCCCAGGGCACGTCGGTTTCGCGCCCCCACATCTCCGGCTTGATGAAATTGGCGAGGCGGCCGAAGAAAAGTCCGATCGGCGCGACAGTGGCGCAAATGTCGCTCACGGTGAGCAGCGGCACGCCGCTGCGACGGGCGTAGAGGGCCATGCCGATGATCGCCCCGACGAGGCCGCCATGAAAGGCCATGCCGCCCTTCCAGGTCTGAAAAATTTCCAGCGGGTGCGCGAAATAGAACGCCGGATCATAGATCAGCACATGCCCGAGTCGTCCGCCGATGACGACGCCGAAGGCGACGAAAACGAGAAGATCATCGAGAGACTCTCGGCTCGGTCGCGGTTGGCCGCGCCTCCAGAGCGCGTCGTTTGCGGCGAGCGCGCGCAAGCCAAGCCAGCCGAAGATGAAGCCGCCGATATAAGCGAGCGCATACCACCGCAGCGGCACGGGCCCGATGTTGACGGCGACAGGATCGATCACTGGAAAGGGAAGCACAAAAATCGGCATCAACCAGGTCCGGGCGCGGGCGCGCGTTTGAAACCTACACGCCCAGCCTGTCTTTTACCCGCCAGCATGACGGATGTCATGTCCGGTCTGAAGCGCTTCAAAACGCGCGCGAGACGCAGATCACGCCGCCAATTTCCGAGGCATGAAGCGTCCGTAGAAGCTCTCGTCCTTCGCCGCCATGTCGCGCAGCAGTTGCGGCGGCTCGAAACGCGGACCGAATTTTGCGGCGAGCGTGTCGCACAGGGCGACGAAGGCCTTCGCGCCCATGCCGTCGATGTAGGAGATGACGCCGCCGGTGAAGGGCGCGAAGCCGAAGCCGAGAATGGAGCCGACGTCGGCCTCGCGCGGATCGGTGACGACGCCCTCGGCCATGGCGCGCGCCGCTTCGACCGCCTGGGTGACGAGAAAGCGCTGCTTCATTTCCATGACGTCGAGCGTATCGGGATCGAGTTCATTCTGGGCCAGGGCCGAGAGGCCGGGCCAGAGGCTTTTCGTTCCATTGGCGTGATAGTCGTAAAAGCCCTTGCCGTTCTTGCGGCCGAAGCGGCTGTTTTCCTCGACCATGAAACGCAGCACGCGCTCCTGCGCGGGATCGACGGAGCCTTCGCCGAGATCCTTCTTCGTCGCCTGGAGGATTTTCCACCCGAGATCGAGCGCGACTTCGTCATTGAGCGAGAGCGGCCCCACCGGCATGCCGGCCATGCGGGCGACATTCTCGATCATCGCCGGCGGCACGCCGTCGACCAGCATGATCTGCCCTTCGCGAACATAATTGAGCACGCAGCGATTGGCGAAGAATCCGCGCGAGTCGTTGACGACGATCGGCGTCTTCTTGATGATGCGGACGAAGTCGAGCGCGGTCGCGAGCGCGCGGTCGCCGGTTTTCTTGCCCAGGATCACTTCGACGAGCAGCATCTTCTCGACGGGCGAGAAGAAATGGATGCCGATGAAGTTCTCGGGCTGTTGCGTGGTTTCCGCGAGCGAGGTGATCGGCAGCGTCGACGTGTTCGAGGCGAAGATCACGTCGGCGCCCACAACCTCCTGCGCGCGCTTGGTGACGTCCGCCTTGACGGCGCGATCCTCGAATACGGCTTCGAGCACGAGATCGCATCCCTTGAGCGCGCCGTAATCGGCAGTCGCAATTACCCGCGCCATCAGCGCGTCCTTGTCGGCGGCGGTGGCGCGGCCCTTGCTGACCGAACTCGAGATGAGTTTGTCGATCGTCGCGACGCCCTTGTCGGCGCTTTCCTGATCGCGGTCGATCAAGACCACGTCGAGGCCGTTCAAGGCGCTGATATAGCCGACGCCCGCGCCCATGAAGCCCGCGCCGATAATGCCGATCTTCTTGAGATTGGTGGGACCGACGTCCTTTGGTCGATGCGCGCCCTTGTCCAATTCGTTCTTCGAGAGAAACAGCGAGCGGATCATCGCCGCCGCCTCCTTTGAGCGCAGAATATGCGCGAACCAGCGCGACTCGACGGTCAACGCCTGGTCCATCGGCAATTGCAGCCCTTCATAGACGGCGTGCAGAATGGCCTTGGCGGCGGGGTAATTGTCGTAGGTCTCGCGACGATAGATGGCGTTGGCGGCGGGCCAGATCATCATGCCCGTGGGCGAGAACACCCTGCCGGAGGGTGTCTTGAAGTCCTTGACGTCCCATGGCGCCTGCGCCTTGCCGCCGCTGACGATGAAGGCGCGGGCGCGGTCGATGATCTCGGCTTTCGGCGCGATTTCATGCACGAGCTTGGCGCCGAGCGCGGCTCTCGGCTTGATCTGATCGCCCCTGAACAGGAATTGCAGCGCGTCGCCGGTCTGCATGATGCGCGACACGCGCTGCGTGCCGCCGGCGCCCGGAAAGAGCCCCACCTTGATTTCCGGCAGGCCGACTTTGGTTTTCTCGTCATCGGCCATCACGCGATAATGGCAGGCGAGCGCAAGTTCGAAGGCGCCGCCAAGGCAGACGCCGTGAATGGCGACGGCGAAAGGTTTGCCGCAGGTTTCCAGCTTGCGATAGAGCAGCGACAGTCGGCGCGAGAAGTCGAAGAACTGCTTGTTGGCCGCGTCTTCGCCTTGCTCCTTGAGCGCCTTGGCGTATTGCGCGGCGCCATGCTGCAGCATGGAAAGATCGGCGCCGCCGGAAAAGGCGCTCTTGCCCGAGGCGATCACGCAGCCCTTGACCTCGGGTTCGGCGACGACCGTGTCGATGATCGTCTCCAACTCGTCCATCACGTCCGGCGTGATGACGTTCATCGTGCGCTCGGGCATGTCCCAGGTCGCAAGCGCGACGCCGTCGGCGCCAGTCTCGAAGCGGAAATTGACGAGGTTCATTATTTCGCCTCCGATAAGTTTTCAGCTGTTTTGAACCTCGTCCTTCGAGACGCCCGCTGCGCGGGCTCCTCAGGATGAGGTTCAAAAAGTTTCCTCACCCTGAGGAGCGAGCGAAGCTCGCGTCTCGAAGGGCGAGGAAACGTTGCAAACCTTCACACCCGCTCCACGATCGTCGCCGTGCCCATGCCGGCGCCGATGCAGAGCGTCACGAGCGCGGTTGATTTTCCCGTGCGCTCTAATTCGTCGATCGCAATTCCCACCAGCATGGCGCCCGTCGCGCCGAGCGGGTGACCCATGGCGATGGCGCCGCCATTGACGTTGACCTTGGCGGGATCGAGGTCGAAGGCTTCGAGGTAGCGCAGCACGACGGCGGCGAAGGCTTCGTTCACTTCGAACAGATCAATGTCGCCGATGCTCATGCCGGCGCGGTGCAGCACTTTCTTCGTCACGTCGACAGGTCCCGTCAGCATCAGGGCCGGGTCCGAGCCGATATTGGCGTAGGCGCGAATCTTCACGCGAGGTTTCAGTCCGTGTCTCTCGCCCGCCTCTTTCGAGCCGACGAGCACCGCCGCCGCGCCGTCAACGATGCCTGAAGAATTGCCGGCATGATGCACGTAATTCAATTTCTCGACTTCGGGATGCGCCTGAATCGCCACGGCGTCGAAGCCGCCTTGTTCCGCGTAAAAGGCGAAGGACGGCTTCAAGGCGGCGAGCGACTGCATGTCGGTTCCCGGCCGCATATGTTCGTCGCGGTCGAGCAGGGTGATGCCGTTGACGTCCTTCACCGGCACGATCGAATGTTTGAAGCGGCCTTCTTCCCACGCCTTCGCCGCGCGCTTTTGCGATTCGACGGCATAGGCGTCGACGTCATCGCGCGAGAAGCCGTATTTGGTGGCGATGAGATCCGCCGACACGCCCTGCGGCATGAAATAGGAGGGAATGGCGATCGTCGGGTCGACGGGCCAGGCGCCGCCGGACGCGCCGATGCCGACCCGGCTCATGCTCTCGACGCCGCCGCCGATCGCAAGATCATGCTGGCCGGACATGATCTCGCCGGCGGCGAAATTCACCGAGTCCAATCCGGAGGCGCAGAAGCGGTTGATCTGCACGCCGGGCACTTTGTAGGAGTAGCCCGATGAAATCGCCGCGGCGCGCGCGATGTCGCCGCCAGCTTCCCCAACCGGATCGACGCAGCCGAGGATGACGTCGTCGATTTCGGGACCTTCGAGCTTGTTGCGTTTCCTGACCGCCTGCAGCGCCGTGACGGCGAGGCCGAGTGAAGAGACTTCATGCAGCGAGCCGTCCGGCTTGCCGCGACCGCGCGGCGTGCGAACGGCGTCATAGATAAAAGCGTCGGCCATGAAGAGTTCCTCTTCTCGAATCTTTCCAGCGCGTCCCTCTCCCGCGAGCGGGAGAGGGAGGGCGCCCTTAAAACATCTCCTCGGGGAGCGACATCATCGTGTCGGCGCCCGTTGAAATGCGCGTCAGGCGCAGGCGCGTTTCCGGCAGCATGCGCTCCATATAAAAGCGCGCGGTCAACAGCTTCGCATCCATCAGTCCGGCCCGCTCAGGCTCTTGCGCCTTTATCGCCATCGCCGCCTGCGCGATCTTCACCCACATCACGCCGAGCGCGACGCGGCCGAAGAGATGCATATAGTCGTAAGAAGCGGCGCCGGCATTGTCGGGCTTCGCCATGGCGTTCTGCATCAGCCACATCGTCGCCTTTTGCAGATCGTCGAGCGCCGCCTTCACCGGGGCGGCGAAGGATTTCATCGCTTCGTCCGATTCGAGCGGCGCCAACAGGTCCGCGGTGTCCTTGAAATAGGCCATGATCGCTCGGCCGCCGTCGCGCGGCAGCTTGCGGCCGACGAGGTCGAGCGCCTGGATGCCATTGGCGCCCTCGTAGATCATGCTGATGCGCGCATCGCGAACGAACTGCTCCATGCCCCATTCGCGAATATAGCCGTGTCCGCCGAACACCTGCTGGGCCTTGACGGTGTTTTCGAACCCCAGGTCGGTGAGCACGCCCTTGAGCACGGGCGTGAGCAGGCCGAGCCGGTCTTCCGCCGCCTGGCGCGAGGCGGCGTCGTCGGAACGATGCGCGATATCGCTGTCGAGCGCCGCCGACAGCGCAAAGCCGCGCGCCGCTTCGTTGAAGGCCTTCATCTCGAGCAGCATCCGCCGCACGTCCGGATGCACGATGATCGGGTCGGCCGGCTTTCCGGGGTCTTTCGGACCGGAGAGCGCGCGGCCTTGCAGACGCTCCTTGGCGTATTGCGCCGCGTTCTGGTAGGCGACCTCGGACTGGGCGAGGCCTTGCATGGCTACGCCGAGCCGCGCCTCGTTCATCATCACGAACATGGCGTTCAGTCCGCGATTGGCTTCGCCGACGAGAAAGCCTTGCGCGCCGTCGTAATTCATGACGCAGGTGGCGTTGCCGTGGATGCCCATCTTTTCTTCGATGGAGCCGCAGCTGACGCCGTTGCGCGGTCCAAGCGCGCCGTCGCCGTCAACCAGGAACTTCGGCACGACAAAGAGCGAAATGCCTTTCACGCCGGCGGGCGCGCCCTCGATGCGCGCGAGCACGAGATGCACAATGTTTTCGGTCAGATCGTGCTCGCCGGCGGAGATGAAGATCTTTTGCCCGGTGATCGAATAGGAGCCGTCTCCGCGCGGCGTCGCCTTGGTCGTCAGCAATCCGAGATCGGTGCCGCATTGCGGCTCAGTCAAATTCATGGTGCCCGACCAGCGGCCTTCCGCCATCTTCGGCACATAAAGCTTCTTCTGCTCGTCGTCGCCATGGCGCAGCAGAGCGGCGAGCGCGCCTTGCGTCAGACCCGGATACATGGCGAAGGACATATTCGCCGAGGAGGCGAACTCGTTCATCGCCATCGACAGCGTATAGGGCAGGCCCTGTCCGCCATATTCCTCGGGCACCGCGAGACTGATCCAGCCGCCTTGAGCGAAAGCGTCATGCGCCGCCTTGAAGCCCGGCGGGGTGGAGACGGAGGCGTCGTCGTGACGCTTGCAGCCCTTTTCGTCGCCAATCTGGTTGAGCGGCGCGAGCGCCTCCTCGCAGAGCTTCCCCGCTTCCAGGAGGATTTGCGACATGACGTCCGGCGTGACGTCCGCGAAGCCTGGCAAATTGCCGAAACGCTGAAAATTCAAGACATCATTTAGCAGGAAGAGGGTGTCGTCTACAGGCGCCTTGTAGCTCGGCATCAACGCCTCCTTGCACGCCGGCGCTTGGGGCCGAGCCGTCGCGCCGCGATTCTCTCGGGCTGCGTCATAGGTAGAGAGGCGCCGGCGCGGGCGCAAGCGAGCCGCTCGGCGACAATCGTGAACGCGACCGCTCTTTAGAGCCCGTTTCTTAACGGCTTCTTTACTTCGATCGACGGAAAGTCACGGCGGTTGGCGGCCCGCGCCGACCGTAGCGCGCGATTCGGGCGTTCGCGTCGGCTTCCCACCGCGTTTTGTCCCAATTTCCCCGGGTCGATCCCGCCGGACAGCCACATGACCAAGGCGCAATTTCCTGATCAGGGTCGTCCGAATTCCGAGCCGCCCGAAGATAAGCGCGAGGCTGGGCATCGGGAGGAAAGTCTTCCTAACGCGGAAGGGCCACGCGACGAGAACCGGGGCGTCGACGATGACTCCATCTGGCGGTCGATTGCCGCGCTCTCCAAAAGCCGTATCGAGGGTCAGCTCGGCGAGCAGCCTTCCGCGAATGCGCGGCCGATTCGGAACGCGCTCGCGGAGCTCGAATCGCGGCTCGCGCGGCTGTCGGGCGAACATCGCGGCGCTGACGTCGAGAAGACGTTGCGCGGCCTTGACCAGCATCTCGCCGAAATTGCAGGACGCCTGGACGAAAATGCGGCGCGCGGGCGCTTAATGAAGCCGGCGGCGCCGTCGGACGCCTCCGCCGGATCGCGTTTTGAGGCGCTGCAGCGCTCGATCGATTCCGTCACGCAGGGTTTAGACAGCTTTCGCGAGGACGCCGCCGAGCGCGGCGACCAGCAGCTCGTGATGATGCGACAAATCGAAAACGTCCGTCGCGAACTCCAGGACGTGGCGCAAGCGATCGGCGAACTCGCGCCGCGCGCCTCGGTCGCCGCGATCGAAACGGCGATGGGCGATCTCCGCCAGGGCATCGAGTCGCAACGCGGCCGCGGAGTTCCAGACGAGACGCTCGCGCCTGCCGAAAGAATTATCGGCGAATTGCGCGCCGTGATCGAAGATCTCGATCCGGCTCCCATTGTGCGCAACTTGCGCGCCGACGTCGAAACGATCGGCATCAGGCTGGAGAAGCTGCAGAATGGAGACGTTGCGAACGCTTCGGCTGTGCGCGACCTCGCGCGAGAAACTCATGAAATCAAGGATCAGCTGACGGCGCTCATGGCGCGTCCGCTGCCGCTTGAGAGGATTGAGACACGCATCATTGACGTCACGCAGCGTGTCGACGCTCTCACGCTTTCCCGCAGCGCGCCTGGGGCGGATCTTGGCGAAGTCGTCAAGGCGATCCGATCCATCGTCGCTGCGGAAACTGGAAAGGGACTGGAGACCTTCAACAAGCGGCTCGAACGGCTCGCGCGCAAGCTCGACATCGTCGCCGAACAATCTGCGGCGGCGCGGTTCGACGAAATCGGCGAGCGCATCGACGAACTCGGCAAGACGCTGACGCAGCGCATCGATCGCGGCGCCGCCGCGAATATGGCCCCCCTCGAAGCGCTCATCACATCGCTCGCAAAAAAAATCGATACGGCGCTGGACAGCGACAGTCACGCCTCGGCGTTCGAGGAGATCGGCCGCAGGTTCGATCGGTTCGAGTCCCGCGTCGTGGACAGCGCGCCGACGGAATCGCTCGCGCGCATCGAGACTATGCTTGCCGAGCAGAACGCCGAACGTCAGTTCGCCGATCTGGCGCAGCGCATCGATGAGCTTCGACAGACGATTGCCGCGCGGTTGGAAAACCCCGCGGGCGCCGGCGATTCCAAAAATTTCGCAGCGCTCGAGAATTTGGTGCGCGGCCTCGACAGAAAGGTGGATGCAGCCTTCGCCGCCGACGCGCGGGATCTCGATCTGCAGGCTGTCGAGCGTCAGCTCGCGCAGCTCTCGTTCAAGATCGACCGGCTCGACGACCCGTTCTCAGCGCCGAGATTTGGCGAACAGAACGCTCGGCTCGATGAAATCGTCGAGCGCCTCGACCGTATGCACGCCACATTCGCGCAGCGGGTCGAAGACGGCGCGCGCATCGAGAAACGAGAAGTCGAGTTGGCGGCTCTCGTCGAGTCGCTTGCCGACCGCATGAAGCAGTCGGCTGATCCCACAGCCGATGTCGGCGCGCTCAAATCGCTTGAAACTCAGATCGGCGCACTGGCGCAACGGCTCGAACGACTCGACGCAGGGAGCGGCGCGCTCATCGGCTTTGAGTCGAAGATCAACGATCTTTTCGCGCGCCTGGAGGACACGCGGTCCGCAACAACGCAGGCGGCGGAGGCGGCGGTTCGTCGGGCCGCCACGGAGGTTCTCCGAGATGCGGCGGGCGCTCAGCCGGCGGCCGTGCGCGTCGCCGTGCAGCGCGAGTTGAACGACATCCTTAAGACGCAAGACGCGAGCGGCCAGCGCACGAATGAGACGTTGACCGCAGTCCATCAAATGCTCGAGCGCGTCGTCAAACGTCTAGGTGAATTTGATGACGAATTGACCGAGAACCGCGGCGTCGCGCGGCGTTCGACCAATGCAGAACTCGGCGTCGAACTTTGCGGCGATGATACGCGCGAGCGCGTCGGCGCGCCGGCCGCCGCTGGCGCCAAAGACGCTGAAAGCGAAGCCCTGGCGCCGATTGATCCGATGGAGTTCTTGCTGCCGGTCGGCGAAGTCGTGGAGCGGCGCGAGCCTTTCATTGCGCCGCCGGGGTCCGAGGCGGATCAGGCCGCGCATCGTAGCTCGATTCAGTCAGACTTCATCGCCGCCGCGCGCCGCGCCGCGCAAACGCCTTCGGCTGAGGCCGACGCTCAGTCGGCCGAGGCGGCGCGCCAGGCGGGAGAGGCTCAGGAAAAGCCGCAAGGCGCCGCCGTGGTCAAACTCAGCGCCCTCATTCAGGACCGCAAACGTCCGCTGCTCTTAAGCCTTGCCGCGGTCCTGCTGCTGATCGGCGCCTATCATATTGCGCGCATGGAGGGGCAGGGCGGCTTGACGGTTGGGCCGTCGCCGAGACAGCAGGAGGCAAAGGCGCCAGCCAAGGCGGTTCGGCCGGCTCTGTCGCCAGAAAAGCGGCTCGCCGCTAACAGCGCCTCGTCGCCGGCGGTGGCCGCGCGCCCGGCTACGCCTGGGCCGGTCCTCAATGAGCCGCCCTCGGCGGCGCCGTCGGCGCCCGCCGAACGACCCCTCGCGCAGCGGAACATCGATCCGACCCCCACGGGAACGATCGAGGCGCCGGCGCTGTCGCCCGGCGACGCCTTGGCGAGGATCGAGCGCCTCGCTGTCGAGGGCAATCCGGCCGCCCAGTATGAAATGGGCGCGCGTCTTGTCGAGGGACGCGGCGCCGCGCGCGACGCCAAGGCGGCCGCGCATTGGTTCGAAAAAGCTGCTGAAATGGGCCTGGCGCTCGCCCAATACCGGCTGGGTTCAATGTATGAGAGGGGCGTCGGGGTCGGGCGCGACTACGCCCGCGCCAGGCTCTGGTACGAGCGCGCGGCCGAGTCCGGCAACGCCCGCGCCATGCATAATGTCGCCGTGCTGCTCGCCGAGGGCGGCGACGGCAAGCCGGATTACGCCGCGGCTGCAGAGTGGTTCCGTCGGGCCGCCGAATACGGCATCCGTGACAGCCAGTTCAATCTCGCGATCCTCTACGCCCGCGGCCTCGGCATCAGCCGCGATCTGCAGCAATCCTACGCGTGGTTTTCCGCCGCCGCAGACCAGGGCGACGACGACGCGGCCAAAAAGCGCGACGAAATCGGGGCCCGGCTGGATTCCAAGGAGCTTGCCGCGGCCAAGGCGCTTGCCGCCGCGTTCCGCGCCAAAACCCCGACGTCGGAGGCGAATGACGCGCCGGCGCTCAGGACGGGCGGCGGCGAGGGCGCGAGGGAGCAGACCCCGGTCAAGCCGGCGCCGAAGTCGCCTTCCGGCAAGCCGCGGGTCTCGTAATCCGCAAGCTCGGCTTTCGGTCATTAACGGTTCATCTACGGGATCGCACCTATTGTCCGACTGAGCGAGCCTGCCGGCGCTGCAAGCACGGAGTGTGGCTCGTCCGCAATGGGAGAGTATGATGCGCAGAACTTTCGCGACGCTTTCGGCGGCTTTGGCTCTCGGCGCCGCAGCCCTGGCGCCGGTTGCGCCCGCGCGCGCCGATTCCGCCGGGCCCGCCATTGCGGCGGGCATTGGCGGATTTGCGCTTGGCGCCATCGCCGGCGGGGCGCTCGCCAATCCCGCGCCGCCCGTCGTTTATGCGCCCGCGCCTGTCTATGTCGCGCCGCCGCCGGTGTGCTGGGTCGAGCGCCGTCCCGTCTTCGACGAATATGGCGAGGTGATCGGCTCCCGGCCGCGCCGCGTCTGCGAGTGACGCGAAGTTTTCAAGGCCGATGCGGCTCATGAAAAAGCCGCGTCCTTGCGATAGAATTCGCAGCATGAAGGCAAATCATCTTCTGCCGGCGCTCGCCGCTCTTTTACTTGCGGCCGCGCCGGCCCGCGCCGAATGGTCGAGCTGCCTCTCCGGTCTGCGCGCCGCTGCGGCCGGCGCCGGCGTCGGCCAGCAGACGATCGCATCGGCGACGAACGGTCTCGCACCCAACGACGCCGTCAGCTTCATGGACAAGCAGCCGGAGTTTACGACGCCGGTCTGGGACTATGTCGCCGGGCTCGTCGACGAGGAGCGCGTCGAAGAAGGGCGCGCGATGCTGCATCAGCATGCCCGCGCGCTGCACGCGGCGGAAAGCCGCTACGGCGTCGACCCCCCGACCATCGTCGCCGTGTGGGGCGTTGAATCCGACTTCGGCAAGAGTTTCGGCAAGCGCCCCGTGGTGCAGAGCCTCGCGACGCTCGCCTGCGAAGCGCCGCGCCGCAATGACTATTGGCGCAAGGAATTCATCGCCGCGCTCAAAGTCCTCGACCATGGCGATATCGCGCCGGAGGAGTTCTACGGCTCCTGGGCGGGCGCCTTCGGCCACACGCAATTCATGCCGTCGACCTTTCTCGGCATGGCGGTCGATCTCGACGGCGACGGCAGGCGCAATATCGCCAGTTCGGCGGCCGACTCGCTCGGCTCGACGGCGAATTATCTGCGCAAGAGCGGCTGGCGCGCCGGCATGCCCTGGGGCTTCGAGGTGCGCTTGCCGGAAGGCTATTCCGGACCTTCCGGACGCAAGGGCCGCCAATCGATGGGCTTCTGGCAGTCGCGCGGCGTGACGCGCCTCGACGGCAGCGGGCTTGGCGAGGGAACTGCGGCGCTGCTGCTGCCGGCGGGGCGCAACGGACCCGCGTTCCTGGTGACGAAAAATTTCGATGCGGTCTACGCCTATAACGCCTCCGAATCTTACGCGCTGGCGATCTGCGTGCTGTCAGACAGGCTGCGCGGCCGGCCGGGCATTCGGACGCCATGGCCGACCGACGATCCGGGGCTCTCGCGCGCCGAGCGCCGCGAATTGCAAGCGCTTCTGACCCGCAACGGCTATGAGGTCGGCGAGTCCGACGGGGTGATCGGCACGAAGACCAAAGAGGCGATCGCCGATTTCCAGTCGCGCGCCGGCTTGCAGCGCAATGGCCGCGCCGGCCTAAAGGTTCTTAACGCCTTGCGCGGACGGTAGCGCCCGCGACGTCTCCACGTTGAAGTCGGGCTCGGCCGTCTCGTTGACCAATTTGAGGTCGTCGGCGATCCAGGCCTTCGCCAGCTCCCAAACGACGGCGAGCACGACCGGTCCGGCAAACAGGCCGGCGATCCCATGCGCGAGAACGCCGCCGATCACGCCCACGAAAATCACCGGTATCGGCGTCGACAGCCCATGCGCGAAAATGAAGGGCTTCAGCACGTTATCGACGTAATTGACGCTGAGCATGCAGACCGTCAGCGCCAGCGCCGGCCCGGTCGCCAAGGTCGTCCACGCCCAGAAGATGACAGGCGCCACGACGATCAACGGCCCGATCTGAATAATGCCGAGCACCAGAATGGCGATCGTCAGCAGGCTCGCGCCCGGCACGTCGGCGAGATACATGCCGGCGCCGCCAACGACGGCCTGCAACAGCGACAGCCCCATGACGCCGCGCGAAACCGCGTTGATCGTCGCGCCGGCGAGATCGACGAACTTCTCGCCGCTTGAAGGATCGATGCGCCGCGACAGCGCGCGCGCCCCCGCGAGCAATTGCGGCGCGGCGGCGAGAATGAAGCCCATGAGCAGGACGGAGACGAGAAATTTGAGCGTGCCCGCGCCGGCGCTCTTCGCCATGTCGAGCAAGAATTCCCCGGCGGGCTTCAGCTGCGGCAAAACTTGGGTGAAGGCGCTGCGCAGATTGGTCGAGGCCAGCAGCCAGAAGGAATAGAGCTGCTCGCCGACGAACGGCCAATCCTTGATCGAGGCGGGCGGCGGCGGCACCGCGATATCGCCGGTTTCAATGCCCGCCATCACCGCCTTGATGGGGTCGATGGCGCCGACCGCCATCCAGGTGACGGGCCCGATGATCAGCACCAGGCCGGCAATCGTCATCAAAATGGCGGCTGTTATTGGCCGGCCGCCCAATATTTCGGCCACCACGCGAAAGATCGGATAGAGCGCCACGGCGAGCACGACGCTCCACAGAATAATCGCCGCGAAAGGCAGGACGATGATGAAGGTCCAGTAGATCAGCGCGCCGATCGCGAACAGGCGGATCGCCAGTTCGATGACCAGCGTGTTGAAGCGGCGGTCGGAGCCGTTAAGACCGTTGGTTTGATCGTTCACCGGCGTTCTCTCGCCATCCCGCGAATTTTGCATAGCGATAGAGTGAAGACTTGGCGGGCGTCTGACAAGAGGAGCGGTTTGCGCGTTATCGGGCGGGTCGATTCCATGTGAAGCGCAACTCGCCGAACGCTAGCCAAAGCCCTGCGGCGTCACCCCTAATAGTCGCCGCTTCCAACCAAAGGATGGATGCCGCCGGCGCCGCCGCGATCGGCGTTCTGCCGATTGCGCTTGCCGGTTTTTGTCGCCTGGTCCGATTTTGAGGCCGAAACGGATTTGCCGGCGGATTTCGAGGATGCCGCGGAGGCGGGCGGCGCAGCAATCGCGCAAGCGAGAAACAATGCAAGAATGTAACGCATGGGGTTACTCCCTGGGCCAGGAGGCGCATCGACCAGGGCCCAGCCATTAGGTAGCACAATTCGCCGCGCAGGCGAGCGAGTCGGGCGCGACCCCGCAACGCTTCGACAAGCCTTGCGCATTCTGCGATAGACTGTCCGCTCCACATCGAAAGATTCGAGCCGCATGACCATCCGCCTCCACCAGGGCGATCTCCCCGAGGGGATCGGCGCTGGCGCCATTGTCGCGATCGACACCGAGACTCTGGGCCTCAATCCGCATCGTGACCGTCTGTGCCTGGCGCAGCTCTCCTTCGGCGACGGCGACGCCGAGCTTGTCCAGTTCGGGCGCGGTCAGACGCGCGCGCCGCGTCTCGAACGCCTGCTCGCCGATCCGTCCGTTCTGAAGCTCTTCCACTTCGCCCGGTTCGACATCGGCATATTGGCCAAGACCTTCGGCTTCGTTCCGGCGCCGGTCTATTGCACCAAGATCGCCTCCAAGCTCGCCCGCACCTATACGGACCGGCATGGCCTCAAGGATCTCGTGCGCGAGCTTCTTGGCGTCGAGATTTCGAAGCAGCAGCAGTCGTCGGACTGGGGCGCGCCGGTTCTTTCCGACGCGCAGCAGGCCTATGCGGCGTCGGACGTTCTCTATCTGCATCAGCTCAAGGACAAGCTCGACGCCATGCTCGCCCGCGAGGGCCGCGCCGAACTGGCGCAGGCCTGTTTCGACTTTCTGCCGGCCCGCGCCCGGCTCGACCTCGCCGGCTGGCCGGAAACCGACATTTTTGCCCATGAGTAAGGTCGTTGAGTAAGGCGTTGAGTCAGGCTTTGGCTTTGCCTCGAATTCGCCACCTGCCCGCCTCATGATCACGGCATGACCGACGTCTTGCCGGCGCCCAGCCCTCGCGATCGCCTGGGCGGCCTTGCTGTTCCGCGCCAGAGCGCCTTTCCGGAGGCGCTGCGCCACACGACGCGCGTTGCGCGCCTGCGCCGCTGGATCCTTTGGGGGGCGGGCGGCGTCGTTGGAATCGTCGGCCTCGGCCTGCTGATCAGCTCGCTGCGCTTTCTGCCCGCGGATCTGAGCCTGGCGCGCGTCGCGCTCAAGGGCTCCCGCATCGTTATCGAAAGCCCCAAGCTCGTCGGCTATCGCAAGGACGGGCGTCCCTATGAAGTGCGCGCGCTCGTCGGCACGCAAGATCTGGCGAAGCCTGATGTCTTCGAACTCGATCAGCTCGAGGTGCGGGTCGAGAACGCCAAGGACAATTCCATAGTCCTGTCGGCGGCGAAGGGCGTCTACAACAGGAAAGCCGATCGGGCTGATATGACCGGCGGCGTCAATATCCACGAAGACAAAAACTTCGACATGCGGCTCGAGTCGGCAGTAATGGACTTCAAGGACAGCGTGATGACGTCCGACAAGCCCGTGCTCTTGAAAATCGACGGCGGCGAGGTCACCGCGCAGTCTGTGGAATTTTCCCAAAAGGAGCGTCACGCGTCCTTCGCGGGACGCGTCCATTCGGTGCTATACGGGGAGGGCGATACGCCCCCGCCAACTTCGGGCGCCGCGACCAAGGACTAAATGCGCCGCCACCCTTTCGTTCTTCTCCTTGCTGCGCTCGTCGCCGCGACGCCGGCAGGCGCCGCAGGCCGCTCGGGCGGCATTCTGCCGGGCGCCTCCGCCAAGGATCCGCTCAACATCGACGCGGGCAAGCTCGACTATTTCGAGAAGGAGCAGAAGCTCATCTACTCCGGCAGCGTCATCGTCACGAACGGGCCCTCGACGCTCAAGGCCTCGCGCCTCATCATTTTCCTCGAAGGAAAGGGCAGCGGACAACCCGCCGCGACGTCCAATGACCGCGTCAAACATATCGACGTCGAAGGGCCGGTGACGCTGGTTTCAAAGGACCAGATCGGGACGGGCGATCGGGGCAGCTACGACAAGGCCGAAAACAAGGTTTATCTCTTCGGCAACGTCACGCTCACCCAGGCCGAGAACATCGTGAAAGGCGACAAGCTCGTCTATGACGTGGCGACCGGCATGGCGACCGTGCAAGGCGGCGCGGCGCAGGGGGGCCGGGTGCGCAGCACCTTCACGCCGAAAAACCAATAACGCTTGGGGCATTCACTGCGAGGCTGACGTCACCAGCTTGTCGAGCATCCGCTTGCGCTTCGCCTCATAATAGTAGCCGCCGGCGTAAAGCTTGATCGCCCGACCTTCGTCGCCGCCGCTGACCTTATAGGCGTTGGCGAGATAAGGCACCGCGAACGCAAGATTGGTGTCGGCGTCGAGAAGGCCGCTCGCCGGCCCGTCGTAGCCCATGTGCCGCGCCGTGTCGTGGCGGATCTGCATCAGTCCCCAATAGGGCCCATGGCGAGCCGCGGGATTGTAGTTGCTCTCGCGGCGGATCGAGCGATGAATAAGCGATTCCGGAATGTCGTAGATGCGGGCGTAATGGGAGATTCGCGCATGCAGCGCGTCCTGGCCGGTGAGCTCGGTCGCCTTAGCGGCCTCGTCATAGGCGGCGGGAGCCGAAGCGACGGGCGACTCCTGCGGCGCGCAGCCTGCGAGCGGCAGAGCGCCGATGGCGACAAAGGCGGCGGCCCGGCGGAATAGTCTCATCTAAATTTCCCTCATTGGCCGCCCAGGACCCAGCCGGCAAATGCGCCACGCACAAATGGCAAATTCGTGGCGGTCACGCTTCAGCAACGTTGATTTCTGTGGGCGGCCGACTACCTGCCCAAGGACTCCTGACGAGTGCTCCTGACAAGCGCTCCTGAGACGAGGCGGATGATGGCGCAAAGGCAGCCGAAAAGCCGCGCGCCGGCAAAACATTCAAAAACGGCGACCAACTACTGGTCGGGCGAGGTCACGCGCCACAGCAACGCGCTCGATCTCGACGCGGGGGTGTTCACATGGGACGACCCCGTGAAGATCGCCCGCTCCCTCAAGCGGTCGGCGGAGGTGAGCGAGCGGCGCAAAGCGGACCCGTTCCGTTCCGCCATGTCGATGCTGACCTTCTACATCAACAGGGCCGGCAAGGATTTGCCCGACGCGCGCCGACAGGTGCTGGAGCAGGCGAAGGACGAGCTGCGGAAGGCGTTTGGGCGGACGGCCGGTTAAACGCCTTGTCCGCAGTTTGACGCTTTTTCGATCGGGTATTACTGTTCTTCGATTGGTATTACCCTGTGTGGGCATGAGCACAAAAGTCACCGTTAAAGGCCAAGTCACCTTGCCAAAGGCTGTCCGTGAGGCGGCCGGCATCCGTCCCGGCGACAGGGTGAGCGTGCGTGCGCGGCCGGAAGGCGGCGTATTGGTGGAGCGCGAAGCCAACGCACGAGAGCAAAGCGACTTTCGCCGCACGCTTACAGCAATGGCGCGCCGAAGGCCGTTTAAGGGCTTCTCGACTGAAGAAGTCATGAAGCTCACGCGAGGCGAGGAGTGATCCTTGTCGACACCAATATTTTGATCGACATTGCAAGCGGCGACGAGAATTGGGCGGAGTGGTCGATCAACGCTTTGGCGGATGCGATGTCGCGCGGCCCGCTGGCGATCAACGCGATCATCTATTCGGAATTTTCGCTCGGCTTTTCCACCGAGGCCGCCTGCGACGCCGAAATCGCGCGCTTCGATCTGCTCTTTCTGGATTTGCCGAGGGCAGCCGGCTTTCGCGCTGGTCGAGCCTTTCGCGACTATCGGCGACGGGGCGGCGCGCGCAGCAGCGCGCTGCCCGATTTCTTCATTGGCGCGCAGGCGAGCGTGCTTGGCGTGCCGATTTTGACGCGGGATTTGGGGCGGTATCGGACATATTTTCCGGAGGTCGAACTGGTGGCGCCGTAGCGTTGTGTCGCCGGAAATTAGGTCCTATTTTTCGAAAAATGACCATTTTAGAGGCGGCCATGTCGTCCTACCCCATCGCCAAGGCGAAAGAACAATTGTCCCGGCTGATCGACGAGGCGCTGGCGGGGGAGACGGTGACGATCACCCGCCACGGCAAACCCGTCGTCGAACTGCGCCCGAGCACGCCCGATGAAGCGCCCAAACGAATGACGAAGGCCGACCTCGAATGGCTGCGCAAGCGCCGAGACGAGCGACCGCCGCTCGGCGAGGACGCGGTCGCTCTCATCCGCAGGATGCGGGACGAAGAAGAATGAGCGTTTATCTTGATGCGAGCGCAATCGTTCCACTGATTCTGCGCGACGCGCATACGATGAACATGGAGCAATGGCTTGCCAATGCGCGCGAAGGGCTCGTCGTCAGCGACTTCGCCGCACTTGAAGTTGCAGCAGTAATTTCTCGGCAGATCCGTATGGCGCGCATGTCCGAACAGCAGGCGTCGCTCGCGCTAATTCCGACTGCGCTCGAGTTGGCCAAGCATGTTGTTAAACGTACGCAGCATCGATAGGCATTCCTCCAAAACGCTTTCGTTAGAGTGTTGGCCTATAAAAAGCGCATTGATACGTTCCTGCACGCTTCCGCACTGTGCGGCAATGCTAGCCGCAATGGTCGCGGCAAAATTTGGATCAACACGGATCATTTGTAACGTCCAAGTGGAGACGTGCGAAGCATCGAGAGCTATTTGAGATACCAGTTCTCGATAACGATCAAAGGTCTGGGGGTCGAAATAGGCGCGCCCGGCCCCAAATCGAAAGTCTGCACGTAAAGGCTCAACGTCATCGCCGCCAGCGCGAGACAGAACACGTATTAGGCCTTCAACGTGCTGAACGGCTGTCTGAATAGAATCCTGCAATTTTTCAAAAACCAACATAGTATGCGGATTGCCAAGACCGCTTGTGGCATTCTGCTTCGCTTGTAATTTGAGACAGGCAAGCTGAGCGAACATCGCAACCGTAGAAACGACCAAATTCGCAACTACCCATACATCAGGATCATTGTCATTATATTCGGGGTTCTTCTGCTCTTCCATATCTACTCCTGAAACTTCGTAGCCGTTTTGCGACATACAATATACACTTCCACGGGATCGGCGCGCCCGGCGAGCTGCCGTCGGCGGTTCAGCGGGAACTGGTCAAACTCTGTCATGATCAAAATCGACATAGCTTACGCGATCAACTATGATTTTAAGCTTATACGACAGCGATTCTCTTAACTGTTTAATCGTAGCCTTCAAATGGATCCATAAACTTACTTGGGCACGCAAAAAACAGGGATTCATCTACCAGAGTAAATGACCAGAGGAAGCCTGCTCATTATTTGATCGCTCTCCTAGCTAACGTCTCCTCGTCACCGCGCGAACTTCTTATATTTCAGCCGGTGCGGAATGACGCTGTCGATCCCGAGGCGCCGCTTCTTATCCTCTTCGTAATCGGCGAAATTGCCTTCGAACCATTCGACGTGGCTGTCGCCCTCATAGGCGAGAATATGCGTCGCGATGCGGTCGAGGAAAAAACGATCATGCGAGATGATGACGGCGCAGCCGGCGAAATCGACGAGCGCCTCTTCGAGCGCGCGCAGCGTGTCGACGTCGAGATCGTTGGTCGGCTCGTCGAGCAGCAGCACATTGGCGCCGCTCTTCAGCATCTTGGCGAGATGCACGCGGTTGCGTTCGCCGCCTGAAAGCTGCCCGACCTTCTTTTGCTGATCGGCGCCTTTGAAATTGAAGGCCGAACAATAGGCGCGGCTGTTGATCTCGCGCTTGCCGAGATAGATCACCTCATTGCCGTCCGAGATTTCCTCCCAGACGGTCTTGTTGGCGTGCAGCGCGTCGCGCGACTGGTCGACATAGCCGAGCTGCACGCTGTCGCCGATCTCGATCGTCCCGTTGTCGGGTTTCTCTTGTCCGGTGATCATGCGAAACAGCGTCGTCTTGCCGGCGCCGTTCGGCCCGATCACGCCGACGATGCCGCCGGGCGGCAACTTAAAGGAGAGATCGTCGATCAGGAGCGTGTCGCCATAGCCTTTCGACAGATGGTCGAAATCGATGACATTGTCGCCGAGACGCTCGGCCACGGGAATGATGATCTGCGCGGTCGTCGGGGCCTTGTCGTTCTGCTTGGCGACGAGTTCCTCATAGCGCTGAATGCGGGCCTTGCTTTTCGCCTGCCGCGCCTTCGGCGAAGCGGCGATCCACTCGCTCTCGGCTTCGAGCGCGCGTTGGCGCGCCTTGTCCTCGGAAGATTCTTGAGCGAGTCGCTTCTGCTTCTGCTTCAGCCAGCTGGTGTAATTGCCCTCGTAGGGAATGCCGCGGCCGCGATCGAGCTCCAATATCCAGCCCGTGACATTGTCCAAGAAATAGCGGTCGTGGGTGACGATCAGGATTGCGCCGGGATACTGTCGCAGATGTCCTTCGAGCCAGTTGACGGTTTCAGCGTCGAGATGGTTCGTCGGTTCGTCGAGGAGCAGCATTTCCGGCTGTTCGAGCAGCAATTTGCACAGCGCGACGCGACGCCGCTCGCCGCCCGAAAGCTTAGTGACGTCAGCGTCGTCCGGCGGACAGCCCAGCGCGTCCATCGCCTGGTCTACCTGGCTGTCCAAGTCCCACAGGCCCTTGGCCTCAATCTCGTCCTGGAGCTTCGTCATCTCATCGGCGGTCTCGTCCGAATAATTCATGGCGAGATCGTTGTAGCGATCGAGAATGGCTTTCTTCTCCGCGACGCCGAGCATGACATTGCCGCGTACGTCGAGCGTCGGGTCGAGCTGCGGCTCCTGCGGCAGATAGCCGACCCGCGCGCCCTCGGCGACGAAGCCTTCGCCAGAATAATCCTTGTCGACGCCCGCCATGATGCGCAGCAGCGTCGATTTGCCGGAGCCGTTGACGCCGAGAACGCCGATCTTGGCGTCGGGGTAGAAGGACAGATTGATGTTCTCCAAGACCTTCTTGCCGCCCGGATAGGTCTTGGTCAGGCCCTGCATGTGGTAAATGAACTGGCGCGCCATATCGCCTCGCAAAGAGAGATTGCGCCGTCTTTAGAGCATTTTCACTCCGGGAGGGAAGCTGTTTGGCCTTCCGCGAGGGATAAAAATACCCCCGGTGGGAGCCGGGGGCATTTGTTCCGCTGGCGTTGCGCTCAGGTTCGCATAAAGCTCAGAACCGTGGCGCTAAGGGTGCTGCCCGTGAGCACAATCGTGGAGCCGAGCGCGAGGAGCGCCACCAGGTTCAAGGTCAAATCGGCGGTGTTGCCGGCAAGCGCAAGAATGCCGAGGACGATTGCCGCCAGTCCTGCGAGGGCCTGAATGCCCGCTGAACCCGACGCCATTTCGCTCGCGAGCATCTCGGCGCCAACATATTGCGATTGTCCGACTACGGTCTCCATCTGGGCGGAGGCGCGCCGCAGCACATAGAGGCGCCATACGGCGTTGCTGCTCAGCAACAGAGCGGTGCCATAGCCGATGACGGCGACCGGTGTCAGGACCGCCGCGCTGATTCCAAGGAGCGACAAAACGCCGAGCACAATGCCGGCCGCGCCAACGAGAAAGACGAGCGCAAGACTATTGCCGCCCATCTGCTCGATGGAAGCGGTTCGAACGCCGCCGGGAAACACGACCTGCGTATATTCCGACAGCATAGCTCCGCCTTGAATTAACAATGCGACGCCGAACACGATCGTCGCGATCGCGACCATCATGGGGGGCGCTATGCCAACTAAACCGCAAATCACAAGGACGATGGTGGCGACGCCGCCTATAGCGTCAATGAGGCCGCCATAGGCGACCGCATTATCATGCGTTGCGATATCTCGGGTAATGGACATTGTGGGACACTCCAGCCGCTAGCCCCCGGTCCGATAGCTAGCGGCGCTTATGCAACGGGCAAGCCTAGCATTTTAGCGGCGGATTGCCTTTTGGCGTCCGCGCGCTCTAGAAGCGGAAACGAAGCAACCGGGCGAGCGTTAATGAATGTTCTTTTGATCGGATCGGGCGGTCGCGAGCATGCGATCGCCAATGCGCTAACGAAAAGCCCGCTGCTGACGCGGCTCTATATCGCGCCAGGCAATCCGGGGACGGCTCGTGTGGGAGATAACGTCGATCTCGACGTCGCCAACCACCCCGCCGTGATCGATTTTTGTCGGGAGGCGGGAATTGCGCTCGTCGTTGTCGGGCCCGAGCAGCCGCTGATCGGCGGTCTCGTCGACGAACTGGAGAAGCACGGGATCCTCGCCTTCGGGCCGACGCAGGCGGCGGCTCAGCTCGAAGGGTCCAAGGGTTTCACCAAGGACTTGTGTCGCGACTACCAGATTCCGACCGCGAGCTATGCGCGGTTTGCTGCGCTTGAGCCGGCGCTAAACTATCTGCGGGAACGCGGCGCGCCGATCGTCGTCAAGGCGGACGGGCTCGCCGCCGGCAAAGGCGTCGTCGTGGCCCGGGCGCTAGATGAGGCGGAACGCGCCGCGCAAGCGATGTTCGCGGGCGCTTTCGGCCTCTCGGGCGCGGAGGTCGTCATCGAGGAATGTCTCGAAGGCGAAGAGGCGTCGTTTTTTGCAATCTGCGACGGCGTTCGCGCGCTGCCTTTCGCGACGGCGCAGGATCATAAGCGGGTCGGCGAGGGCGACGCCGGGCCGAACACAGGCGGCATGGGCGCCTATTCGCCGGCTTCCGTCGTCACGCCCGAAATAGAAGCGCGCGTGATGGCCGAAATTATCGAGCCGACGATGCGCGCCATGCGCGACAAGGGCGCGCCCTTTACGGGCGTGCTCTACGCCGGACTCATGCTGACGCAGGAGGGTCCAAAGCTCATCGAATACAATTGCCGTTTCGGCGACCCCGAGGCGCAAGTCATTCTGCCTCGTCTCGAGGGCGATCTTCTCGAGCTGATGCTTGACGCCGCGCGGGGCGAATTGCCTCAAGAGCGACTGCGGTTTTCGCCGCTCGCGGCGCTGACGGTGGTGCTGGCGGCGAAAAACTATCCGGGAACGCCGATGACCGGCTCGGAAATTCGCAACGTCGAATGCGCCGAAGCCGTCGAGGGCGTCACCATCACCCACGCCGGCACGCGCGAGGAAGGCGGACGCCTGCTCGCCGCCGGCGGGCGCGTGCTGAATGTCACGGCGTTAGGCGAAAGCGTTGCAAAAGCCCAGGCGCGCGCTTACGCGGCGGTCGACCTTATTGATTGGCCGGGCGGATTTTGCCGCCGCGACATCGGCTGGCGGGAAGTCGCGCGCGAACGAAAGTCCTCCTGAGCGCGGGAGAGGGACAGGCCGCCCGGCTAAGAGGCCCGCTACAGCACATAGATCTTGTCCGGCAGTTCGTCGCCGTGCGCTCCAGGCGGCGCATGTTTCGCCAGCAGTCGCGCGCATTCCTCGATCGCCGCGACAAAGCCGTCCGCCACTCTCTCGCGCCGTATGTCTTCCAGCAGCAGATCCAGCGCGCCCTGCCATTCGTCATTAGCGATCTTTGCGGCGATGGCCTCGTCGGCGACGATGCGCGCATAACGCTCGGCGAAAGAGACGAATATGAGCACGCCCATGCGCGCCTTGGTTGCCGAAACGCCGCGCGAGAAAAATTGCTCGATCGCCTCGCGCGCGGCGCGGGCGCGTTTAACAGCGCGCGGCGTCAGGAAATAGCGCGCCGGTCCCCATGAAACGACGAGCGTCGCAACGATAAAGATGGCGATCTGCGCGGCAAAAATCTCGCGAGGCGAAAGATCGGTGAAAAGCAGCATGGGCCAAGGCGACGCCAACGCGATAAATGCGCCCCACAGCGGCGGAACGAAAGCATAATCCGATGAGCGGCGGGCCAGCACGCAGACGATCTCGCCGGAGGTTTTTTCTTCGGCCCGACGAATAGCCTCCGCGATGCGCTCGAAGTCGTCCGCCGTGAGCTGCATCACCAATCCCCCGAAGCGCCGCCGCCGCCGGACGAGCCGCCGCCGCCAGAGAATCCGCCGCCGTCTCCGAAGCTGCCTCCCCCTCTCCACCCGCCGCTAGAATCATCCCCCCAGAAGCCGCCGCTCGGGGGCAATACGATGAAGGGCGGACCGCCGCGCCTGTAAAGCCGCTCGTACCGTTGCCTGCCGCGCGCGCTACGCGCCATCCAGACCACGATGAACAGAAACAGAGCGAAGAAAATGAGCGGCGAAAGCTCATCGAAGGTCGTGGACTGCGGCCCCCGCGCGCGTTTGGTCCATTCGGCGGAATCGCCGGAGAGCACCTCGATGATCCCCTCGACGCCGCGTTCGATTCCCGCGCCGTAGTCTCGCGCTTTGAATCGCGGCGCCACCGCGCTCGTCAAAATGATCTTCGACAGCGCGTCGGTGAGCGTTCCTTCCAGTCCATAGCCGACTTCGATGCGCATTTTGCGCTCGTTCGGCGCGACCAAAAAGAGAACGCCATTGTTCTTTTTTGCTTCGCCGAGCTTCCAGGCGCGAAACAGGCCATTGGCGTAGGTTTCGACGTCCAGGCCGTCCAGCGAATTGACCGAGGCGACGACGAGCTGAATGCCGGATTTCTCCTCGAGATCACTCAGCTTTGTCTCGATCGCGCTTTTCGTCGATGGGGCGATGATATCGGCTTGATCGACCACGCGACCGGTAAGCGGCGGATAATTCGCCGCCGCAAAGGCCAGCGAGGCCATAAGAAAGAAGAACGGCGCGAGCCAGCGCGTGGCGCCGGCCATTGCTATTTGCCTTCGCATCGGGCGCAGCGCCCGGCGATTTCAACGACGCGCGTGCGGGCGCTGAAATGCGCGGCCCCGACGAGAGCCGCAAGTTCGCGGGCAAATCCTGGCGACGTCGCCTCTTTCACCTCGCCGCATTGCTCACAAATGATGAAAACCACGGGCTCTTCGGCTTCATGCGGGTGGCCGCAGACGATATAGGCGTTTTTTGACGCAAGCCGATGCGCGAGGCCGTTGTCCATGAGATAGCCGAGCGCGCGATAGACGGAGACGGGCGCGGGTCGCTTGCCCTCTTCGTCGGCCATGAGGTCGATCATCTCATAAGCGCCGACCGGCCGGCTCGCTTGCGTGAGAATGTCGAGCGCCCGACGGCGCGCGGGGGTCAGGCCGGCGATCTTGGGCCGTGTGGGGTTTTTCGTCGAACGGCTGCTCATTGCGTCAATTTAGGGGGCTCCGTCGTAAAAAACGAGGCTTTAGCGCTTGGCGCAGGCCGCGGCGAATTTCTTGAATTTCTCGGCCGCGTCGGCGAGGGGCGCCGATCGCTTTGTTCCGCCAACGGCGATGTCGAGCGTTTCACCGCCGGCCATCGCCGCGAAGATCGGGTCTTTCGCCGGCAGGCTCCCTTCTAAGCTCGGCACGCCCGCTTCTTCATTGGGCACGAGCTTGCCGGCGACCTTCGCCGTCTTTTCGCCGACGGAAAGGATCGCCGTCGTCTTGCCTCCCGGTTTAAGCTTGTCGCTTGTTTCGGCGATCCAGATTTTGACCAAGCCGCTCCCTGGCGCGCAGGTGAAGCTCCCAAGGCTGTCGTCGCTTTCCGGCACCCCATAGCCAAGATAGATGCTGTCGGCGTTTTTCTCCTCCAGTCCGCCAAGCGTCCAGACGCGCTGGTCGGGTTGCGCGCAGAGACCTGATAGCCCCAGAAAAGAAAGGACGCCCGCCAGGGCGAATGTTCGCTTCACGCCGTTTCTCCTGCGCCGACGTGGGCCGCGTCGCGCCGCCTTGCGCTCGGGCCCGCGGCGCCTATAGTCCGCGCGCAAATCGCCTCCCGCCGAGCCAGAGCCAAAATGACCCGCCAGAAAAAAGAAATCAAACGCGTCGTCCTCGCCTATTCCGGAGGGCTCGACACCTCGATCATTCTGAAATGGCTGCAGACGACCTATGGCGCGGAAGTCATCACCTTCACCGCCGATCTCGGTCAGGGCGAGGAGCTCGAGCCCGCGCGCGAGAAGGCGCTGCTTCTGGGCGTCAAGCCTGAAAACATCTTCATCGAAGATTTGCGCGAAGAATTCGTGCGCGATTACGTCTTCCCGATGTTCCGCGCCAACGCCCAATATGAGGGGCTTTATCTGCTTGGCACCTCGATCGCGCGCCCGCTCATCGCCAAGAAACAGATCGAGATCGCGCGCAAAATGGGCGCCGATGCGGTCTGCCATGGCGCGACCGGCAAGGGCAACGACCAGGTGCGATTCGAACTCGGCTATTACGCGCTCGAGCCCGATATCACCGTGATCGCGCCCTGGCGCGAATGGGACTTCGTTTCGCGCGCGGATCTCATCGCCTTCGCCGAAAAGAACCAGATCCCGATCGCCAAGGACAAGCGCGGCGAAGCGCCGTTCTCGACCGACGCCAATCTTCTGCACACGTCTTCGGAAGGGAAGGTGCTCGAAGATCCGACTCAGGAGACGCCCGATTACGTCTATTCGCGCACCGGCAATCCCGAGGATGCGCCGAATACGCCGCAATATGTCACGATCGACTTCGAGAAGGGCGACGCGGTCGCGGTGGACGGCGTCAAGCTTTCGCCTGCGGCGCTTCTCGCCCAGCTCAATGAGCTGGGGCGTCTTCACGGGATCGGGCGACTCGATCTTGTCGAAAATCGCTTCGTCGGCATGAAATCGCGCGGCATGTATGAGACGCCCGGCGGCGCGATTCTGCTCGTCGCGCACCGCGGCATCGAGAGCCTGACGCTCGACCGTGGCGCCGCGCATCTCAAAGACGAGCTGATGCCGCGCTACGCCGAACTGATCTATAACGGCTTCTGGTTCGCGCCGGAGCGCGAGATGCTGCAGGCGGCGATCGACAAGAGCCAGGAGCATGTCACGGGCCGCGTGCGCATCAAGCTCTACAAGGGGTCGGCGACGCTCGTGGGCCGTGAAAGCCCCTGGTCGCTCTACGATCAGGATCTTGTCACGTTCGAAGAAGGCGGAACCTACGATCAGCGCGACGCGGAAGGCTTCATCAAGCTCAACGCCCTGCGGCTGCGCACCCTGGCGAAACGCGCCGCGCGCGGGGCGAAGCAATAACGGACCGCGCGGACGATTTTTTCGCGGAACGCTTGACGCCTCCCTCTGCCGCGCAGCGGGGGAAGGTAAGGGAGGGGGAATATATTCGAGCCGAACGCAAACCGCATCGCCCCCTCTCCAACTCTCCCCCGCTTCGCGGGAGAGAGAGCGATTGCGCGGCGGAGAAACGCTTGCCGCTGGATCAAGACGTAGCTGCGCGAATGCGCGCGCCGTCGCGCACGCTTGCCTCGCTGGCCGATCTGGTTGACGCGCGCCTCATGAGCGAGATCAATGGTCTCGATCAGGTGGCGCAGCGCTACAGCATCGCCGTCACGCCGGAAATCGCAGCGCTGATCGACCGCGCCGATCCGAATGATCCGATCGCGCGACAATTTATCCCCGATCTTCGCGAGGCCGCGTCGACGCCGCAGGAACGCGCCGATCCGATCGGCGACGAAGCGCATTCGCCGCTTCCAGGGCTCGTGCATCGCTATCCCGACCGCGTGCTCCTAAAACTGCTGTCCGTCTGTCCCGTCTACTGCCGCTTTTGCTTCCGGCGCGAGACCGTGGGGCGTGGCAAAGGCGATCTGCTGCCCGAGCGTCATGTCGCGGCGGCGCTCGACTATATCGCCCGGCGACCGCAGATCTTTGAGGTGATCCTCACTGGCGGCGATCCCTTGATGCTGTCGGCGCGTCGGCTTGGCGCCGTATCGCGTCGGCTTGCCGAGATCCGGCATGTGCGGCTGCTACGCGTCCATACGCGCGCGCCGACGGTCGCGCCCGATCTCGTGACGAGCGATCGGCTTGCCGCGCTTCGCGAAAGCGGCAAGACGCTTTTCGTCGCCTTGCATGTCAATCATGCGCGCGAATTGACCGAGCCGGCGCGCGCGGCGATCGCTCGGTTGCGCGAGGCAGGCGCAGTCCTTCTCTCCCAGACCGTGCTGCTCAAGGGCGTCAATGACAACGTCGACGTCTTGGAGCGGCTGATGCGCGATTTGGCAGGTTTGGGCATTCGGCCCTATTATCTGCACCATCCAGATCTCGCGCCGGGGACCGCGCATTTTCGGCTCAGCCTCGCGGCGGGCAGGCGAATCTACGCAGAGCTCTCGCGCCGCGTGACCAGCGTTGCGCTGCCGGCCTATGTGCTCGACATTCCCGGCGGGTTCGGCAAGGCGCGGGTCGCCGAGGGCGCCGCCGCGCCGGACGGGCAGGGGGGATGGACCGTGGTCGACCGGAACGGCGACAAGCGGTCCTACCACGACGAACTCGAACCGCCGCTTGATTGATCTTTCGCCCGCGTGCTCGAAACCGATTTGATCGGCTCGCTCCACTCAAGGAACGCATGTGCGCATACTGACGCTCCTGATCGCCATACTGATTGCGACGCTCGCCCCTACAGGACCGCGCGCCGACGAAGCCCCTGGCTCGATCGAACAGTTCAACGCGCGTCTCGATCGTGCGCGCGACACGCTGGACGAGGTGCAGAAGGCGCTCGAGCAGCCCGAGCTTTCCGACGCCATGCTGCGCAGTCTGCGCGCGCGTATCGAACCCTTGCCGCACGAACTGGAAGAAACAATCGAAAAGCTGACGCCGCGACTTGCCGCGATCGATGCGCGGTTGAAGGAGCTTGCGCCCGCCGCCGCAAAACCCCAGGAGCCGCCAAAAGAGGCTCCGAAGGCGACCGAGAAGCCGGCGGAGCCCAAGCCGCCCGGCAAACCCGCTGTAAAGAACGGCGTCGCGAAGCCGCCGCCGGCGACAGGGCCGCCGGTCCCGGCGCCCGAAGCGACGCCGAACGGACCCGACTCCGCCGACGCGGCGGCGCGCGTCAGCGCCAACGCCGAACTCGAAGATCAGCGTCGTCTTTACGACGCGGTCGACGCGACTCTGAAACGGGCGCGCGCCATGTTGCTCGAGACGCGGCAAGTCGCCGTAACGATTGTCGCGCGCCAGCGCGGGCTTTTTGCGAAGAATCTATTTCTGCGCACGGACGGTCTATTCTCGCCTTCGCTGTGGCGCGCCGCGCTCGATGGCGCGCCCGCCGTGATCAGCGATTCTGCGAGCTTTCTTTCCGACCGGGCGGCGAATGTCATAGGTCGCCTCAACAACGGCCGACGCGCCCAGTTCTTCGCCGTCATTTTTCTCATCGCGGCGAGCGTCGCCTTGGCGCTCTTCATGGCGCGACGAGTCGCCCGTCGTTCGGAAAACGAGTCTGCTCCGACGCCGTTGCGCAAGGCCGCCGCCGCCGGATGGACGGCGCTCGTTATCGCGGCCGCGCCGGTCGCGGCGGTCGGCGCGTTAAGCCTCGCCTTCGACGCCTACGACCTTATCGACGCCACGCTCGAACCGATCTGGCGACGCTTTGTCGAGGGCGTGGCGCGCATCGCCTTCGCCTACGCCATCGCGCGCGCGGTGCTTGCTCCCGCGCATCCGAACTGGCGGCTGATCGATCCGGGCGATCGGCTTGCGAAACGTCTTACGCACCTCGTCACGCTGGCTGCGGCGACACTTTCCGCGACGCGTTTCCTGGAGCAGTTGGAAGAGTCCGTGCAAGGGGGGCTTCCTCTCGTGATCGTGACGCGCGGCATCGGCGTTATGGCCGTCGCGGCGCTCATCGCCATCGCCCTCTTCAGTCTGCCAAGCCGAGTCGAAATCGAGGAGGGCGCCGCTGTCGCCACCCCCGAGGGTCGCGACTGGATGAGCGCCGCGCGTTTCTTCGGCGCTCTTATCGTGCTCGTGCTCGTGGGGGCGTGCGCGGCCGGCTATGTCACTTTCGCCAATTTCGTCATCCTGCAGATCGGCTGGACGGCGGCGGTCCTGGCCATTCTGTATGTCGTCGTCATCCTTTCGCGCGGCGGCATTGAGGCGGCGCTTGCGCCGACGAGTTTCCTCGGTCGGAGAATGATCACTGGTGTTGGCGTGCGCCGCGAGCAGCTCGCGCCGCTCGCCGTGCTCCTGTCGGGCATTGTCACGCTGCTCTGTTTCCTCGCCGCGGCGTTGGTGGCGCTCGCGCCGCTCGGCTACGAGTCGGGCGATTTCCTGGGCAATATTCGCTCGGCGTTCGTTTCCTTCAAGATCGGCGACGTCACGATCTCTCCTTCGAGCGCGCTTGTGGCGATGCTGCTCTTCGCCGCGGCGCTTGCCGCGACGCAAGGTCTGCGGCGCTGGCTCGACACGCGTTTTCTGCCGCTCACCCGGCTTGATCTCGGTTTGCGCAACTCCATCAGCGCGACGCTCGGCTACGCCGGCTTCATTTTCGCCGCGGCGCTCGCGCTGTCCTATGTCGGGCTCGGGTTCGAAAAACTCGCGATCGTCGCCGGCGCGCTCTCGGTCGGCATCGGTTTTGGCCTGCAATCGATCGTCAACAATTTCGTCTCCGGCCTCATCCTGCTCTGGGAGCGCGCCATTCGCGTCGGCGACTGGGTCGTGGTCGGCGACGAGCAGGGCTATGTCAAACGCATCAATGTCCGCTCCACCGAGATCGAGACCTTCGACCGCGCGACGATGATCGTGCCCAATTCGAATCTCGTCGCGGGCGTGGTGAAGAACTGGCTGCGCGGCGACAAGGTCGGCCGCATCAAGATCGCCATTTCGCCGCATGTCGGCGTCGATCCGGAAAGAATGCGCGACATTCTTCTTGGGGCGGCGCGCGCGCAGGAAGGCGTTTTGCGGATACCCGCGCCGCAGGTGATGTTCCTCGGCATGGAGGCGAACATCTTTAAATTCGAGCTTTGGTGCTACGTTGAGGATGTCGAGCAGTCCGCGCGCGTGCGCAGCGACCTGCACTTCGATCTTTACCAGCGCCTCAACGACGCTGGAATCTCGATCGGTCCAGCGGCTTCGCCGCCGCCGCCGACAATCGTCAACATCCCCGAACTCGACAAGCTGGCCGCAGCGGCCGTCGCGAGCGCGCTGGCGATCGAAGCCAATCTCGCGGGCGGCAAAAGCGAAAATGAGCAAACCGAACGGTCCGAGGCGTCTAACGAGGACGCCGCAACGTCGGACGAGGCGCAAGCGAAGTAACTCCCGCCATTCACTGTTTCTCAAACAATGAGGAGCGAGATGCGCTTAATGTTTCCGTCGCCCCTTCCTCGCGTCGCCATTCTGCTGGCGTTCGGCGCGCTTGCCGGCTGCAATGCCACGCCCGAGCCGGCGAGCCCGGCGGCGGAGTCGGAGCCGCCGATGTATCGCTCTCTGGCGTCGGCCGGCGCGCGCGTCGATCCGGCGACGGCGCGCGACATGATCTCGCTTTATCGACGCAACAGCGGGCTCGGCGCGCTGACGCTGGATGACGGGCTGCAGCGCGTCGCGGAGACGCAGGCGCGGGACATGGCGCGAAGCGGTGATCTTGCGGCGCGCGGCGAACTCGGCGACCGCCTCGCGGGCGCGGGCGTTCAAACGCCGGCCGCCGTTGAGAATGTATCGGCGGGCTATCGCACGCTGGCGGAAGCTTTTTCCGGCTGGCGCGATTCCGCGCCGCATAATGCGCGCATGCTGGATAAGCGCGTGAAGCGGATGGGCATCGCGACGGCATACGCGGCCGGCGCGAAATATAAGGTCTATTGGGCGCTCGTTCTTGCCGACTGAGGTCAGGCGCGGACCCGGCGCCTGCGCTTGCCGCCGCCCGGCGCCGCGCCGCATGATTCCGGAGCGGGCTTCGCTGCGTCATTGACGAGAGCGTCGTCCACCCGCACATAGCGCACGCCGAGAAAGAATAGGATCTGCGCGTCGTGTTGCTGCACGACGTTGCGTATCGCCGCCCCCTTCGTGCGCGGCTGGAAGGCGATGACCTTCCCCATGGCGATTTCTCCAAGCTCGTTCCGCCGACGATGAATCAGCCGTCCCTGACGATTAGGAATTGGCGAGGGTTAATGCTCCGTCAACGACCGGATGCTAAATTTTCTGGGAGATTGCGTAAGAGTTTGAGTGGTGAAGCGATGGGCGCCGATAGGGAACAGCGTCGGATGGTCGACGCGTCGCTGCTTCGAGCGGTCGTCGATCAGTTTGTCGAGCGATCGATGCATCCGACGGCCGACCTCCGGCAGTTCGAACAGCTCGCGCTTGGGCTCATCGACATTGTCGATGCAGAAACAGTGGCCCGCGTGGCGCTGCCGCTCTGCTTTCATCCCGAAACGCCTGCCTCGATTTTTGCGCGTCTTTTCGACAAGGGCGGCGCCGCGGCCGCGCTTGCCTTTCAGTTTGCGCCTAAGCTCGCGCAGCGGGACATGATCGCCACCGCCGAGCAGGGGCCGGCCCAATTCGCGGCGGCCGTCGCCCGCCGACGCGGCCTCGATCGGGAGACGATGCTGGCGCTTGCCTCGCGCCGCGAGGTCGAAGTGCTGCGGGCGCTCGCCGGCAACCTCGCCGCGCATTTCGATTCGGCGTCCAGGCGCGCACTGGTCCTAGCGGCGCGCGATGATCTGACGCTCGCGCGCATGTTGCTCGATCGCGATGACCTGGATCTCGATCCAGAACCGCTCTTCCTTGCGGCGAACCGGCTCGAGCGCACGGCCATCGTGCTCAACGCCTGTCGCCAAATCTTGGCGAGCGGCGCGACCGAAGCGCCGCTTCGCGCCGACGGCGCTTTCGTCGAGAAACTGGAAGCCGCGGCGCAACGCCATGATCGCAAGGAGATGGCCGCTCTCCTCTCCGAGGCGCTCGAGTGCCGAAAGGATCGGGCGCGCGCGCTCGTCGTCGATCATCTCGGGGAAGCGCTCGCTCTGGCCCTCAACGCGATCGGCGTCCCGCTCGAATCGGCGACGCGCATCCTTCTTTGCGCGGAGCCTGGCATTGCCCATGACGTCGAGGTCGTGCGGGCGTTGCTCGGCGTGATGCGTTCGACGCCGCAGCGGGCGGCGGCGCGCATCGTGGGCGCAATGACCGGCGCGGCGCGATCGGAGCGCGAGAATTCTCGCCGCGCGGCGCGAGAGGATCCGGGCGCGCTGACGCGCCGCCGCGCGTCGCCGCAGCAGTCATTGGCGCGGCCATCGCGCAAATTCGATCAATCAGCTTAGCGCTTCCCGATCGCACGGAATCATGTGATCGATAAGGAATCGCTCAAAATCAAAATGTTGGAGCAGGTTCCGAAAAAGTCCGTCAACTTTTTCGGAACCTGCGCTAAGCGGCGAGGTCGACGAATACGCGGCCGTCGGGATCCTCGATCTCGACAATCCAAAGGTCCGGGTCGAACATGATCTCGCGCTTAAGCCTCTGCTCGGCCTCCGCCGGATCAAGCCAGTCGCCTGCGTGGACGCGCGCGAACAGCCGATCGACTCCCTCCGGCGGCTCTTCGCTCTGCGGGGCAGGGCCATAGACCGCGGCGCGCCCGTCAAGCCGATCGAGCTTTACAAAGATAGCGCCGGCCTCGGCGGCGCCGCGCCGGCGCAGCATGGCGACCGCGCCTTGCACCTCGGCCCGGCGGATTAGCGCGGAGACGAATATGTCGGACCTCAGTCGCATGGGCGCAAACTAGCGCTTGAGCGGCATGATTGTCGAACGCGCGCGCCTTAAGGGAGCGGGAGGCGGGAGCGCGCCGCGAGCTGCTGCAGCAATTTCGGCGTGATCCGGCCTTTGACCGGAAGGCCGGCGTCGCCCTCGAACTTCTCCAAAGCCTGGCGCGTCGCGCCGCTGAGAACGCCGTCGGCGCGCACAACGTAGCCGAGCTTCAGGAGCGCGCGCTGCGCATAAAGAACGTTTTTGTCGACAGGCGCAGTCTTGTCGGCGCTGGCCGCCTTGTCGGCTTTGTTGGCCTTGTCGGCGCTTGGCTTAGCCGGCGGCGGATCGCCGACGATCAGCAGGCCGATCGCATCCCGCTTCTTGTCCGCGGCGTGCGGCGGATCCGCTTTCGCCGGCGCGTTCTTGCCCCAGTCGGGGCTTTTGGCGACGTCAAGCTTTTCGATTTTGCTGGCGATGGGATCTTTCAAGGAGGGGCGCGCCGGAAGGTCTGCGTCTCGCTCGATCCGTGCGGATTCCATCACGGCTGGTCGTCGCGCCGGCGGCGTCGGCGCGCCAACGACCGCGTTCGAAGGCTGAGACGAGAAGAGCGGCGCCGGATGTCTTCCGTCCTGGAGGAACAGCGCGTTCATGGGCACGCCGATCGCCGCCACGGCGGCGATGCCGAGGATAAGCGTGACGCCGATTCGCTTCGCGCCAAACACGCGCGCAAGGACTGAGCGACGACCATTGCGCCGTCCGTCGCGCGGCGGGGCGCGATCCGCGGGAGAAGCCTGAAAGCGAGAGGCGTAGAGCGAGGCGTCACGCAATTTTCTTCACCGTTGCTGGTTCTAAGCCGACGGCGACGGCCGCGCTTGGCGGCGCGCTGAGTCGCGCGATCGTTGCGATTCTTGCCGGACCGCCGGTAGCGCCGCTGTTACGGCAGTCGAGCGGCAGGCGCACGGAAACCGTCGTGCCGGCCTGCAGTCCGCTTTCGATCGTGATCGAGCCGCCGTGCAGACCCACGAGTCCGCGCACCACGGAAAGTCCGAGGCCCGTCCCCTCATGCCCGCGTTCAAGCGACGCGCGCGCCTGAAAGAAGGGATCGCCGAGCCGCGCAAGATCGCCTGCGGCGATTCCTTCCCCATCGTCGGCGACGGTGATGACGAGGTGATTTCCTTCGGCCTGAAGCAACAGCTTGACCGTGCCGCCGCGCGGCGTGAATTTCACCGCGTTAGAGAGCAGATTGATCATTATCTGCCTGCAGCCGCGTTTGTCGCCGGCGATCTCGCCAGGGGCTTCAGCATATTCGCGCGCGAGCGTCACGCCCGACTGATCGGCCTGCAGCTGCATCATGTCGCAGCACTGATCGGCGAGGGTCCGCAGAGCGAAGGATTCAAGCGCGATTTGCATGGCGCCGGATTCGATCTTGGACATGTCCAGGATGGAGTTGACGATCTCGAGCAGATGGTGGCCGGAGTCGCTAATGATTGACGCATATTCCCGCTGTTTGGCGGGTTCGGAAGGCGCAATCTCGTCGGTCGCCAACATTTGGGAGAAGCCGATGATGGCGTTGAGCGGCGTGCGCAGCTCGTGGCTGACATTGGCGAGAAGGCGCACATTGCTGGTTGCAGCGCGCTCGGCGGCCGCGTGAGCCGCCGCAAGCGCGATATCGGCTTCGAGCGTGGCGTTTACGTCTCGCAGGGCGCAGAGGACGGCCTCCGCCGCGCATTCCTCGCCGTTTGATTGAGCGCGGCGCACGCGCGCCTCGAAAGAGTTGAAAACGGGCGCGACGAATTCGCTGGAAGCATTGCGCGCAACGCCAACCTGAACGCGAACGGCTGCGGTCGCCATCACCTTGCCGTCGATTGCGTCTGAGACCGCCTTGAGGAAGCTCGGCCGGTCGGCGACGTGAATGCGCTGGAAGAATTCGCGGCCGATCAGATCGCGCTTGAGATCAAAGACGTGGCGCCCGTCGCCCAGGACCGCGTTGACGAAGCCGGCGCGATCAAGGCGCAGCAGGATGTCGCCAACGGCGCCTGTCAGGAGCATGAGATCGCGATCGTTGCGCGCTTCGGCGCGGACGCGAGCCCGCTCGACCCGGACGGCGCCGAAGACGAGAGCGGCGATATAGAGAAACAGCGGCGCTCCGAGAAGGATCGTCGTCGTTACATGTTCGGTCAGCAGTTCGCGCGGCGCCCGCAGATTGAGGCCGGCTGTCAGCGCAAGGGCGGCGATGGCGACCACTTCTATGATGATGATCGCGCTGACGTCGGGCATCAGGGCAGCCTCTACGAGCGCAACGAGCAGCAGCGCGACTGAAAAGGCGTCGAAGCCCGGCATTAGCGCGTGAATGGCCGTCGCCATCGCGAGCCAACCGCTGATCGAGAGGCTCCGCGCAAGGCGCAAATCTCCCGTGCGCGACAACACGATCACGGAAGCGAGAGGGATCTGCGCAAGCAGGAAAAGGATGCAGTCGCTTGTCGTCGGCGCGCCGTGGAAGAAGAGAATCAGCGGCGCCGAGAGCAGGACACAGGCGGCGACGACGAGCCGAGCAATGATGAACGCCCGATGACGCGCCTCATCCACCGGTCGTCCGGCGACCCGCTCATGCAATGCGGCGTCCACGCAAGACGGGTAGTGGCTGTCCTCGGCGATGCTACTCAAGGCGTACGCTCCTTATCGCCAACAGCGATAGCAGGGCGTCCTTAAGCAGCCGCTAAGCCGATGCGAAAGCTTCAACCGTTGCTCGGCGACGCATCGACATGGTTTGCATTTTATTGCCGTAACTTTCAGGGAAAGAATCGATGGAGCGTTTACGAAGGCTCAACCTAGCGGCCACATCACTTACACAGAAAACCGCTTCCCTGATGGAGACGAATGTTGGTTTTTCTCGCCAAATGCGCGATTTGCATTCTCCTCGTCTGCGTCGCCCTGCAATGGCGCGCCGATCACGCGCCAGTTGCGCCGAAAAGCGCAGCCGTCCGCGCTTCAGCGCCGCAGCACGCGGCTGGCCTCGTGCAGGACGCCATCGAGAAGGTGTCCGCGCTTATTCGCGCCGGCGGCGACGCGCTCGCCAGCGCAGCGCGGGATAAATGTCTGGCGGCGCCGCGCGACTGCCTCTCGGCGGCGCAGCGCGCACAGTCCGCCGGCCACGCGCAGTAACAGCCAATCCACGAGGGCATAGCGTGCAATAGCCGCCGCTGCGCCGGTTTTGCAGAATCAGTTTTTTGACACTAAACATGGTCGCGCTTGGCGCGCGATTTTGAGGCCGAACCGCCACCGAGGCCATTCCGTTTTTGCTCGCGCGACCCGTTCGCACATCGCGAGCCATCCTCTCCCTAAAGGAGGCGGCCATGTCCGAAGAAACTTCAACGCAACCCGAAGATACGGTTTCCCGCTCCGAACTGACCAATCTGCAGGAGCAGCTCAAAGCGACGCGCATGGAGCGCGACCGGCAGATTTTCGAGAAGTCCGAGATCGTCGCGAAGGCGAACGCCTACGCAAAGGAGCGCGACGACGTTCGCGACAGCCTGGCGGCGATGACCGCGGAGCGCGACCGCCTCGCCGCTGAGAACGCCGGGGCGTCGACGAAACTGCTTGAGACCTCCCGGCAGCTCGAAGCCGCCAATCGCCGGGCCGACGAGGCTGCGGCGGAGGTCGTGCGGCTGCGTCACGCGATCGCCACCGCGCCCTCATCCGATCCCGCCGTCGTGCTGTGGAGCCTCATCTCGGAAAAGACCAGGGATGGCGTCGCCTGGGTAAGGGGCAAGATTCCCGCCGACAGCGCGGCTTTGCCCTGGTTCGACAAGACGGTCTCGCTCGTGACCCAGGTCGGCTGCATGGCCGTGAAGGCGGCGGACGCCTTCATTCGCTGGGCCGTGCCCAAAGCCATTGAGCTTTTTAACAAGGGCAAGGCGGAGCTCGAGGCGCGAATGGAGAAGAAATAGCCTTCCCAAAGGCTCCGGCGCGCCCCCTGGGGCGCCCTGCGCTCGAAATGGCGCCGGGCGCGGGCGGACGCGCCCTTTCATTCCTTGGCGGGCGCTGCTATCCCCGCGCACATGACCGCCCACAAGATCGAAAACATCCGCAATTTCTCGATTGTCGCGCATATCGACCACGGCAAATCGACCCTGGCCGACAGGCTCATTCAGGAGACCGGGACGGTCGCCGCGCGCGACATGGTCGAGCAGGTGCTCGATTCGATGGATATCGAGCGCGAGCGCGGCATCACGATCAAGGCGCAGACCGTGCGCCTCAACTACAAGGCCAAGGACGGCAAGGATTACGTCCTCAATCTGATGGACACGCCCGGCCACGTCGACTTCGCCTATGAGGTGTCCCGCTCGCTGAAGGCCTGCGAGGGCTCGCTGTTGGTCGTCGACGCCTCTCAGGGCGTCGAAGCGCAGACGCTGGCCAACGTCTATCAGGCGATCGACGCCGGCCATGAGATCGTTCCCGTCCTGAACAAGATCGATCTGCCGGCGGCCGAGCCCGACCGCATCAAGGAGCAGATCGAGGAGGTCATTGGGCTCGACGCCTCGGGCGCGGTGCTCATTTCGGCCAAGACCGGCATCGGCATTCCCGACGTGCTCGAGGCGATTGTCACGCGCCTGCCGCCGCCAAATGGCGACGAGAAGGCGCCTTTGAAGGCGCTGCTCGTCGACAGCTGGTACGACGCTTATCTCGGCGTCGTTGTGCTGGTGCGAATCTTCGACGGAACCCTGAAGAAGGGCCAGAAGATCAAGATGATGGCGACCGACGCCCATTACGAAGTGGATAAGATTGGCGTCTTTCGTCCCAAAATGCAGGATGTCGCGTCGCTTGGTCCCGGCGAAGTCGGCTTCATCACGGCGCAGATCAAGCAGGTGGCGGATACGCGCGTCGGCGATACGATCACCGACGACAAAAAGCCCACGGCCGAGGCGCTGCCGGGCTTCAAGCCGGCGCAGCCCGTGGTGTTCTGCGGACTTTTCCCCGTGGACGCCGCCGACTTCGAGGATTTGCGCGCGGCGATCGGCAAGCTGCGCCTCAATGACGCCAGCTTCTCCTACGAAATGGAGACCTCCGCCGCGCTCGGCTTCGGATTCCGCTGCGGTTTCCTGGGCTTGCTCCATCTCGAAATCATTCAGGAGCGGCTGCAGCGGGAATTCAATCTCGACCTCATCGCGACGGCGCCGTCGGTCATCTACAAGATCACCTTGACGAACGGCGACGAGATCGAGCTGCACAACCCCGCCGACATGCCCGACGTCGTGAAGATCGAGGAGATCAAGGAGCCTTGGATCCGGGCTACGATCCTAACGCCCGACGACTATCTCGGCTCGGTGCTGAAACTCTGTCAGGACCGGCGCGGCGTGCAGGTCGATCTCAACTATGTCGGCAAGCGCGCCATGGCTGTGTACGATCTGCCGCTCAACGAGGTGGTGTTTGATTTCTATGACCGGCTGAAGTCGATCTCGAAGGGCTATGCGTCCTTTGATTATCAGATCACCGACTATCGCGCCGGCGATCTCGTCAAGATGAGCATTCTCGTCAACGCCGAGCCGGTCGACGCGCTCTCCATGCTCGTGCATCGCACGCGCGCCGACGGACGTGGCCGGCAGATGTGCGAGAAATTAAAAGAGCTCATCCCGCCGCATATGTTCCAGGTGCCGATTCAGGCGGCGATCGGCGGCAAGATCATTGCGCGCGAGACGGTGCGCGCCTTCCGCAAGGATGTCACCGCAAAATGCTATGGCGGCGACGTGACCCGCAAGCGCAAGCTCCTGGAGAAGCAGAAGGAAGGCAAGAAGAAGATGCGCCAGTTCGGCCGCGTCGAGATTCCGCAGGAAGCGTTCATCGCCGCGCTGAAAATGGAGGAGTAATGACGGCCGCCGATCCGACGGCTCTGGATCTATTGCAAGCGGATTTCTCAGAGCTTTTCATCCAGCTTTCGGAGATCGAGCGGCGCATTCGCGAACGCATCACGGAGCATGCCGTCGGCAATAGATTAAAGGGCAATGAGCGCGTCGGTTGGCTCGGCGAAGTATATGGAAAGACGCTCTTCGGCGGTTCATTGGTCGGCGATGAGCACGAGCACGATTTCGAGACCCCTGCCGGCTGGCGCGTTTCGGTCAAGACAAGAAAAGGTTGGGGTAAAGGCTGGAAGCAAACAAGCCCTATTCCGACCTACGACGGCGATCAGTGCCCCACTCATCTGCTGTTCGTCCATCTCGACGACCATTATGCGATCGATCGCATTTGGCTTTTTTGTTGGAAAGAGTTAGTTGCCGCGAAACGATTCAAGGTGCACAAAGTTCGTGGGATGCATCGTTCTTACGTGTTTAGACTGGCCGAAAGGCGAGATGCTCCGAACATCGTATATCCGCGATCTTCGATCAGCGGCTTTTCGGAGACGAATCATCTTCTGAACAGCCCGTGCAACGCCGAGCGCCTGCGCGCTGCCATCCAGGAACTCGACGCGGGGCGTGGAAAAGAGCGCAAGCTCGTTGAATGAAGTTCGTCTTCTCCGAGCAGGCTTGGGCCGATTATTTCTATAGGCAGACACAGGATAAAAAGACTCCCGAACGCATCAATACGCTCATCAACTCGAAGACGGCGCCTTGCTGATTGCTCAGTGTCGCTATCATTATTGACGTCTTACTCCCTTGCCAGCGCGATCATCACCGCGCCGATCAGCATCACCGCCGCGCCAAGCAGCCGGCCGCTCGACTCCTCCTTCAGCACACGTCCGCTCGCGACCACGGTAAAGAGCGCCGACAATCGCTTGATGGCGATCACGTAAGGCGTGAACAGCACGGTGAGCGCCCACATCTGCAAAGTATTGCCGAAGGCCATCGCCGAACCCGCGCCGATGGCGTAACGCAAATCGAACGCGCTTGGCGCGGCGCGCCGCGCGGCAAGCCAGTAGAGCAGGGCGCAGAGCGAGATGACGATCGTCACCGCCGCGATCCAGATGAGCGGCGTCGACGCCCTGACGCCGAGCTTGTCGATGTTGGCGGTGACGCTCCAGATCAATGCGGTGCCGATCATCATCCGCGCGCCTTTGTCGCGCACGAAGACATGGAAGTTGAAGCGGCGCCCATTTGCCCGGTCTGCGTCGAGCAAGCCGACGCCCAGCACGGTAAACAGCACGCCGAAGACGCCCATTGGCGGGGCATGCTCGCCGGTCATGATCGGCGAGGTGAACAGCATCAGCACGGGCGTGAGCAGAACGAGCGGCGCCACCAGCGACGCGTCGGACAGTCGAAAGGCGCGGATGTACAGCACATAGGCGACGACATTTAGCGCGCCTGACCAGGTCAGCAGAGTCCAGAAACCAGGCGTCGTCAGCGATGCGAGCGTTTCGCGCGGCGCACTGAGCAGGCCCGGATAGTAAATGAGGCAAGCAAGGCTCAGCAGGACAGCGCCCGCGCACCATTGCGCGGCGAGAATGGCGCGATCGTCGGCCGTTCGCGTCGCGGCCTTTGTGCCGAGATCGGTGACGGATTGGCAAATGGCGGTGACGAGGGAGGCGAAGAGAGCAAGAAGCGCGATGTCCATGGCGCGCTATAGCGCATGATCAGCGAGAGTGGGAGTTGGCTTTGCCTGAGATATCGAGCGCGCGGCAAACCCTCTCCCGACGGGAGAGGGTTGCGCGCCTCGTCTTGAAAGAGAAGCGCGCGTCGCCTCAGGCGCCGGGCTTCGCCGCGGTCACCAGCGTGTCCACGCCGTCGCGGAATTCGACCGCGACCGGCGCGAAGCCCGCAGCGCGCAACTGCTCCATAGCAGGCTCGAAATACATGATGTGCTGGGGCGATTCGTCGCTCAAGAGGTGCAGGATCCAGTCTTCGAGCAGATCGAGTCGGTTCATCTTCGTGAATATCTTGAACCAATCCCGCACCACGGCTTGCGTATCGGCCAGATGCGCCGCCAGGTCGTCCATCGCGTAGCGGTCGCCGTTGACGAAAATTCCGCCCGGCTTCAGGACACGGAAAATTTCCGAAACGACGGCCTGACGGTAGTCCTCAGGAAAATTATGGATCGCGTAATTCGAAATGACGACATCCATGCGCGCATCCGGCAGCGTGCGGAGCGCCGTCAGCGCATCGGCTTCGATAAATTTGACGCGGCCCGCCAAGGCGTAATCGGCAAGATTGGTTCGCGCCTGATTCAGCATTTCGCCGGCGCTGTCGATCGCGGTGAGCCTGAGGTCGTCCCGCGCCGAGAGCGCCGCCAGCGTGCTGATCCCCGTTCCGCAGCCGATCTCGAAGCCATCGATCGGCCCTGCGTCGGAACGCCACTCCGCGACCCGGTCGCCGATCTTTTTGGCGAGCGTGGCGGCGTTTGGACACATCAGCCGCAGCACGTCATATTCAGCCGCAATGGGCCCAGTGAAAGGATTCTCTTGAAGCGCGGACATGCGGCTTTTTTTCATATCGCGAGAGGCCTCGCAAGGGCGGCTTTTCTTGCCGGGGCCGCCATGTTAGCGAAACTCCAGATCCGTTGAGAAAGCTATGACGCAGGCATTACGCAGCGAGCCGCAGGCAGGCGGCGCAGACGCGACGCTGAGCGACTCATTTGTCGCGCTCGGGCGCGCCGCGCGCGCTGCGGCGCGGGCGGCGGCGCTCGCCTCCACCGACGCCAAGAACAATGCGCTGCGCGAAGCCGCCGGCGAAATTCGCCGCCAGAGCAACGCCATACTCGCCGCCAATGCGCTCGACGTCGCTGACGCCAAGGCGCGCGGAACGGCGGCGTCCTTTCTCGATCGGCTGACGCTCGATCCCGCCCGCGTCGAGGCGATCGCCCGTGGACTGGAGGAGATCGCCGATCTCCCGGATCCTGTCGGCCGCATTCTGGCGAGTTTCGATCGCCCGAACGGCCTGAAGATCGAGCGCGTCTCGACGCCGCTCGGCGTCATCGGCGTGATTTACGAAAGCCGGCCCAATGTCACCGCCGACGCTGGCGCTCTGTGTCTCAAGGCCGGCAACGCCGTGATCCTGCGCGGCGGCTCTGAGAGCCTGCGCTCCTCGGCCGCCATCCACGCCTGCCTTGTCGCGGGGCTGAAGGCCGCGGGGCTTCCAGAAGCGGCGATCTCGCTTGTCGCGACCGCGGACCGCGCCGCCGTCGGCGCGATGCTGGCGGGCCTCGACGGCAATATCGACGTGATCGTGCCGCGCGGCGGCAAGAGTCTGGTCGCCCGCGTGCAGCATGAGGCGCGCGTGCCGGTTTTTGCGCATCTTGAAGGCATCGTGCATGTCTTCGTGCATAGGGACGCCGATCTCGAAATGGCGAAACGCGTGTTGCTGAACGCCAAGATGCGGCGCACTGGCATTTGCGGCGCGGCGGAGACGCTGCTCGTCGACAAGGCCTGCGCCGCGACCCACCTTCAGCCGCTCGTCTCGATGCTGATCGATACAGGCTGTGAAGTGCGCGGCGACGCCGCAACACAAGCCGCGGACGCGCGCGTGAAGCCGGCGAGCGAAGACGACTGGCGCGCTGAATATCTCGACGCGATCATCGCGGCGCGGGTCGTCGACGGGCTAGCGGGCGCGATTGATCATATTGAGACCTATGGCTCGCATCACACCGATTGCATCATCACGCGCGACGTGGAAGCGGCGCAGCGCTTCATGAACGAGGTTGATTCCGCGATCGTGCTGCACAACGCCTCGACGCAATTCGCCGACGGCGGCGAATTCGGCTTTGGCGCCGAGATCGGCATCGCCACGGGCCGCATGCATGCGCGCGGACCCGTCGGCGTCGAGCAGCTGACCTCGTTCAAATATCGCGTCTACGGCGACGGTCAGGTGCGGGGGTGAGTGGTCTCTTGGGTGGCGCGCTGCGCGAGCCCTTGAAGCGTCCCTTCTTCCGCTTGCGGGAGAAGGCGCCGCGCGAAGGCGCGACGGATGAGGGCCCTCACTCGGCTCGACTTCCTCGAGTCACCCGATCCCGCAAGCGGGAGAGGGAATGATCCCCCGTCTCCCGCCCAACGCTCCCGGCATGCGCATTGGCCTTTTCGGCGGCTCGTTCGATCCGCCGCATGAAGGCCATGCGCTCGTTTCGCGCGTCGCGCTGACGCGGCTAAAACTCGATCGGCTGTGGTGGGTTGTCTCGCCCGGCAATCCGCTTAAGGACGCGCGCCAACTGCCGTCAATCGAAGCGCGAATAGCGGCGGCGAAAAAGATCCTGCGCGATCCACGGGTCGCCTTCACCGGATTCGAGGCTGAGATCGGCGCACGCTACACTTGCGACACGCTCGAATTCCTGCACGCGCATTGTCCGGGCGTGCGCTTCGTCTGGATTATGGGCGCGGATAATCTTTTGCAGTTCCATCGCTGGCGACGATGGAAAGAGATTGCGCAAAGCATGCCCATCGCCGTCATCGACCGGCCGGGCGCGACGCTCAAAGCCGCCAACGCCAAGGCGGCGGTCTATTTCAAGAGCGCGAGGATTCCCGAGAGCGAGGCCGGTAGGCTCGCCGTGACGCCACCGCCGGCGATCGTCTACCTGCACGGGCCGAGACTCGAGCGTTCGTCGACCGAACTGCGCGCCGGGACGCGTTCATGAACGCGCTCCGGTTTGGTGAGGTGCGCTGAATCCGCGTCGGCTTTGGCGGAAAATGCTTTGGCTATTTGCGCTCGAAGAGCGGCAATATCCAGCGCTTATAGGCCCAGAAGCTCAGAGGAATGCCGACGAAGATCGCGACCCACATCAGAGCCGAATTGTCCGTGCCGTGCTCGTAGAAGCCGCCACCTTCGGTCACGGACTGCGTATAGGGATTGCGCACAAAGAGCGTAATCGCGAATGAGCCGATGACGATCAGCGCCGTGGCGATGTAGAGGCTGCGCGGAATTACGAACTTCGGCAGCTGCGGCTGCGCCGGCGCCTCTTCAGGCCTGGGCGGCGGGGTTTCCTGTGGCTTATTCTGAGGCTTGCCCTCGTCGTGGGGTTCTTCGGTCATGGGGCTTCTCTCCCGATATTTTGTGCTTGGCCCCAATATAGGGCTGCTTTAGGTCGCCGCGCCATAGACGTCATAGGCCTCCGCGCGTTCGATTTTCGCCGTGACGATGTCGCCCGCGCGCAGCGGGCGCCGCGATGCGACAAAGGCCGCGCCGTCAATCTGCGGCGCGTCGGCCTTGGTGCGGCCCTTGGCGAGCGCGCCCGATGGTCCGCCGCCCGGTTCGTCAATGATGACTGAAAGGCGCTTGCCGATCTTGCGTTTCATCAGCCGCGCGCTGATCGCGTGCTGTTTCTCCATAAAGCGCCGCCAGCGCGTCTCCTTCACGTCGTCCGGGACGGCGGGTAGGCCAAGCGCCTCGGCCGGCGCGCCGGCGACAGGCTCATATTTGAAGGCGCCGGCGCGGTCGATCTCAGCCTCCTCCAGCCAATCGAGAAGATAATCGAAATCCGCGTCGGTCTCGCCCGGGAAGCCGACGATGAACGTCGATCGCAGCGCGAGGTCTGGACACGCCTCGCGCCAGGCACGAATGCGCGCCAGGGTCTTTTCATCATTCGCGGGGCGCTTCATGGCCTTCAGCACGTTCGGCGCGGCATGCTGAAAAGGAATGTCGAGATAGGGAAGGATTTTCCCCTGGGCCATCAATGGCATCACCTCGTCGACATGGGGATAGGGATAGACGTAGTGCAGGCGGACCCAAAGGCCGAGATCGCCAAGTTCGCGCGCCAGATCGAGAAAGCGCGCGCGCACGCTACGGTCGCCGAACATGCTCTCGGCGTAGCGAATGTCGCGGCCGTAGGCGCTCGTGTCCTGCGAAATGACGAGCAGTTCCTTGACGCCTGCGCGCGCGAGCTTTTCCGCTTCGCGCAGCACATCGGCCGCCGGCCGCGAGACGAGCGGCCCGCGCAAATGCGGGATGATGCAGAAGGAGCAGCTGTTGTCGCAGCCTTCCGAGATTTTCAAATAGGCGTAGTGGCGCGGCGTGAGCTTCACGCCTTGTTCGGGGAGAAGATCGACAAACGGATCATGCGCGGGCGCAGCGGCGCGATGTACGGCGTCGACGACGCTCTCATATTGCTGCGGGCCGGTGATCGCCAGCACTTGCGGGAAGCGCGCCGTAATCGCTTCGGGTTCGGCGCCCATGCAGCCGGTGACAATTACCTTGCCGTTTTCGTTCAGCGCAGCGCCAATCGCTTCGAGCGACTCCGCCTTGGCGCTATCGAGGAAGCCGCATGTGTTGACGATGACGACGTCGGCCCCGGCGTGGGTGCGCGAGAGCTCGTAACCTTCGGCCCGCAGCCGCGTGACGATGCGTTCGCTGTCGACGAGGGCCTTCGGACAGCCAAGCGAGACGAAGGAGACGCGCGGGGCGGCGCTCAGCGGCCTCTGTTGATCCTGCATGGCGCCCCTTGCCATGCGGCGGCGGACTTTGCAATCGCGGGCTCAGCGTTACGCGGTCAGCGCGCCAATGAGAGCGAAGAGCGCGATGGCGGCAAAGATGATAGCGTGGACCATAAACCAACTCCGACGAGCCCCGAGCTTGTCTAGTTGCGCGCACTTTAAGAAAGAATTGAGGCCCGTGTTCTGGGAGATGTTTCTGCGCTGGCGCAAAAAAGCCAATAAGTCAGCGACGATGAGGGCCTTTGCCGGAGCTCAAAAATAAAAATTTGCGCTCGGCCTGAGCCGCTCTTAATGAATAGCGCCTCGCTACGAGCTTCAGCCACGCCGTCTCAGAAGGAAGCGCCACGTCTTGACGAATTCGATAGTTCTTGGAACTGGGTCTTATGCGCCGCAGCGCGTCATCTCCAATGCCGACCTCGAGAAAATCGTCAAGACGAACAATGAGTGGATCGTCAGCCGCACCGGCATCAAAGAGCGCCGAGTGGCCGCAGAGCATGAGGCCACATCGGATCTGGCCGCGGCCGCAGGGCGCGAGGCGCTGCAGTTCGCTGGCGTAAAGCCGGACGACGTCGACATGATCGTCGTGTGCACGGTGACAGGCGACACGCCGACGCCGTCCTGCGCGTCGTTTGTTCAGGCGCAGCTCGGCGCGAAGAACGCCTTCGCTTTCGACGTCGGCGCGGCCTGCGCCGGTTCTCTTTACGGGCTGTCCATCGCCGACCAGTTCATCAGAAGCGGCAAGGTGAAGCGCGCGCTGGTGATTGGCGCCGAGACTCTCAGCCGCTTCGTCGATTGGACCAATCGCGAGACATGCGTGCTGTTCGGCGACGCCGCTGGCGCGATTTTGCTCGGCGCCAGCGAAGAAGAAGGGCGCGGCCTGCTCGCCGCGAGCCTGCGGACGGACGGTTCAATGACGGGGATTCTCGGCATCTATGGCGGCGGCAGCCGTCGCCCGCCATCTGCCGAAATGCTTGAAGAAAAGGCCGGAAAAATCAAGATGCGCGGGCGCGAGGTCTATAAGGTGGCGACGCGCCTGTTGCCTGAAGTGGTCGGCGACACGCTTGAAGCCGCCGGTCTGACCGCCGCCGACGTCAATCACGTGATCGCCCACCAAGCGAATAAGCGCATCATCGAATCCGCGATGCAGAATCTCGGCGTTCCCTTCGAGAAATGCTGGATCAACATTGACCGCTACGGCAATACGTCGAGCGCCTCGATGCCGATCACGCTCGATGAGGCGAATCGCGCCGGAAAGCTGAAAAAGGGCGACGTTATCGCCATGATGGCGATCGGCGCGGGAATGACCTGGGGCGGCGCAGTGCTGCGCTGGTAGGCTTTCCTTCGCGGCCGTCCAACTCCAAATTTCGCTGACGCCAAACAGGCCAGCTTGACGCGGGCTTTTTCGCCTTGCCCCATCAATCTACTCATGCTAGCGTTTTTATAGACTACTGGAGGGCGTCACCATGAGCGAGAGATTGCAGAAGAGTCTGGGTCTGGGAATTTTAGGGGGCTTGGTTGCGCTCACGATGCTGGCGAGCGCGCATTCTCAAGCGGGCCAGACGTTCCTGAACGTCTCCTATGACCCGACGCGCGAGCTCTACAAGGCGATCAACCCCGCCTTCGCAGCGGACTGGAAAGCCCGGACCGGCGAAACCATCGAAATTCAGGCATCGCATGGCGGCTCGGGCGCGCAGGCGCGCGCGGTGATCGAGGGGCTGAACGCCGATGTCGTGACGCTGGCGCTCGCCGCCGACATCGACGCGATCGCCAGCAAGAGCGGCAAAATTCCGGTCGATTGGCAAAAGCGCCGACCGAATAACTCGTCGCCCTATACGTCGACGATCGTGTTTCTCGTCCGCAAGGGCAATCCGAAAGCCGTCAAGGATTGGGACGATCTGGCCAAGCCCGGCGTGGCGGTGATCACGCCCAACCCCAAAACCTCCGGCGGCGCGCGCTGGAATTATCTTGCGGCCTGGGGCTATGGGCTGAAGAAGTTCGGCGGCGATGAAGCCAAGACCAAAGATTTCGTGAAGGCGATCTACAGGAACGCGCCGGTCATGGACACGGGCGCCCGAGGCTCGACGATCACTTTCGCCCAGCGCGGCATCGGCGACGTGCTCCTTGCATGGGAGAACGAAGCCTTTCTTGCGCTGAAGGAATTTGGCGCTGACAAGTTCGAGATCGTGACGCCGCCGCAGTCCATTCTAGCCGAGCCGCCGGTCGCCGTCGTTGACGCCAACGCTGACGCCAAAGGCAACAGGCAGCTCGCCGAAAGCTATCTCGACTTCCTCTATTCGCCGCCGGCGCAGGCGATCATCGCACGCAATTTCTATCGTCCCGTTCATCCCGAATATGCGGCGAAGGACGACGTAAAGAAATTCGCCAAGATCGATTTCATCACCGTCGATAAAACGTTCGGCGGCTGGGCGGCGGCGCAAAAGAAACATTTCGCCGACGGCGGCATTTTCGACGACATCCAGAAACAAGAGCTGACAAGGTGACCTCCCCGAGCCTTGTCGGCAAAAACGCTCGGCGCTTCACGGCGCCGAGCGTCATTCCAGGCTTCGGCCTGACCTTCGGCTATACGCTGATCTATCTTGGCGTGATCGTCCTCTTTCCGCTCGCCACGCTCATCTGGCAGTCATCGGGACTGGGACTTTCCGGCCTCTATGCGATCGCCTCGGAGCCGCGCGTCGCCGCTTCGCTGCGTACGACATTCTTCATTTCCTTCGCGGCCGCGGTCGTCGACCTGTTCTTTGGCCTCATCGTCGCCTGGGTGCTCACGCGATACGATTTTCCCGGCCGTCGGCTGCTCGACGCATTCGTCGATCTGCCCTTCGCGTTGCCGACGGCCGTCGCCGGCATTTCGCTTGCGGCGCTCTATTCGCCAAACGGATGGTTCGGCGCGCCGCTCGCCGATTACGATATCAAGATCGCCTTCACCCGCTGGGGCATTCTGGTCGCGCTCATCTTCATTGGCTTGCCCTTCGTTGTGCGCACGGTGCAGCCGATTATTTCGGAACTCGAAGTGGAGTTGGAGGAGGCTTCCGCCACTCTTGGCGCGGGTCGGCTGCAAACCGTCATCCGTGTGATGCTGCCGCCTTTGGCGCCGGCGCTGCTTACCGGCTTCGCGCTCGCCTTCGCCAGAGCCATTGGGGAATATGGATCCGTGATCTTCATCGCCGGCAATATCGCATATGTCTCTGAGATCGCGCCGCTGCTCATCGTCGTGAAGCTTGAACAATATGATGTCCCCGGCGCGACCGGAATCGCGACGATCATGCTGGCGATTTCCTTCGCCGCGCTGCTTCTCATCAATCTGGTCCAGGCTTGGAGCCGCAGGAGATTTGGCCATGTCTGAGATCGCAGTCACGTCCAGCGGCAGCCGACGCGGCGTCAATTTTCGGCCGGTCACGCAGGACTCGTCGTTTGCGCGCTACGCCCTCATTGCGACCGCGGTGCTGTTTCTCGCCATCTTCCTTCTGGCGCCGCTTGCAATCGTCTTCGTTGAAGCCTTCAGCAAAGGGATCGGACCCTTTCTTACAGCGTTCGACGATCCAGACGCGCGCGCGGCGATCCGTCTGACGCTTCTTGTCGCGGCGATCGCCGTGCCGGCCAATCTTGTGTTTGGACTCGCGGCGTCCTGGTCAATCGCCAAATTTTCCTTTCCCGGCAAGAGCGTTCTCATCACGCTGATTGATCTTCCGTTCTCCGTATCGCCGGTCGTCGCCGGCCTCGTCTATGTGCTGGTGTTCGGCGGCCAGGGCCTCTTCGGCCCATGGCTCGCGGCTCATGGCGTGCAGATCATCTTTGCCGTGCCCGGCATCGTGCTGGCGACGATCTTCGTCACCTTTCCTTTCGTTGCGCGCGAACTCATTCCGTTGATGGAGGAGCAGGGCAAGATTGAGGAGGAGGCGGCGCTCACGCTCGGCGCTTCCGGCTTCAAGACTTTTCTGACCGTAACGCTGCCCAACATTAAATGGGGCCTGCTGTACGGCGTGCTGCTCTGTAACGCCCGCGCCATGGGCGAGTTCGGCGCCGTTTCGGTCGTATCGGGTCACATACGCGGCTTGACCAACACAATTCCGCTTCAGGTGGAGATACTCTACAATGAGTACAATAATGTCGCCGCTTTCGCGCTCGCGGTTCTTCTTGCAGGCTTGGCGCTTGTCACACTCGGGCTCAAGACGTTCCTCGAATGGCGTCACGCCGACGCGCTCTCCGGACGCGCTCGCCGCCACTGAAGCGAGCAAGCGCGGAGCTTCCATTCGCATTGAGGGAGTCGAGCAGGATTTCGGCGCCTTTCCGGCCTTGCGCGACGTCAGCCTTGACATTCAGCCTGGCGAACTTGTCGCTCTGCTCGGCCCTTCGGGCTCGGGCAAGACGACGCTGTTGCGCGTGATCGCGGGCCTCAATTCTCCCGATCGCGGGCGCGTTCTGTTCGACGGCGAGAACGCGACCAATCTCCCCGTGCAGGACCGCCATGTGGGCATGGTGTTTCAGAACTATGCGCTCTTCAAACATATGACCGTCGCCGACAATATCGGCTACGGTCTGCGAGTTCGTCCAAGGCGAACGCGTCCATCGCGGGCGGCGATCAAGGCGCGCGTCACGGAGCTTCTACAGTTCGTGCAGCTTGACGGACTTGGCGGCCGCTATCCGGCGCAGCTCTCCGGCGGCCAACGTCAGCGCGTCGCGCTCGCGCGCGCGCTCGCCATCGAGCCGCGCGTGCTGCTGCTCGATGAACCTTTTGGCGCGCTTGACGCGCGCGTGCGCAAGGATTTGCGCCGCTGGCTGCGCGACATCCATAAGCAGACGGGATTGACGACGGTCTTCGTCACGCATGATCAGGATGAAGCGATGGAGCTTGCCGATCGCGTCGTCGTGCTCAACGAAGGCCGCATCGAACAGATTGGCACGCCTGAAGAGCTTTACGACCGTCCGGCTTCGCCGTTCGTCATTTCCTTCGTTGGCGAAGCGGTCGCGTTGCCCGTCACCATCGCCGACGGCCATGTGACGTTCGGCGGCCGCGAATTGCATATCGACACCCACGGCCTGCGCAGCGGGCCGGCGAGGGTCTTCTTCCGACCGGCCGATATCGCCGTCGCCGCTGAAGGGAGCGGCGACCTTGAAGGTCGCGTCGAGAGCCTGCGGCGCACGCCTGCCGGCGTTCGCGCCACGATCGCCATCGACGGCTATGATCAAACGCTTGAGATCGACTCGCCGCTCGAACGTTCGGCTTCGCTCGGCGGCCGCGTTCCGCTCTCGCTGGCGAAGGCCCGCATCTTTCCGGCGGACGAGAACGGCGACTATGTCAACGCCGGAGACGGCATTTGAGTCCCGCGCTTGCTGACGGGATCGATGAAAGGCGCGCGACAAACGACTGGAATTCGGCGCTCTATCTGAAATTCGAAGCGGAGCGCACGCGCGCCGCCCGCGACCTGCTTGCGCACGTGCCTTATTGCGACACGCGAGCGGTTTTTGACCTCGGATGCGGACCCGGAAACAGCACGCAGCTCCTCGCGATGAGCTTTCCCGACGCCGACATCATCGGGATCGACAAATCCGACAATATGCTATCGGTCGCCCGCGCGCGCACGCCCACCGCAACTTTTATTAAGCAGGACATCGCGCATTGGCGGCCTTCGCAGCCCGCCGATCTTATCTTCGCCAATGCGGCGCTGCATTTCCTTCCCGATCATCGAGCGTTGATGACAAGGCTTTTGAGTTATTTGCGGCCCGGGGGACGCCTCGCCGTCCAAATGCCAAACAATACGCATGAGCTTTCGCACGCGGCGATGCGCATGGTGGCGGCGGACGGCCCCTGGGCGCCGCGACTGCTTCCAATCGCCAAGTCGATTATGGTGCTCGGGCCGCTCGAGGAATATTACAATCTGCTCGCGCCGCTCTGCAGCACGATCGACATTTGGCAGACGGTCTATGTCCACCCGCTCGACGGCCCTGACGGCGTGGTCGAGTGGTTCGAAGGATCGGGCCTTCGTCCCTTCCTCGACTTGCTCGATGCAAATGAGCGCGTCGAATTTCTTGCGCGGTACAGAGCGAGGCTTGCACAGGCCTATCCGCGGCAACCGGACGGCAAAGTGCTTCTGCGGTATCCGCGCCTCTTCTTCACCCTGCAGAAATAGGCGGCGGTCTGGCCGCTGTCGCTATGCGGCGTCCAATCAGCCAGACTGTGACATTACGGCAACGGTTCCGCTCGATATAGCTAGTGGTCTACTAAATCTATAGACAAAAAGACACGCTTTCGCTTTACTGCCTCTTGCGGCGTAGACGGAAAATAGTTCGCAGAGGACACTACCTTCGCGGACGAGAGAGAGCGGGAATGTCGAAGCGAAAATTAAGGCGCGGGCTGCAGTTGCGGCGTTTACTGTGGCTCTGTCGCAACAGCGCAAGTCGAAAAATCGAGTTGACTAAAACATGAGCTTAACAGATCGGCCGCGACGGCATATCCGATATGTATACGGTTTACATATCGGTCCGTCGCCCAAGGCGCGCCAATCGGAGTTGGGTTAAGCGATACGGGACAAAAGTCGATGTCGACGAGCAAAAACAGAAAGAAGTTAAGGTTAGCTGCGTTTGGCGCCGTTGTCGGCGCTGCCCTTAGCGTTCCCGAAATAGCGGACGCCGAAGACAAAGCGCCCTCTCAGGAAGTTTCGGGAAAAGGGGGGCAATCGGATAGCGGCGCAAAAACAGCCGCGCTGGAAAAAGGGTCAGTGAAGGCGAAGACCAATGGCGCGGGTGTCGCTGCTGGTCCCGGGGCGCCGGCGGCGCCGCTGGTGAAGAAGAGCTACTACGTGCCGACCCGCGGCTATCGTTTGGAGCCGCAACCCGACATTCCGCCCTATGTGCGCAATCTGGCTAAGACCTACAAGGAATTCGAAGGTATTGACTGGCTGAACGTCGGTCTCGATTCGCGCGTGCGTTTCGAATATCGCAAGGACGACTATCGGCCTTGGACGAATACGACGACCAATCCGCCGACGTCGCAGCGAAGATATTTCCCCAACTCGCTATGGTTGTCGCGGACGCGCGCCTATTTGGGCGTGCAGAATATTCTCGATCCGTTTCGTTTCGTCCTCGAGCTCCAGGACTCGCGCGCCTATAACAGCATCTATCAGTTGCAGGGACAGGAGATTAATCAGACGGAGCTCATTTCCGGCTATGGCGAACTTTATTTCAAGGACGCCTTCGGCAAGGACGATCTCGGCAATGATCGGCCGCTGACCCTTCGCGCCGGACGCTTCCACTTCGAGCTGCTCGACAGACGATTGATCGCCGAGAACGAGTTCCGCAACACGACCAACAACTTTGACGGCTTCCGGATCAAAATCGGCAAGAAGGATAATGACTGGGATATCGACAGTTTCCTGATGCGGCCGGTTATTCGTTATCCAGATCAGTTCGACCGACCTGACTGGCAGAACTGGATCTACGGCAGCGTGTTCAGTATCCGCCGCTGGTCGGAATATGCGACGATCCAGCCTTATTTCTTGGGCCGCAAGCAATATGGGGATCCGCTCAACGTCTCGAACGCGCTGAAGTTTCATCGCGACACTTATGCGCCCGGCCTGCGCGTCTATGGCGTGATCAACGACTTTGATTACGACTTCGACATCAACAAGCAGTTTGGCGAAACCGGCGAATTCCGCGATCTCGGCGCGCGTCGCAACGCCATCCAAACGACCGTCCAGCACGACGCCATCGCCTATGCATTCGAGGCTGGCTATACGTTTTCAGACCATCCGTGGAAACCGCGGATCAGCGCCAACTACGCCTATGGCTCGGGCAATAAGAGTCCTTTCGACAGCGTCAATCAGACCTTCGATATCTTCTATGGCTTCAACCAGCCTTTCTCACGCAACGATTATATCGCGTGGAATAACGTCAAAGCGCCCAAGGCTCGGCTGGAATTTTCGCCTTTCAAAGATCTCCGGATCGATACGGCGTTCAGCGCCTATTGGCTGGCGAGCGCGGCGGCGGCCTGGGATCGCGCCAATCTCTTTGCTCCGCTCGGCAACAGAGGCACGTTTATGGGCACGGAATATGATTTGCGCATTCGCTATAAACTGAATCAGTTCATCAATCTGACAGCGAGCTACGCGCGCTTCTGGCCGGGTTCGTTTACGTCGAGCTTCGCGCCGCCGGTCGCATTGCAGCCGTTCTTCCCGCAATCTTTTTCCGGACAGACAACGACCACGAATGGCCTGACCGGGCGCCCGACCGACTTCTTCTATCTGGAGGTCTCAGCCAATGCCTTTGGCGACGGCAATCCGATCACCAAGCCGCCGGGCTCGGATTTTCTCGCTCTCTTTTCGCCCGAGGGGCCTCCGCCGCCGCCTGCGCCGCCGCCAAGCTGGTCTGACGTTTACGTCGGTCTCAATGGCGGTGGAGCTTGGTCGAGCCCGCGGTCGATCGTGCAGCCTTGGCCATTCGGCGCCGCCGCCGCGAGTCCAGCCGTGGCCGCCAGCGCGACGCCGATCGACCAGACGAACCATCTCGCCGGCTTCATCGGCGGTTTCCAGATCGGCGCCAATTGGAAGTTCGCCGACAGCTTCTTAGCCGGCGCCGAGGCGGATCTGCACGGCGTTTCGGGCAACACCGACACGCGGTGGCAAGCGACCCTCGCGCAGGGAGGCGGCAATAGCTTCGCCACTTATGCGCAGCACACCGCGACCCTCAATTATTTGGGAACGATCCGCGGCCGCTTGGGCTATCTCGTCACCCCGACGCTCGCCCTCTATGGCACGGGCGGCATGGCCTATGGCGGCGTCATTTCCAACGCTGCGATTTTCACTCGCCGCATTGGCGGCACGAACCAGACGCTGGTCAATCCCGCCTATCAGGACAGCTTGATCGGTTGGACGGCGGGCGGCGGCGTCGAATGGATGTTCACGCCAAATTGGAGCGTCAAAGTCGATTACCTTCGCTACGATCTCGGGGCTGCTCAAGGGTTCAATTACGCGGCCCAGTCGAACGGCCTTTACGCCTATGGCGCATCAAGCTCGACGCGCTTCAATGGCAACCTCATCCATGCCGGCGTCAACCGCCACTTCGATCTCATCGGCCTCGCCCAAGCAAAATAGGCTCGAGCTGGAGTGCGAGCCGCGTCAGTTACGGCAGCGCTAGTTCGCGACTGAAGCGTGCTCAAGGCTCGCTTCAGTCGCGCTCTCGCCTTCAATTTCGAGCTGGAGCCGAGACATGCGAGTGCGACGCTCGCGTCCAATTGAAAATTGCTGCCACAGTCTGCGAGCTGTGCATTTCGTTCCTTCATAGGAACATTTCTCAAGTTCCAGAGTTTTCCTTCGGCCGTGACAGGCCTGTACGCCGCCGCTGCGCGTCGGCATGGCTGCGTTGTTCGCAGCCAAAAATGCGAAAGCTGAGCAGGTTAGCCTCGGTTGGAATTTTCCGTCGCCACGTCTTTTGGTGAAAGGATTGACCGATGGCTCCAGACCCCCATCCAGTTCCCAAAGGACAAGATCGGCCTCCATCCACAATCGAAGAGCTTGACGTGCTCTGGCTTACGGCGGGACTGAGTTGCGACGGCGACTCGGTCTCAATTACCGCCGCCAGCGAACCGAGCATAGAGGACGTTATCCTCGGAGCGATCCCCGGCCTACCGAAGGTGCGCTTGCACAATGCAGTGCTCTCCTACGAAGTGGGCGACGACTTCATGAAGGCCTTCCATCAAGGCGCGCGGGGCGAACTCGAAAACTTCGTGCTTGTCGTCGAAGGCTCCATCCCGAACGAGAAGCTGAGCGGCGATGGGTATTGGGCGGCGGTTGGAACGGATGCGGCGACCGGACAGCCAATTAGAACCACCGAATGGATCGACCGATTAGCGCCAAAGGCGCTTGCCGTGATTGGCGCCGGAACATGCGCGACATTTGGCGGCATCCACGCGATGAAAGGCAATCCAACCGGTTGCATGGGCCTTCAGGACTATCTGGGCGCCGAGTGGAAATCGAAAGCCGGTCTCCCGATCGTCAATGTTCCAGGCTGTCCTGTCCAGCCCGACAATTTCATGGAGACATTTCTCTATCTGCTGCGCCAGCTCGCCGGTCTGGCGCCGATGATTCCCGTCGACAGACTCGGCCGCCCGCGCTGGCTGTTTGGTCCCACGGTTCATGAGGGATGTGACCGCGGCGCTTATTACGAAGAAGCCGATTTCGCGCAAGAATACGGCTCGCGGAAATGCTTGGTGAAGATCGGCTGCTGGGGACCTGTCGTTCAGTGCAATGTGCCCAAGCGTGGTTGGATCGCGGGTCTTGGAGGGTGCCCCAATGTCGGCGGCATCTGTATCGGCTGCACCATGCCGGGCTTTCCCGACAAGTTCATGCCGTTCATGGACGAACCGCCCGGCGCGCGCATTTCATCGGTGCTGGTCAAGCCCTACGGCGTGCTCATCCGCAATCTGCGCAAAATCACCAATCACACGCTCAACAAGGAGCCGAAGTGGCGCAATAAGGAGCCGTCCTACACCACCGGGTACGATCCTGATCGGCCGAACAAAACTCATCCACTCTAATGTAAGGGACTGCGATCATGGTCGACCTTGCAACGCGTCGCTCCGCGTCTCCGAGCCCCCATAAAGCGTCGCCCAATCTTGTCGAGATGAATTGGGATCCGATTACCCGGATTGTTGGCAGTCTCGGAATTTTTACAAAGATTGATTTCGAGAACCGGCGGGTTGCCGAATGTCACAGCACGTCGTCGATCTTTCGCGGCTACGCCATTTTCATGAAGGGGAAAGATCCCCGTGATTCCCACTTCATCACCAGCCGCATCTGCGGAATCTGCGGCGACAATCACGCGACGTGCTCTGTCTATGCGCAGAATATGGCTTATGGAATTAAGCCGCCGCCGCTCGCCGATTGGATCATCAATCTCGGCGAAGCCGCGGAGTATATGTTCGACCACAACATCTTTCAGGACAATCTGGTCGGGGTCGATTTCTGCGAACAGATGGTCAAGGAAACCAATCCAAGCGTCTGGATAAAGGCGCAACGGACGCCGGCGCGGAACGCGGGTGCTCATGGATATCGCACGATCGCCGAGATCATGACCGCGCTCAATCCATTTTCAGGCGAATTCTATCGTGAGACATTGATTGTAAGCCGATACACGCGTGAGATGTTCAGCCTGATGGAGGGGCGCCATGTGCACCCCTCCACTCTTTATCCGGGCGGCGTCGGCACCGTGCCGTCGAACCAGCTCTTTACCGAATATCTGACACGCCTCGTGCGCTACGCCGAATTTATGAAAAAATGCGTGCCGCTGCACGATGATTTGTTCGACTTCTTTTACGATGCGCTGCCCGGCTACGAGGAGGTCGGACGTCGGCGAATTCTTCTAGGGTGCTGGGGCGCGTTCCAGGATCCAAACCACTGCGACTATAACTACAAGCACATGACAGACTGGGGACGGAAGATGTTCGTCACCCCGGGCGTTGTCGTCGACGGCAAGCTTGTCACGACCGACCTCGTCGACATTAATTTGCAGATTCGCATATTGCGCGGGCAGTCCTACTATGACGACTGGGACAATTGTGAAACCTTCGTCAAGACGGATCCGCTGGGCAATCCGGTCGACCAAAAGCACCCATGGAATCAGACGACCATCCCGCGGCCGCAGAAGCGGGATTTCGACAAGAACTACTCCTGGGTGATGTGCCCGCGCTGGCTCGACAAGAACAGCGGAGATCATTTGCCGCTCGACACCGGCGGCGGCGCCTTTGCGCGCCTGGTCTCGACGGCGCTGGCAGGGCTTGTCGACATGAACGGCTATGTCAAAGCCACGGGCGACAGCGTGAAGATCAATCTCCCCAAGACGGCGCTCAAGCCTGCAGTGGAGTTTGAATGGAAGGTTCCAAAGTGGAGCAACGCCATCGAACGCGATCGGGCGCGCACCTATTTTCAAGCCTACTGCGCCGCCGCGGCATATTACTTCCTGGAGCAGGCCTTCGGAGAGATTCAGGCGGGCCGAACAAAGACCTTTACGCCATTCGAAGTTCCCGATGAGGCGATCGGCTGTGGCTTCCACGAGGCGGTGCGCGGCGTGCTGTCGCATCATCTCGTCATAAAAAACAAAAAGATCGCCAACTATCATCCCTATCCGCCGACGCCGTGGAACGCGACGCCGCGAGACGATTTCGGAACGCCCGGGCCCTACGAGGACGCGGTTCAAAACACGCCAATCTTCGAAGAGAATGGTCCGGACAAGTTTAAGGGCATCGACATCATGCGCGCGGTGCGCAGTTTCGATCCCTGTCTGCCATGCGGCGTGCATATGTATGTGGGCGGCGGCAAGACCGTTAAGACCACGCATTCGCCCATGTTCGGCGCATCGCGAAAGCAATCGCCATGAGTGGAGAGGCGCGCGAGTCGGAAACGCTTGAGCAGTCGCTGGCGCGTCTGGAAAAGCTGATGGCGACGCTGGAGAGCATCGCCGACGCGACGGGGCGCGAAACGGCGCGTGAGTTGCTGGCGCTCGTAATTGACCTGCACGCCCGTTCGCTGGCGCGGCTCAGCGCTATCATCGCAGCATCGGACGATGGCGTCGCCTTACTCGAGAAGATCGTCGAGGACCGTGACCTTCGGGCAATATTACTCCTCCACGGGCTACATCCGCAGAGCGTGGAGGATCGCCTACAGGGTGTCATCGCGCGCATGCAGCCGCAATGGAGCGCGCGAGGCCTCCATGTGAGCCTCATGAGCACGAGTAAGGCCTTTGCAATGGTTCAGCTGCAAAGGAATGGCGTTGCTGAACCTACCGACCAGTTGCGGCTGGAAATCGAGAACGCGCTCACCGACGCGGCGCCCGACCTCGACGATATTTTGATCGAATTGGACATGACCACGCTCTACGCCGAAACCGCCGCCTAGAAAGAGGGAGGCGCGACAGCATGGAAAGAGTCGAATCGGGGAATTGGGCGTCTCGGCTGCGGCGCTTCGTGCGCGCGACGGAAGAAGAGCATTGCGAGTTCTGCTCGAAGACAATCGATTCTCGGCACGCGCATTTGGTCGAGCGCGCGACACGCAAGTTCTTTTGCGCTTGTCCCCAATGTGCGTTCCTCTTGGGAGGGGGAGAGCGTTTTGCCGCCTTGCGGGCACGCGCCGATGCGCTGCACGACTTCGATCTCAGCGACGACGAATGGGAGGGTTTGCGCATCCCAATTGATCTCGCCTTCGTGTTCCGCAGCACGCCGGCCCAGGGTCCTGTGGCGATCTATCCAGGTCCGGCCGGAGCGATCGAGTCTCCTTTTGCCGCCGATGGCTGGTCGCGGCTGATCGCGGCTAATCCGATGTTGGCCCACCTTGATCCGGACGTCGAGGCGTTGCTCGTCAATCGAATGAATGGCGCACGGGAATACTATCTCGTTTCGATTGATCGCTGCTACGCGCTCATCGGGCTGATCCGTAAGCATTGGCGCGGATTGTCGGGCGGCGCAGAGGTCTGGGAGGCTGTCCGCGACTATCTTACCAATCTGCAAGACGACGTCGAGACGAAGGACGCCGTTCATGGTTGATCTCGACTTTCGCATCGAAGACGTCAAAGTCGAGAAATATTCGGCGGCGCCGCTGCTGCTGTTTGCATTGCATGTCGTAAACAAGACGCCTGATCTGCCCGTTCTCAATGTGATGTTGAACTGCCAGATCCGCATCCAGCCTGCGCGGCGGCGCTATGAGGGCGATGAGCATGATCGGCTTTCCGATCTTTTCGGTCAGCCGTCGCGCTGGGGCGAGACCATGCGGAGTCTTCTTTGGACGCATGCGAGCGTTTCTATTCCCGCCGTCGACCATGAGCGCAAGGTCGATCTGCCGGCGCCATGCAGCTATGACTTCAATATCGCAGCGACGAAATATTTTCATGGCCTGGAGCAGGGCGACGTTCCGCTCAATTTTCTGTTCAGCGGTTCGATTTTTTACCGCGACAGCGAAGGCAGATTGCAGATCGAGCAAGTTGATTGGAGCAAGGAGTGCGCGTATCGCCTGCCGTTAGGCGCATGGCGCGCGATGATGGAGCATTATTATCCGCAGAGCATGTGGCTCCGTTTGCATCGCGACGCTTTTGACGATTTGGACCGTTACCGGCGCCGGCAAGGACTTCCGACATTTGAACTTGCCTTGCAGGCGCTACTCGAAGCCAAAGCGGCGGAGGCGACATGAAACTCGACTCCGTCAGAGCGATCGCCAACGCCGTTCTTTACGAGGGCTACATCCTTTATCCCTATCGGCCGTCGTCAATAAAGAATCGTCAGCGCTGGACGATCGGGGGCGTCTTTCCGAAGGCGTTCGATCAACAAAGGGACGCCTCGCGCATGGAGACGCAAGTTCTCTTGCGGGGCGCAGAGCACGCGGCATTCAACGTCCATTTTCGATTCTTGCAGGTCATGACGCGCGAGGTCGGACAGCTGACGACGTCGGCGCAAGAGCTTCCGGAGGAAGGCGAACCGGCGCTGAAGCGCGTTCCGAGCCTCAGTGTCGACGGTCGGGAGTTGCTGGCCTGGGAGGAGGCGGTCGAACGGGAGATCGCCTTAGGGCCGCTGCGGCCGGCCGATGTCCAAGAGGTAGCCGCTGTCTTGCCGTTCCGCTTCGAAGGCGCGCGCGAAATTGAGCCGGTGCGACGCGCGCAGGACGGCTGCATCGCCGCCGTTCTCATTCGTACGTCACATGAGATCCAGGGCGTGGTTGAGGCGAGGGCGGAAAGGCTGGCGCCCGATTTGTGGAAGCTGACGATAGGAATCGACAACGTCACGCCGCTTGCGGGCGCGGATCGTGAGGAACGCGCAGCGGCGCAACTTCGCGCCTTTGCCTCAACGCATGCAATCCTCACCGTTCAAGATGGCGCGTTCGTCTCGTTGCTCGATCCTCCGGACGATCTGCGGGAGGCTGCGGCGCAGTGCCGAAATGTCGGCGCTTTCCCGGTGCTGGTCGGGGGACAGGACAATAGCGCCATGCTCGCTTCGCCGATCATCCTCTATGATCATCCGGCGATCGCGCCGGAAAGTCCCGGCGACCTCTTCGACGGCACTGAGATCGACGAAATCTTGACGCTTCGCATCCTCGCGATGACCGACGCCGAGAAACGCGAGATGGCGTCCGTCGACGCCCGTGCGCGCGCGCTTCTGGAGCGCACACATGCTCTGACCGCTGAGGACATGGCGCGGCTTCATGGCGTCATGCGCGATCACCCCTCTCAGGCCAGCCAAATTGAACCGCCGCCGATGGGTAGGGACCATGAGAAGCTTCGCCTCGTCTCGCTGCTCGATAGCGGACGCAGCCTATGTGTCGGCGCTCGCGTGCGGCTACGTCCAAAATCGGGCGGCGACATCATGGATATCGCGCTCACAGACAAGATCGCGGTCGTCGAGGCGATCGAGCGCGATTTCGAGGACCGGATCCATGTCGCGGTGACGTTGATCGATGATCCGGGCCGGGATCTCGGCGCAGCGGGCTTTCCCGGGCATCGTTTCTTTTTCAGTCAGGAGGAGATTGAGCCGATTGCTGCGGGGGATGGGCCATGACGTCGATCCTCGTCGCTTGCGTCGGCAACATCTTTAATGGCGATGACGCCTTCGGCGTAGAGGTGGCGCGCCGGCTCTCAGGGGTCACGCTCCCGGACGGGGTAAGAGTGATCGATTTCGGCATTCGCGGAATCGATCTCACTTATGCGCTGATGGATGGCTATGACGCCGTGATACTCGTTGACGCGGCGCAGAGGGGGCAAGCGCCGGGCGTCGTCTCAGTGGTCGAACCCGACCTCAACGAGGCGGGAGACTCGACCACACCCGAGGATCTGGCGCTTTCGCCGCATGAACTCGATCCGACGAAAGTTCTTCGTCTGGCGTCGGCGCTCGGCGGAAGTTGCCGGCGCGTGCTCCTGGTCGCGTGCGAACCGCTGACGCTTGGCGGCGAGGAAGGCGTCATGGGTTTGAGCGAGCCTGTCACGGCGGCGGTGGCCGTCGCCGCCGAGACGGTAGAAGAGCTGATCGATGGAATGATGGCGGCGTAACATGGCGCAATTTGCGCTAGCGCCGGATATCGGAAAAGGGAGAAACGTCATGAGCGGATGGGAGATTGCAGGCATTGTCCTGGGGCTTATCGTCCTCGGACTGCTGATCATGAATGCGAAGGACCTCTATCGCTATATCAAGATCAGCAACATGTGAGGCCGACGGCAATCATGAGTTTCGCGGCGGTAGAGCCATCGCAGGCGCTCGAATTTCGGGTGCGCGGCCGCGTTCAGGGCGTCGGCTTTCGCCCGACCGTCTGGCGCATGGCGCGCGAACTTGGGCTTGCCGGCGAGGTTCTCAATGACGGCGAGGGCGTATTGGTGCGCGTCAGCGGCGCTCAGTCGCGGATCGCTGCGCTGCTTCGACGAATCGAACGAGATCCGCCGCCGCTGGCGCATATCGACAGCATCGAAAGGCGGCGCTACAGCAGCATTCTGCCGCTAGATTTCCGTATCGCCGAGAGCATCGGCGGCTCCGCCCGCACCCAGGTCGCGCCGGATGCGGCGCTCTGCGGCGCATGCGCAGCGGAGCTACGCGATCCCGGCCAGCGCCGCTATCGCTATCCGTTCACCAACTGCACCCATTGCGGACCGCGCCTCAGCATCGTGAAGGCAATTCCCTACGACCGCGCGACGACAACGATGGCGCCCTTCGTCTTGTGCGCGGCGTGTGCGGCGGAATATTGCAATCCGAATGATCGCCGTTTTCACGCAGAAGCGGTGGCCTGCCAGTCCTGCGGGCCGACCGCGTCGGTTGTTGCTTTCGGGCAAGCAAAAATTCCGCGCGACGGCGACGCAGACGCGGTCAAACTTGCGGCTGGGCTTATCGCCCAGGGCGAGATCATCGCCGTCAAGGGACTTGGCGGCTATCATCTCGCGTGCGACGCGACCAGTCCGGAAGCGGTGGCGCGCCTGCGGCGGCTCAAGCGTCGTGACGCAAAGCCCTTCGCGCTGATGGCGCGCGATCTCGATGTCATGCGGCGCTACTGCGCAATCGACGCGCTCGAGGAACGCGAGCTCACAAGCGTCAAGGTGCCGATCGTGCTGCTACGCGCAACAGGTCCGGAGCGTCTGCCCGAGGCCGTTGCGCCCGGGCTCGACACGCTCGGCTTCATGTTGCCGACGACGCCGCTGCATCTCCTGCTCGTCGATCAGTTCGAACATCCGCTCGTGATGACAAGCGGCAACATCTCGGACGAACCCGCAGTCGTCGACGACGCGGAGGCGTATCGACAGCTTGCCGATATCGCGTCTTTTGCGTTGACGCATAATCGCGCCATCGCCAATCGCGTTGACGACTCGGTCGTACGGGTCATGAGCGGGAGATCGCGCGTTCTTCGCCGCGCCCGCGGCTACGCGCCCGCGCCGCTGCGCTTGCCCAGCGGCTTCGAGAATGCGCCCGATTTGTTGGCGATGGGCGGAGAGTTGAAGGCGACCTTCTGCCTGGTCAAGGACGCTCAGGCGATCCTGTCGCAGCATCAGGGCGATCTCGAGAACGCGGTGACGTTAGATGATTACATAAAGAATTTGGCGCTCTATCGGAGCCTGTTCGATCACGCGCCGTCGGCGATCGTCGTCGACCGGCATCCGGAATATCTGTCATCGAAACTCGGACGCGCCGAGGCCGAAAAACTCGGCGCGCAGCTGATTGAGGTTCAACACCATCATGCCCATATCGCCGCCTGTCTTGCTGAGAATGGCCGACCGTTTGACGCGCCGCCGGCGCTCGGCATCGTGCTCGATGGATTGGGTTTTGGCGACGACGGAGCGATATGGGGCGGCGAGTTCCTGCTCGCCGACTATCTTGGCTACGAGCGACTGGCGCGTTTGAAGCCGGTCGCCATGCCCGGCGGCGCACAGGCGGTGCGCGAACCGTGGCGAAACCTCTATGCGCATCTTGTGGCTGCGGCCGCGTTCGATGCGACGCTTTCTGCGTCCTGCAATTGGAGCGCCTTGAACGGCAAACCGCTTGCCACGATCGACCGGATGATCGCGAAAGGCCTCAATTCGCCGCTCGCCTCCTCGTGCGGACGGCTGTTCGATGCGGTCGCCGCCGCGCTCGGCGTCTGCGCCGAGCGTCAGGCCTACGAGGGTGAAGCAGGAGCGCGACTTGAGGCTCTTGCGGCGGCGGCGCCAAACGAGACGCGCGGCTATGCGCTTGGGATTTCCGAGTCCGAACTCATCGACGTCGATGCGGCGCCGATGTGGCGCGCAATTCTCGATGACCTGCGGCAGGGCGTTTCGGCGCAGATCATTGCGCGCCGTTTTCACCTTGGTCTGGCTCAGTCAATCACTGAAGTCGCCATGCGACTGGCGGCTGCGCGACATTTTGAAACGGTGGCGCTGTCGGGCGGCTGCTTTCAAAACCGGCTGCTTTTCGAAGGCGTCTATGACGGTTTGTGCGAGGCTGGCTTCTCGGTGCTCGCACATGCTGGCGCGCCCGCCAATGATGGCGGGCTCTCGCTGGGCCAGGCCGCCATCGGCGCCGCGCACCTAATGAGAACCGACACGACAAGAGATGGAAAGGACGGCGCATGTGTCTCGGCATCCCCGGCTGCATCGTTAGCATAGACAATGCCGACGATCTCGTCGCGACCGTCGACGTGAGCGGGGTGCGCCGGCAGATCAACATCAGCTGCATCGTGGATGAAACCCATCCTGTCGAGTCCTGCGTCGGCGATTGGGTTCTCGTCCATGTCGGTTTCGCGATGAGCCGGATCAACGAAGCGGAGGCGGCGGAGACGCTCAGATTGTTGCGAGAGCTCGGCGAGTTTCAAGCCGAACTTGAGACTATGCAAACGCTCACCGACGCAGTCGCGGCGGAGGAATAGGGATCATGACCAGTAAGAGCGCATTGGAGGTCCTTTATCCGTTTTTGCATGGCAAGGAGCAGGATCCTGCCGCCGTCGACACGGGCTTGATGCAGTCGATCGTAGAAAAGGCGCGCGAGTCGCGCGAGACGAATGCGCGTTTCTTCGTCGAGCAGGCGCCGGTCCTACTCGACGCGGCGAAGGCGCTCGCCGCCGTTTATCGCCGCGGCGGCCGATTGTTCACCATGGGCAATGGCGGCTCGAGCTGCGACGCATCCCATGTCGCCGTCGAGTTCCTCCATCCGATCACCGCAGGCCGGCCGGCGCTTGCGGCGATCAATCTCACCGCTGACGTTGCGATGACGTCCGCCGTGGGGAACGACGTAGGCTTCGAGCACATTTTCGTGCGCCAGATCATCGCTCATGGCCGGGCGGGAGACGGGCTAATCGGCCTCTCCACCAGCGGCAATTCGGCAAATCTGATCGCCGCCTTCGTGAAGGCGAGGGAAATGGGTCTGACGACCCTTGGCTTTAGCGGCGGCGACGGCGGGAGGATGGCTTCCGGTGTCTGCGATCATTGTCTTGTCGTGCCCACGACGTCTGTCCATCGCATTCAGGAGTGTCACATCGCCGCCTATCACATTCTTTGGGACCTCGTTCACACGCTGCTCGCCGACGATCGCGGCTCGGCCATAAGCAAGGACGTCGCGGCATGAGATATGTCGATGAATTTCGCGATCGGACGAAGGCGGAGGTTTTGGTCAAGGAGATCGAGCGGCTGCTTGCTCACATCGGGCGTGATCAAAGTCGGCCGCTGCAGATCATGGAAGTCTGCGGCGGACACACGCATTCGATTTTCCGCTATGGCGTCGAAGGCATGCTGCCGAAATCCATTGAGTTAGTGCATGGACCCGGCTGTCCTGTTTGCGTGCTGCCGATGGGACGCGTCGATGATTGCGTCGCCATCGCCGAGCGTCCGGAGGTGATCTTCACCACCTTCGGCGACGCCATGCGCGTGCCGGGCTCACGCAAGAGTCTGTTGCAGGCGAAGGCTGACGGCTGTGACGTGCGCATGGTCTATTCGCCGATGGATGCGCTGGCGCTTGCGCGTAAATATCCCACGCGCGAGGTCGTCTTCTTCGGCATCGGCTTCGAGACCACCATGCCGTCGACGGCGTTGACCGTGTTGCAGGCGGAGCGCGAAGGGATCAGGAACTTTTCGATCTTCTGCAATCACATCACCATCGTCCCAACGATCAAAGCAATTCTCGACAGCCCTGATCTGCGACTCGATGGGTTTCTGGGGCCGGGCCATGTCTCCATGGTGATCGGCGACGCGCCCTACGAATTTATCGCGCGCTACTACAAAAAGCCGATGGTGATCGCGGGATTCGAGCCTCTCGACATCCTGCAGTCGATCTGGATGTTGCTGAGGCAAATCGACCAGGGACGCTGCGAGATCGAAAATCAATATGCGCGTGTCGCGCCGGCGGGAGGCAACGCCGTCGCGCTGCAGGCGGTTGCGAAGGTGTATGAACTGCGCGAATTCTTCGAATGGCGCGGGCTCGGCTCCATCGATCACTCGGGCGTCAAAGTGCGCGACGCCTATGCAGGCTTTGACGCCGAGCGCAAATTCGCGGTGCCGAATGCAAAAATAGCCGATCCCAAATCCTGCCAGTGCGGCGAAGTCCTCAAAGGCGTCATCAAGCCCTGGCAGTGCAAGGTTTTCGGCCGCGCCTGCTCGCCGGAGACGCCGCTCGGCGCGCTGATGGTGTCGTCCGAGGGCGCATGTGCGGCCTATTACCAATATGGCGGCATAAAGCGGGGCCGCGACGACGAGGCGAGCGCCGCATGAACATGATTTCCATCCCGCCCCGACGTGCGCGCGGCAAGGTGCATGTGCCGACCGTCACGCTGGCGCATGGCGGCGGCGGCAAGGCGATGAAGGATTTGATCGACGACGTGTTCGTCGAAGCCTTCGACAATCCGCTGCTGACGCCGCTCGACGATTCTGCGCGGATCGATCTCCTGGACCTCGCCCAATATGGCGACCGGCTGGCCTTCACGACGGATTCGTTCGTCGTCGACCCATTGGTCTTCCCCGGCGGCGACATCGGCAAGCTTGCGGTCTGCGGCACGGTGAACGATCTCGCGGTAGGCGGCGCGCTTCCGCTCTATCTTTCCTGCGCAGTCATCATCGAAGAGGGCGTTTCGATCGATTTTCTGCTGCAGATCGCCAGGTCCATGGCGGCGACGGCGCAGGAGGCCGGGGTGAAGATCGTCACCGGCGACACCAAGGTCGTGAACAAGGGCGCCTGCGACCGGATGTTCATCACCACGACCGGCGTTGGCGTCGTCGCCGCCGGCGTTGAGCTTGGCGCGCACCGCGCGCGACTGGGCGACGCCGTGCTCGTCAATGGACTTCTCGGCGATCACGGCGCGGCGATTCTTGGCGCGCGCGGCGACATGGCGTTGCAGTCGCCGATCGAGAGCGATTGCGCGCCGCTGCAGGGTCTTATCGCAAGCCTGCTCAATGCGGCGCCGAATATCCGATTCATGCGCGATCCGACGCGCGGCGGCGTGGCGACCGTGCTCAATGAAATCGCCGAAGCCGCACAGGTCGCCATCGAAATTGACGAGGCCGCCACGCCGCTGCGCAACGAGGTGCGCGGTTTTTGTGAAATTCTCGGACTTGATCCGCTCTATCTCGCCAACGAAGGCAAGATCGTCACAATTGTACCGCCCGACGAGGCCGAACAGGCGCTCGAGGCCATGCGCGCGCATCCGCTGGGCCGACAGTCGGCCATCATCGGCAGCGTCGTCGCGGGCGAACCGGGCCGCGTCACCATGCGCACGATTTTCGGTGGCCGCCGCATCGTCGACATGCTGGTCGGCGAGCAACTGCCGCGCATCTGCTAAAGGAGCCGCCGTGCACGAGCTCTCAATCGTCTGCAGCATCGTCGAATTGGCGTCTGAGGCCGCCGAGGGCCGGGCGGTGCGCCGCGTGACGCTCGAGATCGGCACATTGTCGGGCGTCGAGCCGGAAGCTGTCGCCTTCTGTTTTCCGGAAGTCGCCCGCGGCACCCCGGTTGAAAACGCGACGTTGGACATCCGTAAAGTCGACGCCGAGGCGCGCTGCGAGGTCTGCGACGCGGAGTTTCCCACGCCCGATATGCTGACGGCGTGTCCGTGCGGCTCTCGTCAATTCCAGCGTCTACGCGGCGAAGAGCTGAACATCAAAAGCATCGAAGTTGAAGAGCCTGTATAATGTGCGCGAGCTGCGGCTGCCAAGGGCAGGGGACCACGATGACCAATCTGCAGACCGGCGCGCGCGCGGAGATCGCGGCGCTGCACGAGCATGACGGCGTGGCCCATTCACATGGGGACCATGGCCACGGTCATTTTCATGGCGAACATCATCACGAGCATCATGATTATGCGCACAGGCATGACCATGCGCATGCGCACGACCACAGCCATGAAGATCACGCGCACGATCACTCCCATCATCGAGTCGACCTGGAAACGCGCATTCTCGCGAAGAACGACGCGATCGCCGCCAAATGTCGGGCCTGGCTCGCGGGTCGCGAGATCGTGGCGCTCAATCTCGTCAGCTCGCCTGGCGCCGGGAAGACGACGCTCCTCGAGCGCGCCATCGCGGACCTCTCAGGCGAGCTGCCGCTGTTCGTCATCGAGGGCGATCAGGCGACGTCAAATGACGGCGAGCGTATTCGCGCGGCGGGCGCGCCGGTGGTTCAGGTCAACACCGGCGCCGGCTGCCATCTCGACGCGGAGATGATCGCGCGCGCGCTTTCCGAACTCAAGCCGAGCGTCGGTTCGCTCCTGTTCATCGAAAATGTCGGCAATCTCGTCTGTCCCGCGCTGTTCGACCTCGGCGAGCGCGCCAAGGCGGTCATTTTTTCGACGACCGAAGGCGAAGACAAGCCGCTCAAATATCCGCATATGTTCAGCGCCGCGAAGCTCGTCATCTTCAACAAGATCGATCTTTTGCCGCATCTTGATTTTTCGATGGAGCAGGCGCGGGAGAATATTCTCCGCGTCAATCCGGACGCTGTGATCGTTGAAGTCTCCGCCAAGACCGGCGCGGGCATGCAGTCACTCTATGGCTGGATTCGCGCGCAACGTATGGTGGTGAAGGAACAGGCGCTTCTTTAAAGAAGCGGTAAGGCGTTCTTCCTAAATCGCCGCTTCCTTGACGTCGACGCTGACATCCAGATCTTGGTCGCCGGCGCCGATAATCACGCCGTCGATCGGCGAAACATCCGCATAGTCGCGTCCGATGGCGATGGCGATATGGTCGTTTCCAACCACAATGGCGTTTGTGGGATCAAGGTCGAAGAAGCCAAATTCCGGGCCGCACCACACCGAAACCCACGCATGGGTCGAATCCGCGCCTTCCAGCCGCGCCTGGCCTGGGGCTGCGTAGGTTCGAAGATAGCCGCTGACATAGGACGCCGCCAATCCGAGACCGCGTAAAGCCGCGATCATAATATGCGCGAAATCCTGGCAGACGCCGCGGCGGCGTTCGAACGCCTGCGCGATCGGCGTCGCAATATGCGTCGCATCGGGATCATAGGCGAAGTCGGCGTGGATGCGCTGCGTCAGTTCAATGGCGCCTTCGAGGATCGGCCGCCCCGGCGAAAAGCTTTCGCGCGCATAATGCGTTGCCGCATCGAACAGCGGCGCAAAGCGGCTTGCATAAATGTAATGGGCGGGAGAGGAGGCTGCGAGCGAGTCGGACGCATAGGCGGCGTTCCTCACGATTTCCCATGCCGGCGTCAGCGCCGGCGC
>NZ_JAMRYX010000092.1 GCF_024448135.1 Methylocystis suflitae
CGCGCCGATCTCGGCGCGCGACGTGATCGACCGGCTGGCGCGCGCTCTGGCGGACAACGCGACTGAGGCGGCGCGCGACGAGCTTCCGCCGCAGGCGCCGATTCGTCCCCGCGCCCGCGTCATTCTGATCTCCGACTTCCTCATCGATCCGGACGCGCTCGCCGCACGCCTGCGACGCTTCGCCGATGGCGGCGCCTCCGGCGCAGTCTTGATGGTGACCGATCCCAGCGAAGAAACCTTGCCGTTCTCCGGCGAAACCACCTTTCTCGACACCGACGGCGGCCCGGCGTTCTACGCAGGCGACGCGCGCAGTTTGCGCGCGGCCTACGAGCGGCGGTTCCAGGCGCATCGCGACGCGATACGCCGCGCGGCTCAGCACGTTGGCTTCATGTTCCTGCAGCATCGCACCGACAGGCCAGCCTCCGAAGCGGCGCTGGCGCTCGCCATGGGATTGCTCGGAGCGGATGGCGCAAGCTTCGAGGAGCGGCGCTGATGTTTTCTTTCGCCGCACCGCTCGCGCTGTTTGGGCTCATCGGCCTGCCGATGATCTATTGGCTGTTGCGGGTCACGCCGCCGCGTCCGCGCGAGATCGTGTTTCCGCCCACCAAGATCCTGCGCGAACTCAAGCCCGACGAAGAGACGCCGGCAAAAACCCCTTGGTGGCTGATGGCGCTCCGGCTGGCGCTCGCCGCGGCGTTGATTTTCGCGATGGCGGGGCCGGTTTGGGCGCCGAGCGGCGGCGTCGCGTCCTCCGCGCCGACGCTCGTCATCCTCGACGACGGCTGGACGGCCGCGCCAACATGGGAGCGACGCATTGCTGGCGCTGCATCAATCATCGAGTCGGTCGCGCGCGCCGGCGGTCCGGTCGCGGTCGCGCTCGCATCCGAGACTGCGGCGCCCGTTCCAGGCGACGGGCCGCGCGCGATGGAAAAACTGCGTTCGGCGCGGCCCAAGCCATTTCTGCCGGACCGCAAGGCGATCGGCGAACAGGTCATCGCTTTCGCCCATGCCCATAGAGCGGCGCGCATCGTGTGGATCAGCGACGGCGTCGCGCAGGGCGACGCGGCAGGCTTCGTGCGCGCGCTGAAAGAGTCGGGCGCAGCGGGAGTCGAGGTTTACGTCGAGGACCATGCGCCGCGCGCGCTCGCCGCGCCGACAAATGACGCTGCCGCGCTGAGCGTCGATGTGCTGCGCATCGGCGACGACGCGTCGGCGGTCGTCGACGCGCTCGACGCGAAAGGTCGCACGGTCGGCCGAGCCGCAGTTGATTTTGGCGGCGCGCCGCGCGTTCGGGCGAAAATCGAGCTGCCGGTCGAACTTCGCAACGAGGTTAGTCATCTGCGCATCGAAGGGGAAAATTCCGCCGGCGCTATCGCGCTTCTCGACGCGCGCTCGAAAGTGAAGCGGGTGGCGCTGATCGGCGGCGGCGCCGCCGATGAGGCGCAGCCGTTGCTCTCGCCGCTCTACTATCTCGAAAAAGCGCTTGCGCCCTTCGCACAAATCCGCACGGCGCGTCCCGGCGTTGTGGATCCGGTGCAGGCGTTGCTCGCCGAACAGCCCAATATCATGGTGCTCGCCGATGTCGGGCTCGCGCCCGGCGAGACCTTCGAGGCGTTGTCGCGCTTCGTCGAAGAAGGCGGGACGCTCATTCGTTTCGCAGGGCCGCGTCTTGCCAACGCCGACGATGGTCTGCTGCCCGTGCGCCTGCGCCGGAACGGCCGCGTGCTCGGCGGCGCCATGTCCTGGGAGGAACCAAAGGCGCTCGCCGAGTTTGACGCCACGAGCCCCTTCTTCGGCCTGCCGGCTTCGAAGGACGTCACTGTGCAGCGGCAGGTGCTCGCCGAGCCTGATCCGGGACTTGCGGACAAAACCTGGGCCCGCCTCTCGGATGGCACGCCGCTCGTGACGGCGGAACGGCGCGGCAAGGGGCTGATCGTGCTGTTTCACGTCAACGCCGACGCCAATTGGTCGAATCTGCCGATCTCGGGGCTTTTCGTTGAGATGCTGAAACGGATCAGCGCCATGGCTGGAGAGTCGGCGCCTTCGGGCAGCGAACGGTCCGAGATGGTCGTCGATCCGTCGGCGTTGGCGCCGATGCGCCTTCTCGACGGGTTTGGCGCGCTCGGCGCGCCAGGCCTTTTCGCGCAAAGCATTCCGCCCGGATTTGACGGGCCTGCAAGCGCCGAACATCCGCCCGGGCTGTATGGCTCGGGGGAGGCTTTCGTCGCGGTGCAGACCTTGCGTCCGACTGACGAGATCAGCGCTTTCGATTTCGCCGCGGCCGGACTGAGCGCGAGCATGCTGCGCGCCGGCGGCCAGCTTGATTTACGCGGGCCGCTGCTCGTCTTCGCGCTCGCCGCCTTCATCGCCGATGCGCTGATCGCTCTGGCGCTTGCCGGAAAGCTGCGCCTGCGGCCTCTTGGCGCCGCGACCGCCGCGCTTCTGGCGCTCTCTTGCGTAGCGGCGACGATTGATGAAACGCGGGCGGAGACGGCGCCGAAATCCGCCGCCACCCAGCGCGACAAGGACGCCGCGCTGACGGCGCGGCTCGCGTATGTGATCTCGGGCGACGCCCATGTCGATGAAATATCGCGGCTGGGCCTCGAGGCGCTCACCCAAGCGCTGAATGCGCGCACCTCCTTCTCGCCGGGAGATCCGGTCGGCGTCGATCCGGGGAAGGATGAACTCGCCTTTTATCCTTTGCTCTACTGGCCGATCGTCGCGAGCGCTCCGCAGCCGCCTGCCAAGACGGTGGCGAAAATCACCGCCTATATGAAGCAGGGCGGCACAATCATCTTCGACACGCGCGACGCTTTGTCTCAACGCGTCGGCGGTGCGCCGACTCCAGAGGCGCAATGGCTGCGCGATCTGACGAAAGGCTTGGACATTCCGCCGCTGGAAGTGACGCCGCGCGATCACGTCATCACCAAGACCTTCTATTTGCTCGATGGATTCGTCGGCCGCTACGCCAATGGCGAGACCTGGGTCGAGGCGCTGCCGCCGGAGCCGAAAGATCAGGCCGCGCGTCCAGTGCGCGCAACGGATAGCGTCTCCGCGATCGTCATCACCTCGAACGATCTCGCCGCGGCCTGGGCGCATGACAAACGCGGCCAGCCGCTGTTTCCGTTGACGCCGGGCGGCGCGCGTCAGCGCGAATTCGCGCTCCGCGGCGGCATCAATCTTGTGATGTATACGCTGACCGGAAATTACAAATCCGATCAGGTGCATGTGCGCGACTTGCTGGAAAGGCTGGGCCAGTGAGCGGCGTCGTGATTTCGCAACCGAATTCAGCCGCGTCATGGCCGGGCTTGGCCCGGCCATCCACGTCGAGGCGGCACGGCGTGGATGCCCGCGACAAGCGCGGGCATGACGGCGCGACACGGGGCGGGCGCGCATGAGCGACCTCACGCTCGCCTTTTCGCCGCTCGTTCCCTGGTCGGCGCTGATCGTTCTCGGCGTGCTTGGCGCCGGCGCGCTGGCGCTGATGGCGGCCAAACGCCAGCGTGGAGCGCCGCTCCGGGCGTTCGCTTTCGCCTTGCTGATCGCGGCGCTCGCCGACCCATCGCTCGTGCGCGAAAAACGCGATCCGCAAAAGAGCGTCGTCGCTGTGGTTGTCGACAAGAGCGACAGCCAGAATTTCGGCGCGAGAAACGCGCAAACGGAGGAGGCGCGCAAGGCGCTGGACTCGGCGCTTGCAAAATTCGGCGACGTCGAAACGCGCACGATCACGGTCGCCAACGACGCTTCGGGCAATGACGGCACCAAGCTCTTCGGCGCGCTCGCCGAAGTATTGAAGGATGTTCCGTCGGAGCGCGTCGGCGGGGCTATTCTTCTGACCGACGGCGTCGTTCACGATATCCCCGCCAAAGCGGAAGCGCTCGGCTTCAAGGCGCCCGTTCAAGCGCTCGTGACCGGGCATCAGGGCGAGCGCGACCGCCGCATCGAACTCGTCGAGGCGCCGCGCTTTGGGATCGTCGGCAAGGATCAGATCATCCGCGCACGCGTCATCGATCTTGGCGGCGACGGCGCCCGCATCCCGATTTCAGTGCGTCGCGACGGCGAAGCGCTGCCGACCTTCAGCCCTGTGCCGGGCGATATCGTCAGCATTCCAGTGCGCATCGAACATGGCGGACAAAACGTCGTGGAGCTGGAAATTCCATCAGCGCCAGGCGAGCTGACGCCGCTCGACAATAAGGCGGTGCTGACGATCGAAGGCGTGCGCGATCGGCTCAAGGTGTTGCTTGTGTCGGGCGAGCCGCATCCGGGCGAGCGAAGCTGGCGCAATCTTTTGCGCGCCGACGCCAATGTCGAACTGGTGCATTTCACCATTTTGCGGCCGCCGGAGAAGCTCGACATCACGCCGGCGAGCGAATTGTCGCTGATCGCCTTTCCGACCGCCGATCTCTTCGGGAAGAAAATCAACGAATTCGATCTCATCATCTTCGATCGCTATTCGAGCCAGACGACGCTGCCCTCGATCTATTTCGAGAACATCGCCAATTACGTCGAGAATGGCGGCGCCTTTCTCGCGGCTGTCGGCCCCGACTACGCGACGCTCCGCGGACTCTATTATTCGCCGCTCGAAAACATCCTGCCGGCGCGCCCCGACGGTGCGCTCATTGAGCAGGCGTTTCGCGCCCGCGTCAGCAACGACGGCGAGAAGCATCCGGTGACGCGCGGACTCGCCGGCGCCAAATCCGAACCGCCGAATTGGGGCGAATGGTTCAGGCAGGTCGACGCCAATGTGGTGAAGGGCGACTCGATCATGTCCGGCGTGCGCGACAAGCCGCTGCTGGTGCTCTCGCACGAAGGCAAGGGTCGCGTCGCGCTGCTGCTCTCTGACCAGATTTGGCTCTGGGCGCGGGGCTTCGAAGGCGGCGGCCCGCATGTCGATCTGACGCGCCGCCTGGCGCATTGGCTGATGAAGGAGCCGGATCTCGAAGAGGAGGCGCTGCGCGCCTCGGCGCATGGCCGCGAGGTCAGCGTCGAGCGCCAGACAATGAAGGAGCGACCGGCTCCGGTGATGGCGACGGCGCCGTCGGGCGCGCGCGACGAAATCGCGGTCGCGCAGGGCGAGCCGGGACTGTGGCGCGCGCGTTTCGACGCCAAGGAAATGGGCCTGTGGCGCTTCGAGAGCGAAGGCCTCACCGCGCTTGTGAATGTCGGTCCGCCCAATCCGCGCGAGTTCCGCGAAGTGGCCTCGACGACGGAGAAGCTTCAACCGCTCGTCGAAGCGACCGGCGGCACCGCGCGGCGTTTATCGAAGAACGGCGCCGACACTGTCTCGATGCCGCGCGTCGTCGAATTGCGCGACGCCAATCGCTATGGCGGCTCGGACTGGATCGGGATCAGACAGACCGGCGCCTCGACGCTCGTCGGCGTCGAAATCGCGCCGCTTGGTTTGGGGCTTTGGGCGATGCTGGCGCTCGTCGGAGCAGTGGTCGCGGCCTGGGGCTGGGAGGGGCGGCGGTAGATTTTGGGCTCCACCACCCGTGGCTCTCAAGCTGCTCAGGTGATGGGACCCCACTGACCCTTCCCTCCGCCAATGCCTGCAAACGGAATTCCTCCACCTTGATACATGCCATATACTTGACCGTTACGAATAAGATTTAGGTTGGCCCACGCGGTAGCAAAATTGCATTCAAAATCGCTCTGACCTGACAAGTCGGAAAGGTTATTATAGTAAAAAGTTCCCCATGACCGTGCGACAACGCCTCCGAATGCGCCTCCGCCTTCTCCCTTGTACTCTAGTCCAAGTGCAGGCAAATCAAGTTTGATATGGATAAGCGTGACGATGGCGTACGCGAAGAGAGTTGCGGGCGTACTGTATTTGAAAGCGGCGACATTTGGCGTCTCCGTGCGGCGCGCTCCCAGCGTGTTGTCAGTGAATTTCGAGAGACATGTTTTCAACCATGCCTTGTCGTCGGTGGCGTCATACAGTGCTCTCACGGAGTCTTCCGACGCAGCGGCGTCAATCCGTCGGAAATACTTCAAAAAATTTGAAAATAGTTGATCGTCGCCATCAGTCATGTGAGCACTCCAACATGGAAATTTAATCGCTGATTTAGAAAATGTCCTGCTTTTTGATTGGTTTAGCAAACCAAAAATCTTGATTTAAGCGCTGCTGTGTTCCCCGCTTTGGAAGGTTTGACGAAGGAACGACATGCCAAGCGTCCGGCCTCTCATTGAGGCAGACCCGCCAGGTTGTTTGAAATCAAGAGAGTCGCTGCGCAAGTTGATAACGAAGCGAATGCCTCTTTGCGCGATCTCCGGATCCCGCGTTCCGTTGAGAAATCTTCAAAAAAACGAAAGACGTGGCGCATTTCTTCTCCTACGCGCGGAATGACACGTGGGGATGCAGCAGCGCGTGATCTAATAAGGCTCCCACTGTTACGCTCGGAGCGATTCGCCTTGTCCACCTACCGCTCAATTGGCCTCATGTCCGGCACGTCCATGGACGGCGTCGATGTTGCGTTGATCGAAACCGATGGCGACGCCACTGTCGTTTTCGGGCCGACGGGGCATTACCCCTATAGTGACGCCGACCGCGCGCTGCTGCGCAATGCGCTCGCCGAAGCCGCGACGTTGGAGGATCGAAACGCGCGGCCGGGCGTTCTCGCTTTCGCCGAGCGCATGGTGACCGACCGCCACGCCGAGGCGGTCGAGGCGCTGATGCGCGACAATGAGATCGACCCGGCGAGCGTCAATATCGTCGGTTTTCATGGCCAGACGGTGCTGCACCGTCCCAAGCAAAGGCTCACGATCCAGATCGGCGACGGGCCGGCGCTCGCATCGCGCCTTGGCATCGACGTCGCTTATGATTTTCGCGCCGCCGACATCGCCGCCGGCGGCGAGGGCGCGCCGATCGTGCCCGTGTTTCATCGCGCGCTCGTCCTCGCCGGGGGCATGAAGGGCGAGGTGGCGCTGCTCAATATCGGCGGCGTCGCCAACGTCACTTATGTCGCGGACGGCGAGGAGCCGATCGCCTGCGACACGGGACCCGGCAATGCGCTGATCGACGATCTGATGCTTCAGCGCACCGGCGCGCCGATCGACCGGCACGGCCATATGGCGGCGCGCGGCCGCGTCAATGAAGCGACGCTGCTCAAGATGCTGGCGCATCCGTTCTTCGATCAGCCGCCGCCGAAATCGCTCGACCGCAACGCCTTCGCGCTCGATGCGGTCGCCAAGCTCTCGACCGAGGACGCCGCCGCGACGCTGACCGCCTTTACGGCGTCATCGGTGCTGCGGCTTTTTCCGCATCTGCCGACTCAGCCGCAATTGCTGATCGTCTGCGGCGGCGGCGCGCGCAATCCGATCCTCGTGCGCGAACTCGTCATGCGCCTGCCGTGCAAGGTGACGACGGCCAATGCGGTCGGATGGTCGGCGGATTCGATGGAGGCGCAGGCCTTCGCCTATCTCGCCGCGCGCCTGCTGGAAGGGCTGCCGATCACCTTCCCGACGACGACCGGCGCGCCCGAAGCGATGTGCGGCGGCGTGCTGGCGCGAGCGGGCGCATAAGCGTCATAGATCGCAGTGTCATTCCCGGAAGGCCGAAGGCCTGACCGGGAATCCAGAGCAGATCCAGTAATGCTCTCTTTGCTCTGGATTCCCGATCGCGCGCGTTGCGCGCGTCGGGAATGACAATGCAGCGTCAGTCGCCCCGCGCGGGAATGGCGATCCTCGGCGGATTGCCAAGACGCCTGTCGAGATAGGCGTCGACATGCGCGATCAGCGGTTCGATCCTGTTTTCGAAGAAATGGTTCGCGCCTTCGACTACGGCATGTTCGATGAGAATGCCCTTTTGCGTTTTGAGCTTCTCGATCAGCCCGGTCACTTCCTTGAGCGGCGCGACGCGGTCTTGGTCGCCATGAATGAAGAGGCCCGAGGAGGGGCAGGGCGCCAGGAAGGAGAAGTCGAAACGGTTTGCCGGCGGCGCGATCGAGATAAACCCCTCGATCTCAGGACGGCGCATCAGCAGCTGCATGCCGATCCAGGAGCCGAAGGAGACGCCCGCGATCCAGCAGGCGCGCGCTTCCGGATTGACCGCCTGCGCCCAGTCGAGCGCGGCCGCCGCGTCGGAAAGCTCGCCCGATCCGTGGTCGAAAGCGCCTTGCGAACGGCCAACGCCGCGGAAATTGAAGCGCAGCACGGAAAAACCACGCTCCGCGAAGGCGTAGTAAAGGTGATAAACGATCTGATTGTTCATCGTGCCGCCGAACTGCGGATGCGGATGCAGAATGATCGCGATCGGCGCGCCGCGCGTGGCGGACTGATGGAACCGGCCCTCGAGCCTGCCGGCCGGACCGGTGAAAATAACCTCGGGCATTCGGATTCCCTTGCGAAACGGGCAGGCGCGCCTTCTACCACGCGGGGTACTGTAAAATGCAAGGAAATTCGGCAGCCCCCGGGCCGCGGCGAAATTTCGCCGCTCCAACCCAAGGAATTCGCGATCATAGCCGTCAATAGTCTCGACGGGATCGAATAGAGGGGGCGACTTGGCGGGCGAAGACACCGACGGCGAACTGGCGCGGCGGGCGGCCGCCGGCGACGCCGCCGCCTTCGCCGTGCTGGCCGAGCGCCATTACGACCGCGTCTATGCGCTCGCCTGGCGCTGGTGCGGCGCGCGCGCTGAGGCGCAGGACGTCGCTCAGGACGCAATGGTGAAGATGGCGACGGCGATGAACGCCTTTCGCAACGACTGCGCCTTTACGACCTGGGCCTATCGCATCGCCTATACGACCGCGATCGACCACATCCGGGCGCGGCGCAAAATTGTGGCGCTCGAACCGGCGCGCATGTCGGCGCTCGTGGACGGCCCCGACGGCGACACCCCAGAGGATGAGATGATGGGGCAGGACCTTTGGCGCGTGGTGCGCGCCCTGCCGGATCAGCAACGCGACGCCGTGCTGCTCGTTTATGCGCAGGACCTTTCGCATGGCGAGGCGGCGGCGCTGATGGGTTGTTCGGAGAAGACCGTGTCGTGGCATCTGCATGAGGCGCGCAAGCGTCTGAAGAACCAGTTGGAGCCCGCGCGATGATCGAACCGGATCTTACGCGCCTCAAAGACGCGCCGGTTCCGCCGCCGGATAGCGACGCCAAGCGCGTAGCGCTCGCGGCGGCGATGGCCGCTTTTGAAAAAGGCGCAGCCGAGGCCCAAGGATCGGCCGCGCCGCAACGTCTCAGTCACGCATCCTCTCCAATGGAAGGGAAAAGAAAGATGCGTCAGACGTTCTATTTCGATCGCGCGCTCGCGGCCTCGATCATCGCGCTGATGATCGGCGCGCCCGCCGCCTTCATGCTCTCGCGCAACTATTCGCCGGGCGGCGGAAGCATATCCAGTCTTCCGATCGGCCGCGCCGCGCCGCCGGCCGAGATCGCCTTAGCGCCGCGCGTGAAGGCGCCGGCAGCGATTTCGCCGGCTCCAACTCCCTCTGCGCCCTTGGCGCGAGAAGAGAGAGCGAAGACGGCGGGCGCGCTTGGCGGCCGAGCCGATGGCGTCGCCGCGCCGCCTCCGCGCCTCGCCGGTTCGGTCCGAAAGGACGCCGCGCCGCCTCCGCCGCGATCTCTTCAGCCCGCAAAACCGGTCGCCGCGATCGGCGCCGAAGGCGCTCGGCCGTCGCCGCCGGTCGACACGAATGTCGTGCCGGAAAGCGAGTTTCGCGACAGGTTCGAGTCAAAGGAGACGAGCCCTGTCAAGTCAGCGGCGAGCGAGCCCATCTCGACCTTCTCGATCGACGTCGATGCCGCCTCCTACGCCTTTGCGCGCCGCGCGCTCAACGCCGGGCGCCTGCCACCCAAAGATTCGGTGCGGGTCGAGGAGTTCGTCAATTACTTTCCCTACGACTATCCGAAGCCCGAAAGCGCGCAGACGCCATTCAAGCCGACGATCATGGTGACGCCCAGCCCGTGGAGCGCCGGCAATCGCCTCGTGCATGTGGCGATACAGGGCTATGCGCTGCAAAGCGCCGAGCGCCCGCGCGCCAATCTCGTGTTTCTGATCGACGTGTCGGGCTCCATGTCGCCGCAGGATCGGCTGCCGCTCGTCAAAAACGCGCTGCGGATGCTTGTCGACGAGTTGAAGCCTGAAGACACGATCGCGGTCGTCACCTATGCTTCGGGCTCCGGCGTCGCGCTGGAGCCGACGAAGATTGCCGACAAGGCCAAAATTCTGGCGGCGATCGACGCGCTCGGCGCGGGCGGCTCGACCGCCGGCGCGCAAGGCATTCAGGACGCCTACCGTCTGGCCGAAAGCAATTTTGACAGATCGGCGGTCAATCGCGTGATCCTCGCCACCGACGGCGATTTCAATGTCGGCGTCACCGATCAGAGCGAATTGAAAGGGCTGATCGAAAGAAAGCGCGAGAAGGGCGTTTTCCTGTCGATACTCGGCTTCGGCCAGGGCAATTACAACGACGCGCTGATGCAGGCGCTGGCGCAGAACGGCAATGGCGCGGCGGTCTATGTCGATACTCTGAACGAAGCGCGCAAAGCGCTCGTCGAGGAAGCGTCGTCGACGCTCTTTCCTATCGCCAAGGACGTCAAAATCCAGGTGGAGTGGAATCCCGCGCGCGTCTCCGAATATCGCCTGATCGGTTATGAAACCCGCGCGCTGCGCCGCGAGGATTTCAACAACGACAAGGTGGACGCGGGCGACGTCGGCTCCGGTCACCGCGTCACCGCGATTTACGAGATTACGCCCGCGGGATCGGAGAAGAAACTGCTCGACGATTTGCGTTATGGCAAGAAGACGCCGACGCCAGCGGCGGCGCAGGCGGAAAGTGAGCTCGGCTTCCTCAAGCTGCGCTACAAGCTGCCGAAGGAGGAGGCCTCGCGGCTCATCGAGCAGCCGATCGCCGAGCAGCAAAGCGTGGAAAGCCTTGCGCGCGCGCCCCAGGATGTGCGTTTCTCTGTCGCCGTCGCGGCCTTCGCGCAGCTGCTGAAAGGCGCGCCCTATCTCGGCGAATATGGCTATGACGATGTGATCGCGCTGGCGCAGAGCGCCAAGGGCGACGATCCGTTCGGTTACCGCGCGGAATTCGTCAATCTCGCGCGGCTGGCCAAGTCGGCGCGGCCGTAAGCCGATCTTTTCCGTAAGGCGCGATGCAGGCGCGAAAACGCGCCTGCGTCGCCGCGCTCTGCTAGAATGGCGGCGACCGAAACCGAGGCCCATGTCCGCACGCATGTCCGCACGCATGTCCGCACGCGTCTATCTCGACCACAATGCGACATCGCCGCTGCGCCCGCAGGCGCGGGCGGCGATGCTCGACGCGCTGGAGACGCTTGGCAATCCTTCTTCCATCCATGCCGAGGGCAGGGCGGCCAAGGCGCTGCTCGAAGACGCGCGGGCCGCAGTCGCCAATGCAATTGGCGCGGAGCGGCGCAGCGTCGTTTTCACCAGCGGCGCGACCGAGGCGGCAAGTCTCGCGCTTACGCCGGCGCTGCGCCGAGAAGGCGACGAAGCGCCCATCGACGTCTTGCTGATCGGCGCCGGCGAACACCAATGCGTCCTGCAAGGGAACCGCTTTCCGCCCGACGCGGTCGAAACGCTTCCGCTGACCTGCGAAGGCGTCATTTCCCTCGCTGCGCTGGAAGAGGCGCTGGCGCGGCGCTCCGGCCGCCGGGTGATGCTCGCGCTGCAGGCCGTCAACAATGAAACCGGCGTCATCCAGCCTGTCGCCGAGGCGGCGGCGCTGATCCATGCGGCGAACGGAGTCGTTGTCTGCGACGCCGTGCAATCCGTCGGCCGGCTGAAGACGACATTCGCGACGACCGGCGCGGATATAATGTTCTTTTCCTCACATAAGCTGGGCGGCCCCATGGGCGTCGGCGCGCTCGCCTTTCGTGACGAGAGTCTGCATCTGGAGACGCCGGTGCTGCGCGGCGGCGGCCAGGAGTTCGGACGCCGCGCGGGCACGGAGAATGTTCCCGGAATCGCCGGCTTTGCGGCGGCGCTGACGGCGGCGACCGCAGATTTGGCGGGGGAGGCGTCTCGACTCGCCGATTTGCGCGACGCGCTGGAGCGGCGCGTCTTGAAAGTTGCGCCCGACGCCCGATTCTACGGATCAAGGGCGCCGCGCGCGCCAAACGCCAGCGCTTTCTCAATCCCTGGCCTCGCCCCACGCATAATGCTGATGGCGCTTGACCTTGAGAATGTCGCGCTTTCAGCAGGCTCAGCCTGTTCATCGGGCAAAATGACGGAATCACACGTGCTTGCGGCGATGGGCGCGGCTGAAAGGGAGGCGCTGAGAGCCAGTTTCGGTTGGTCTTCGACGCAAGAGGATGTAGAAGAGTTTGGAAAGGTTCTTGCACGTGTCGTGGATCGCATGAGATCCCGGCATTCCGCCGCCTAGTCGACGCCAAAAGGTGCTAGGCTGAGGCGGAACGATCGGCCGGCGGGCCTTGAACCCGTCGTGACGAGGAGAAAGACAGATGGCGGCTCGTCAGGAGACCGTTGCGCGCGTCGAATCCATCGACGTCGACGCCTATAAGTACGGGTTTTCGACCGATATCGAATCGGAAAAGGCCCCCAAAGGGCTGAATGAAGACATCGTTCGTTTCATCTCGGCCAAAAAAAACGAGCCGCAGTGGCTCACCGATTGGCGCCTTGAGGCCTACCGGCGCTGGCTGACGATGCCTGAGCCGCGCTGGGCGCGCGTACACTATCCGCGCATCGATTTTCAGGATCTCTATTATTACTCGGCCCCGAAATCCACGCCGGGCCCGAAGTCGCTCGACGAGGTCGATCCCGAGCTGCTCCGCACATATGAGAAACTTGGCATTCCGCTGCGCGAGCAAGAGATTCTTGCGGGCGTCGAGACCCGCCGCGTCGCGGTCGACGCAGTTTTCGACAGCGTGTCGGTCGCGACGACTTTCAAAGCGGAACTGGCCAAAGCCGGCGTGATCTTCTGCCCGATTTCCGAGGCGGTGCACACGCACCCGGAGCTCGTGCAAAAATATCTCGGCTCCGTCGTGCCTGTGACCGACAATTTCTACGCGACGCTGAACAGCGCGGTCTTCTCCGACGGCTCCTTCGTCTATGTGCCAAAGGGCGTGCGCTGCCCGATGGAGCTTTCGACCTACTTCCGCATCAATGAGCAGAATACGGGACAGTTCGAGCGCACGCTGATCATCGCGGATGAGGGCTCCTATGTGAGCTACCTCGAAGGCTGCACGGCGCCCAAGCGCGACGAAAACCAGCTTCATGCGGCGGTCGTGGAGCTCATCGCGCTCGACGACGCCGAAATCAAATATTCGACGGTGCAGAACTGGTATCCCGGCGACAGCGAGGGCAGGGGCGGAATTTACAATTTCGTCACCAAGCGCGGCGATTGTCGCGGCCGCAACTCGCATATTTCCTGGACGCAGGTCGAGACGGGTTCGGCGATCACCTGGAAATATCCGTCATGCATCCTGCGCGGCGACGGCTCGCAAGGCGAGTTCTATTCGATCGCGGTGTCGAACGGCTATCAGCAGGTCGACAGCGGCACCAAGATGCTGCATCTCGGCAAGAACACCAAAAGCCGCATCATCTCCAAGGGCATTTCCGCCGGACGTTCGCAGAACACCTATCGCGGCCAGGTTTCCGCGCATCGTAAGGCCGATGGCGCGCGCAATTTCACGCAGTGCGACAGCCTGCTGATCGGGCCCAACTGCGGGGCGCATACGGTTCCCTACATCGAGTCGAAGAACCCGAGCGCGCAGTTCGAGCATGAAGCGACCACGTCGAAGATTTCCGAGGACCAGCTGTTCTACGCCATGCAGCGCGGGCTTTCGGCGGAAGAGGCGACGGCGCTGATCGTCAACGGCTTCGTGCGCGACGTGCTGCAGCAGCTGCCGATGGAATTCGCGGTGGAAGCGCAGAAGCTGATCTCGATCTCGCTTGAAGGAAGCGTGGGGTGATGGTTTCAGCGCGTCATGGCCGGGCTTGTCCCGGCCATCCACGCCAATCGCAGCGCGACGCTCGAGGAGAGTTTTCGGAACGCCAAGACATGGATGGCCGGCTCAAGGCCGGCCATGACGCCAGGGATCGGGAAGAGTTTTAAAGAATGCTCGAAATCAAGGATCTGCACGTGTCCGTCGGCGAGCGGGAAATTATCAAAGGCCTTACGCTCAGCGTTAAGGCTGGAGAAGTCGCGGCGATCATGGGACCGAACGGGACGGGCAAATCGACGCTCTCCTACGTCATCGCCGGCCGCGAAGGCTATGAGGCGACGAGCGGCGACGTGCGGCTCAACGGAGAGAATATTCTCGACCTCGACCCGGCGGAACGCGCCGCCAAGGGCGTCTTTCTCGCCTTTCAGTATCCCGTCGAAATTCCCGGCGTCGCGACGATGACCTTTTTGAAGGCGGCGCTCAATGCGCAGCGCCGCGCCCGCGGCGAGCCGGAATTGCAAACCCCGGAGTTCATGAAGCGCGTCAAGGAGGCTGCGGCGTCGCTCGGCATCGCGCCGGACATGCTGCGCCGGCCGCTCAACGCCGGATTCTCCGGCGGCGAAAAGAAACGGATGGAAATCCTACAGATGGCGCTCCTGCAGCCGCGTCTTGCGATCCTTGATGAGACAGATTCGGGGCTCGACATCGACGCGCTGCGCGTCGTGGCGGACGGCGTCAACGCGCTGCGCTCGCCCGAGCGCGCCTTCGTCGTGATTACCCATTATCAGCGCCTGCTTGAATATATCAGGCCAGATTCGGTGCATGTGATGGCGCAGGGACGCATCATGCGGTCGGGCGGTCCGGAACTTGCTCTGGAACTCGAAGAGCGCGGCTATCAGGATTACATCGCGCAAGAGGCGGCGTAAGCGATGATCAAGCTGGCGAGCGAAGCGGAAGCGACGCTTTCCTCCTTTTACGAAGAGATGCGCGACAAGGGCGCGCCGCGCCTGCGCGCGGCCGGCTGGGCGGCGTTCTCTGAGTCTGGCGTGCCGAACCGGCGCGTGGAGTCATGGCATTACACGGACCTGAAAACGGCGATGGGCCGGCCGGCGCCGCTCGCCACCGCGTCTCGCGCCGCATTGTCGCTGCCGCGCGCGCATGATTCTCTGCGGCTCGTCATGCTCGATGGCGCTTTCCGGCCCGATCTCTCGGATATCGCGCGGCTTCCTGATGGCGTCGTCGTTCTATCGCTGCGCGACGCGCTGGGGCAAGGAGAGCTGCATGTCATGTCGGCGCTCGCCAGCGCCGATATTGGCGCGCAGGACCCGATCCTCGCGCTCAATGCGGCGCTGATGCAGGACGGCGTCGTCATTCAGATTGCGCCGGGCGCTGCGATCGACCGCGCGATCGAACTCGCGACATTGGCGTCCGCGGAAGCCGCGCAGTCTACCTATACGCGGGCGCTCGTCATGCTCGGCGCGGGCGCTCGAGCGACAGTGATCGAAACGCTTGGGGCGCTTTCGTCGGCGCCGGCGCAGGACAATAGCGCCCTCGTGCTTCGTTTGGCGCCGGGCGCACGCCTCGACCTCGTCACCCATTTCTCGGGCGGGGTCGATCAGGCGATCCGCGTCGCGTCGCTGCTCGCGCATCTCGACGTGGGCGCCATGATCAATTCCTTCGCGCTGATCGAGGGCGAAGGGTTGAATCGAAGGCAGATCTTCGCGCGCCTGGACGGCGAGAAAGCGAGAGCGGTCTTTAACGGCGCGACATTGGGACGCGGGCGCTTGCACGCCGATACGACCCTCATCGTCGATCATGCTAAGCCATGCGGCGAAAGCCGGGAAGTTTTTCGCAATATCCTCGATGACCAGAGCGTCGGCGTGTTTCAGGGCAAGGTCATCGTCCGCCCTGGCGCGCAGAAGACAGACGGCGTCATGCAGTCGAAGGCGCTTCTGCTCTCCGAGCAGGCGGCGATGAACAACAAGCCGGAGCTCGAAATCTTCGCCGACGACGTGCAATGCGGCCATGGCGCGACGTGCGGCAGGCTCGACAAGGATCAGTTGTTCTATCTCACCGCGCGCGGACTGCCGCGCCGCGAGGCCGAAGCCTTGCTCATCGAGGGCTTCGCCAATGAGGCGATGAACGCAATCGAGGATGAGCAGTTGCAGGCGTTTCTTAGCGATCGCGTCAGCGCGTGGCTTTCTAGAAGGATCAGCCGATGAACGAGATTACGCGCATTCAGACGGCTTATGACATCGAAGCGGTTCGAGCGGATTTCCCGATTCTTTCCGAGCGTCCCTATGGGAAGCCGCTTGCCTATCTCGACAACGCCGCCTCGGCGCAAAAGCCGCGCGCCGTGATCGATCGGCTGACGCGGTTCTACGAGCATGAATACGCCAATGTGCATCGCGGACTGCATTATCTCGCCAATGCCGCAACCGAAGGCTATGAGGGCGCGCGCGAGACGCTGCGTCGCTTCCTTAACGCGGAATCGACGGACGAGATCATTTTCACCCGCGGCGCGACCGAGGCCTTGAATCTGGTCGCGGCTTCCTTCGGCCAAGCGCATATCGTTGAGGGCGACGAGATTATTCTATCGATGATGGAGCACCACTCCAACATCGTTCCCTGGCATTTTCTGCGCGAGCGCAAAGGCGCTGTGCTGAAATGGCTCGAGGTTGACGACGACGGCCGCTTCGACCTCGAAACTTTCGAGAAGCTGTTCACCAAGCGCACGAAGATCGTGGCGCTCACGCATATGTCGAATGTTCTTGGCGCGCCGACCCCGATCGCCGAGGTCGCGCGCATTGCTCACGCGCATGGCGTGCCGCTGGTTGTCGACGGCTCGCAGGGCGCTGTGCATCTCGATGTCGATGTGCGTGCGCTCGACGTCGATTTTTATGTGGTGACCGGCCACAAACTTTATGCCCCGACCGGCATCGGCGCCCTTTACGGCAAGCGTAAATGGCTGGAGGCGTTGCCGCCTTTCTGTGGCGGCGGCGAGATGATCGAAACGGTGACGCTCGATGGCGTCACCTATAACGCCCCGCCGCACCGTTTCGAAGCGGGCACGCCGCCCATCGCTCAGGCGGTGGGGCTCGGCGCGGCGCTCGACTATATGGAGCGCATCGGTCGGGACGCGATCCGCGAGTATGAAGCAGGGCTGACCGCTTATGCGCACCAAAGACTGTCGCAGATCGAGGGCTTGAAAATCTATGGGCGGGCGCCGGATAAGGGGCCGATCCTTTCCTTCGACATGGCGGCGGCGCATGCGCACGACATCGCCACGGTGATCGATCGTTCCGGCATAGCCGTGCGCGCCGGGACGCATTGCGCCATGCCGCTGCTTTCGCGTTTGGGCGTCACCTCCACCTGTCGCGCATCTTTCGCGCTCTACAACACGCGCGAGGAGATTGACCGGCTGGCGGAAGCGCTCGAAAAGGCCCGCTCTCTTTTCGCCTGAGGAGAAATTCGTGTTCATGAGCGATGCTCCCAATACAAGCGAAACCCAACGCGCCGCGACGCCAGACCGGACGTCTCAGGCCATTGAAAATGAGCGGCTGACGAACGACATCGTTAAGGCGCTCAAAACTGTCTACGATCCGGAAATTCCCGCTGACATTTATGAGCTTGGCCTCATTTACCGGGTCGACATCGCGGAGGAAGGCTTCGTAGAAATCGACATGACGCTGACAGCGCCGGGCTGCCCTGTCGCCGGTGAAATGCCGGTGTGGGTCAAAAATGCGGTGAGCGCTGTGCCTGGCGTCAGCGACGTGAAAGTGAACATGGTGTTCGATCCGCCTTGGGATCGAAGCCGCATGTCGGACGAAGCGCGCGTGGCGCTCGACATGTGGTGAGCGGACACGCTCGAGAGGAATGGCTTTGCGATGACTTCCATGCAGAAGATGAGCGTGATGAACGTCAGCCCCGCCGCAGCGGAGCGGGTCCGTGGCCTACTTGCGACCGTCGCGGAAGGCAAGGGGCTGCGCGTCTCGGTGGAGAAGGGCGGCTGCGCCGGCATGTCCTACAAGATGGAGATCGCCGAACCGAAGCGGGGCGACGAGGTCATCGACATTGATGGCGGTCGCGTGATCGTCGACGCCGCGGCGGTGCTCTATCTGCTCGGCACGACGATGGACGTGAAAACGACGCAGTTCGCCTCGACCTTCGTGTTTGAAAACCCCAATCAGACGTCGGCCTGCGGCTGTGGCGAGAGCGTCGAGCTGACGCCGGCCGACCCGGAAAAGGTCGGCGGGGCGTCGCAGAGTGGGCGTTCCTGATCTCGTCGAGTCGGCCATGAACCGCGCGCGTATCGAGGAGCTTTTCGCGCCCTTTGCCGCTGTGTCCGTCAAGCGCATGTTCGGCGGCCACGGCGTTTACGTCGACGGCCTCTTCTTCGCCATCGAAGCCGGCGGCGAAATCTACCTGAAGGCCGATCAGCACAGCGCCGCACGATTTCAAGAGGCGGGCTCCCGGCCTTTCGTCTACCAAGGCAAGAACCGACCGATCACGATCTCCTATTGGAGCCTCCCTGACCAGGCGTTCGAAGACGCCGACGAACTGGTTCGGTGGGCGAAGTTTGCGGTTGAAGCCGCGCTCCGGGCAGGCCCAAAAAATGAGATTCCGGCCAGGGGGAGGCGCAAGGCGGCAAATTCCACTGAAAAAGACTGCTAGCAAGCCAATAAGCATTTGAAATTGATTGATCTTCATAAGGCGCTCGTGCTGGCGTCGCCCGCTCGAATCGCCTATAGACATGTGAACCCGACGCTATCCTTGAACTGGCGCTCACTTGGCCGACGACGACTCCAAGAAAAACGATTCCGACAAGCCCGGCTCCGACATAAGGCCGGTTTCGATCGCCGACGAGATGAAGCGCAGCTATCTCGATTACGCGATGAGCGTGATCGTATCGCGCGCGCTGCCAGACGTGCGCGACGGCCTGAAGCCAGTGCATCGGCGCATTCTGTTCTCAATGCACGAGAACGGCCACACGCCCGATAAATCATATGTGAAGTCGGCGCGCATCGTCGGCGACGTGATGGGTAAATATCATCCCCACGGCGACGCCGCGATCTACGACGCGCTTGTGCGCATGGCGCAGCCCTTTTCGATGCGACTGCCGCTCATCGACGGGCAGGGCAATTTCGGATCGGTCGACAACGATCCGCCGGCGGCGATGCGCTACACCGAGTCCCGACTCGCAAAGCCAGCGCTCGCGCTGCTCGAAGATCTTGACGAAGGCACCGTCGACTTCCAGGCCAATTACGACGGCAAGGAGCACGAGCCGACGGTTCTGCCGGCGCGTTTCCCCAATCTTCTGGTCAACGGCGCTGGCGGCATCGCCGTCGGCATGGCGACGAACATTCCGCCGCATAATCTCGGCGAGGTCATCGACGCCTGTATCGCCATGATCGATCGGCCCGACATCACCATCGCCGAACTGATGGACATCGTGCCGGGACCGGACTTTCCGACCGCGGCGAGCATTCTCGGGCGTGGCGGCATTCGCAACGCCTTCGCGACCGGCCGCGGTTCGATCATCATGCGCGCCAAGTCAGTGATCGAGACTCTGCGCAAGGATCGCGAGGCGATCATCTTCACCGAAATTCCCTATCAGGTGAACAAGGCGACGCTGATCGAGCGCATCGCCGATCTGGTGCGGGAGAAGAAGATCGAGGGCGTCGCCGATCTGCGCGACGAGTCCGATCGAGACGGCATGCGCATCGTCGTCGAACTGAAGCGCGACGCTGTCGCCGACGTCGTGCTCAACCAGCTTTGGCGTCATACGACGCTGCAGACAAGCTTTCCCGTCAATATGATCGCGTTGAACGGCGGCCGCCCGGAGCTGATGACGCTCCATGACGTGCTGCGCGCTTTCGTCGATTTCCGCGAGACGGTCGTCACCCGCCGCACCAAATTCCGACTCAACAAGGCGCGCGACAGCGCCCATCTTCAGGTCGGCCTCGCCATCGCGGTGGCGAATATCGACGAGGTCATTCGTCTCATCCGCACGTCGCCCGACGCCACCGCGGCGCGCGAAGCGCTCATGGCGCGAGACTGGCCGGCCAAGGACATGGCGCCGCTCGTCGAGCTGATCGCCGACCCGCGTCACAGACTCAGCGATGATGGCGCCATCCGGCTTTCGGAGGCGCAGGCCCGCGCCATCCTGGATTTGCGTCTGCAACGGCTCACGGCGCTCGGACGTGAGGAAATCTCCGAAGCTTTGAACAAGCTCGCCGCCGAGATCGCCGATTACCTCGACATTCTGCGCTCGCGCGAACGCCTGTTCGGCATCGTCAAGGATGAACTCCTGGCGGTGAAGGACGCCCACGCCACGCCGCGCCGCACGCAAATCCTTGAGTCCGACGGCGAGGTCGAGGACGAGGACCTGATCGCCCGCGAAGACATGGTCGTCACCGTCTCACACGCCGGCTATATCAAGCGCGTGCCGCTCTCGACCTATCGCGCGCAAAGGCGCGGCGGCAAAGGCCGTTCCGGCATGCAGACGAAGGAGGAGGATTTCGTCCATCGTCTGTTCGTCGCCAATACGCATACGCCGGTGCTGTTCTTTTCCTCGCTCGGCAAGGCCTATAAGGAAAAAGTCTGGAGATTGCCGCTCTCGGCGCCGCAGGCGCGCGGCAAGGCGCTCGTCAATCTGCTGCCGCTCGAACAAAACGAGCGCATCACCTCGATCATGCCGCTACCTGAAGATGAGGGGAGCTGGGCGACGCTCGACGTCATTTTCGCGACGACGCGCGGCACGGTGAGGCGCAATAAACTCTCAGATTTCGTCGACGTGCGCCGCAACGGCCTCATCGCCATGAAGCTCGACGACGGCGAGGCCATTGTCGACGTCGCGACCGCGACCGAGCGCGACGACGTGCTGCTGACCACACGCGACGGTCAATGCATCCGCTTCGCCGTGCCGGAGGTCCGCGTCTTCCAGGGCCGCACCTCGATGGGCGTGCGCGGCGTGGCGCTGGGGCGCGACGATCGGGTGATCTCGCTGTCCATCCTCAATCATTTCGACGCCGCCGGCGAGGAACGAGCCGCCTATCTGAAACGCGCCAACGCGCTGCGCCGGCGCATGGGCGAAGATGTTTCGCCCGAGGCGGGGAACGAAGCTGAGGAGGCGGCGATCGCCGTGGAGCTGTCGGATACGCGCTTTTACGAGATGCAGGCGGCCGAGCAGATCATTCTGACCGTGTCCGAGAACGGTTACGGAAAGCGTACGAGCTCTTACGAATATCGTACGACAGGTCGCGGCGGCAAAGGCATCGTCGCGATGGCGGTGAACGCCAGAAACGGCAAGCTCGTCGCCTCCTTCCCCGTCGGCCATGGCGACGAAATCATGCTTGTGACGGACGGCGGCCAGCTGATCCGCTGCTCCGTCGACGGCATCCGCATCGCCGGGCGCGGCGCTCAGGGCGTCATTGTCTTCGATACGGCTGAAGACGAGCGCGTCGTTTCCGTCGAACATATCGGCGACGTCGGCGAAGGCGAGGACGCCGAAGCCTAATCTGGACGCTCAACATAGGGTAGACGCATGAGCGAGCGCGGCGACGACGCAGATGGCCCCGTGCTGGTCACCGGCGCGCCGCGTCGCATCGGCCTCGCCATCGCCGAGCGCTTCGCGCGCGGGGGGCGCCCCCTCGTGCTGCACGCCTCTCCACGTTCGGCCGAAGAGGCCGAGCTTGCCGCGCACGCGATCAGGCTACGCGGCGGGCGCGCGGCGACGGCGATCGCCGATCTTGCCGACGCGGAGTCGACGCAGCGCCTCATTGAGCAGGCCAGCGAGGCCTTCGGACCGCTGCGGGTCCTCGTCAACAACGCCTCGATTTTTGAAATCGACGCGGCGCAGGACTTTTCGCTCGAACTTTACGAGCGGCAGATGCAGGTCAATCTGCGCGCGCCGCTGCTGCTGTCGCGGGACTTTGCGGCGGCGCTGCCGGCAAGCGACGATGGCGCGATTATCAATATCCTCGATCAGCGCGTTTGGCGTCTCACGCCACGCTACTTCTCCTATACGCTGTCGAAATCGGCGCTGTGGGCGGCGACGCGCACCATGGCGCAGGCCTACGCGCCGCGCATTCGCGTCAATGCCGTCGGGCCGGGGCCGGTCTTTGCAAATGCCGCGCTTGGAGAACGGGAGTTCGAGATGGAAGCCCGCGGCGTGCCGTTGCAGCGGGCCGCCGACGTCTCCGGCGTCGTCGACGCCGTCGTTTACCTCAGCCGGGCGAAAAGCGTGACGGGGCAGATGATCGCCGTCGACAGCGGCCAGCATCTGGGCTGGCGCACGCCGGACGTCGGTCCCGAATAGGCCAGGGTTGTGGCGCTAGTCGGCGCTTGGAAGGCGGCGCATCGTGAACTCGATCCGCCCATCCTCCAGCTCGCGCCAGAACTCGATCTCGGTCATATAGGCGGCCTTGGGGAAGCGCTCGAACCACTCGCGCGCCTTCGCGCGCGCCTCGAGGCGCTCCAGCGAGAAGGTCTCGCGCCGCCAGCCGTTTGTGTGACCGCTCCGCTTCTCGGCGAAGCGCCTCGCAAGATCCCTCGGCGCGATTTTGGTTACGCTCATACTCATGCTCCGAGCGATCAATTTAGCGCATCGGAGGCGGGAAGGGGAGTCGCAGATCGGTCATGACCTATTCCGTCGGCTTCCCTCCCGCGGCGACACGCGACGCAAAGCTCTTGATTCTCGGGTCGCTTCCCGGCCAGCGTTCCCTCGAGCTCCAGCAGTATTACGCGCAGCCGCGCAATGTGTTTTGGACGCTGATGGGCAGCCTGTTTGGCTTCGATGCGGGCGCTTGTTACGCTGATCGTCTCCAGAGCCTCAATGCTTACGGCGTCGCCCTCTGGGACGTCTGCGCAAGCGCTCATCGGCCGGGCAGCCTCGACCTGCGGATCGAACTCTCGACTGTGCGAACCAATGATTTTGAGCGCTTTTTCGAAACGCATCCAGACATCACGTTGATTTGCTTCAATGGCGCTAAAGCGGACAGCCTGTATCAACGGCTGGTTCTGCCCGGGCTGTCAGTTCGCGCGGCGGCGATTGCTTCACGGCGACTGCCCTCGACGAGTCCGGCGCACGCAACGCTGACATTCGCCCAAAAACAGGAAAAATGGCGATCCGCACTCGCCCCTTTTCTCGAATAGCTTTGGGGCGCTTCCCCGCGCCCAAAAACCGCGCTAGACCCAAACCATGCCTGAACGTCCCCCTTACATGATCACGACGGCCATTCCTTACGCGAATGGCGCGCCGCATATCGGCCACGCCTATGAGCGCATCGCCACCGACGCTTTCGCGCGATGGAAGAGGCTTGACGGCTATGACGTGCTGTTTGTCACCGGCATGGACGAGCACGGGCAGAAGATGCAGCGCACGGCCGAGAAGGAAGGGCTGACGCCCCTGGCGCTCGCCGACCGCACAGCCGCGCAATTCGCCAGGATGGGCGAGGCGCTGAACGCCCGCGCCGACGACATCGTCCGCACGACGCAGGCGCGCCACAAGCAGACCGTGCTCGAAATGTGGCGGCGCATGGAGGCGAACGGCGACCTCTATCTCTCCAAATACGCCGGCTGGTATTCGGTGCGCGACGAGGCCTATTACGACGCGGACGAACTCACCGAGCGCGATGGCAAGAAATTCGCGCCGACGGGCACGCCGGTCGAGTGGGTGGAGGAGGAGAGCTGGTTCTTCAAATTGTCGGCCTATGCCGAGAAACTGCTCGCGCATTATGCGGCGCATTCGGAATTCATTACGCCCGAACACTACAGAAACGAGATCGTCGCCTTCGTGAAGCGCGGGCTCACGGACCTCTCGGTGTCGCGCACGACCTTCGACTGGGGCATTGAAATTCCGCCGAGCGCGCACACCAGCGCCAAGCATGTGATGTATGTCTGGGTCGATGCGCTTACGAATTACGTAACAGCTACAGGATATCTTACGGAAGGCGGAAACAGAGCGCGCTTCTGGCCCGCCGACGCCCATGTGATCGGCAAGGACATCACCCGCTTTCACGCCATCTACTGGCCGGCGTTCCTGATGTCCGCGGGCGCGCCTCTGCCCAAGCAGGTCGTCGTGCACGGCTTCCTGTTCTCCAAAGGCGAGAAGATGTCGAAGTCGGTCGGCAATGTCGTCGATCCGATCGACTTGGCCGAGCGTTACGGCGTCGACCAGCTGCGTTATTTCTTTCTGCGCGAGATTCCCTTCGGCCAGGACGGCAACTATTCGCACGAGGCGATCGTCAACCGCATCAACGCCGATCTTGCCAATGACCTCGGCAATCTCGCGCAGCGCTCGCTGTCGATGATCGCCAAGAATTGTATGGGCGCCGTACCGCGTAAACATGCCCTTACGGATGCCGACAAAGACATTCTCGCGCAAGCGGCAGACGTCCTGGCGAAAGCCCGCGCCGCCATGGAGGATTACGCGCCGCACCACGCGCTGGCGGAAATTTTCCGCATCGTCGCCGAGGCCAATCGCTATTTCGCCGGTGAAGAGCCCTGGGCGAAGAAGAAGAGCGACCCTGCGCGGATGGAGACGATTCTCTACGTCACCGCCGAAACGCTGCGCCGGTTGGCGATTCCCCTGCAGCCGTTTATGCCCGAGTCCGCTGGCAAGCTTCTCGATCTCCTGGACGTCGGTCCGGACGAGCGGGACTTGGCGCACGCCGACGAGGCGAACGCCCTGCAGGAGGGCGCGCCGCTGCCGCCGCCGACGCCGGTGTTTCCGAGGTTTCTGGAGGAGGAGGCGCGTTAGTCCCGCTCCAGCGGGCCCCGGGAGCCGAGCGCAGGCGTCGACGGGTCGGCCTTGACGCGGGCCGCCGCTTGTGGTCGCCATGCGCTGACCACAATCAGCCGTTTCAAATGGCGGCGGCGAGCAAGTGACCGTCGTCTTTGCGGCTTGTCGGCCAAAGTGCGGGCGTGCAAGTATGAACGTCCGGGCTCCTTAGTAAAGGAACTCGCGCCGCTCGATCGAGCGTTCGCGCAACAACATCCGCCCGTTGCGGCGTATCTCGGACGGCTCTTTTCTTACAGAGGAACTCATGGAATGGCGCGTGGCATTTCAACAATTCTGACGGCGGTTATCTTCGGGGCGATCGGTTTTGGCCTCGGCATCTACGCTGCGCCGACCGAAGGCGTCGCCAATCTGAAAGCCGCGATCGAGGGCCGGTTCAAGCCTGCGCCCCCAGCGGAAGAAGCCGCGCCGGGCGAAGCGCCCGCGACGACAGCCG
>NZ_JAMRYX010000093.1 GCF_024448135.1 Methylocystis suflitae
CGCGCGGAGGGCGCCGGGCTCTCCTGGCCGCTGCCGGAGGGAATGAACGACGACGCGCTGGAGGCGGCGCTTTACGCCAACCGGCGCAGCAAGCGCGGTCACCGGCGCGTCGAAGAGCCGGACTGGGCAAACGTGCATCGCGAGCTGAAGCGCAAGCACGTCAACCCTGACGATCCTGTGGGACGAATACATCGCCGAGTTATGGCGCGACATATGTGGAACGGCCCCGCGGGCAAGCGCTTTTTTCAGACATTTCATCCAGCGGGATCGGTGCGGTCATATGTCCGGCCTTTCGGCGCGGTCGTGGACCGCTGGCCTCGATGAAATTCGCGACGCGAGGGGCTGATCAATCTGACGCGCTGTAAGCGCATTGTCGCGCCGGCCTCTCTCGCCTCGGGATTTCGTCCCGTGGGGTCATCGTCTAATTATGCACCTCGCCTCTGTCCGGCTTCGCGCCGGCCAGTCTGTTCTGGTCGTCGTTCGGCTCAGGCGCGTGCTGCGTCGCCCGCCGCGCCAGTATTTCGATATGTCTCGCCTTTGGTGAGCAGCGCCCAGATGATTCTCGCCATCTTGTTGGCGAGCGCGATCGCGACAACCTTGAAAGGCCGTCGCGCAAAAAGCGCGATTAGCCATCGCGGCGCTTTCTCGTTGCCCTTCACGCGTCGCAAGACCGACGTCGCGCCACAAACGAGCAGCGAGCGGATCGTGGGATTGCCCATTTTCGATAAGCCGCCGAGTCGTTCCTTTCCGCCGCTCGAATGGGGCTTTGGCGTCAGTCCCAGCCAGGCGGCGAAGTGACGGCCGGATTTGAACCCGTCGGGATCCGGAACCAGCGCTTTGACGGAAGCGGCCGTGATCGCTCCGACTCCCGGAATTGTGGTCAGCCGCGCCTCGGCAACGATCCCTCGCTCGAGCTTGTCGATCTGCCGTGCCAACGCCTCGATCTGATCGGCGATTTCAGCCAAGGCCAAACGGGCAGCTACTGGCAGGCAACCGTCTTCCTCGTCCCGCACGATCTCGATCAACGCCGCGACTTTCGCCGTCCCGATGGCAGCTATAACGCCCAATTCCGACAAATGCCCGCGAAGCGCGTTGATCGCCTGGGTTTGCTGGCGGACCAAAAGAGCGCGCGTCTTCAGCACCATGGCCGCCGCTTGCTGATCAGCCGATTTGATCGGAACGAAACGCATGGTCTTGCGGGTTACGGCTTCGCTGATAGCCTCGGCGTCAGCGGCGTCCGTCTTGCCCCGCTTTACAAACGGCTTCACATAAATCGGCGGGATCAAGCGCACGTCGTGGCCGAGCGCCACGATCTCGCGCGCCCAATAATGCGAACCGCCGCACGCCTCCAAACCGACCAGACACGGCGGAAGCCTTTCGAAAAAACGCAGCACCTCGGCTCGCCGCAGTTTCCGATTAAAGATCGGCGCGCCCTCGGCGTCGGCTCCATGAATTTGAAAAACGTTCTTGGCCAAATCCAGGCCGATGGTGCTAATCTGCTTCATGGAACGGCTCCCTACCTTGTGGCGTTGCTCGCAACGACCACGTTTTAGCACTCGGATGCTGTCGGTAGCGGGGCCGTTCCACACCATCAATCTGAGTGAGGGACTCTCATCTTGTTTGTCGCGCGGCACCGAGTGGCGCGGCGCGGAGAAGGCCGCGCCAACGCCTTGCCTGAACTCCGGCGGGATCGTTCTCGATCTCGCGCATTTTACCGTGGCGGTAGATGGCGAGCCGGTCGCTCTGTCACGTCGGGAATTCGCCGTGCTCTCGGCGTTGATGGAGCGACCGGGCGCGATCAGATCGAAGACCGAGATCGAAGACCGCCTCTATGGATGGCAGGAAGAGGTTGAGAGCAACGCGATCGAAGTTCATATCCACAATCTGCGGGCGAAGATGGGACGCGAAGCGATCGAGACGGTGCGTGGGCTCGGTTACCGAATGAAACTCGGCGCATGACCTCGTTGCGCTGGCGCCTGTTTTTCATCCTGGTATCCGCAACCGGGGCAATTTGGCTCGGAGCGACAGGATGGATTTACGTTCGCACGAAGGCCGACATTGAGCATGTCCTCGACGCGCGTCTGCAGGAAGCCGCCCGTATGGTCAATTCGCTCGTCGCGAGCAGCGACGTCGCGCAATTGAAAGGCGCGATTCCTGTTCCCGTCGGTCACCCGGAGCTTATGAACTATCAACGCCAGCTTGCGTGTCAGATATGGTCGCTCGACGGACGTCTCATCGCGCATTCGAGCGAAGCGCCCGGCGCTAATTTAACCGATCACGCCTCCGGCTTTTCGGAGCGAATCGTTGAGGGCGAAACCTGGCGCGTCTACGCCATCGAGGATACCGACAAAGGCTTGCGCGTTCTGGTGGGGGATCGACTTGGAATGCGGGAACGACTTATTGCCGACCTCATCAAGGGACTAATGGCGCCTGCCCTGCTCATCACGCCCCTGCTCGGTCTCCTCATCTGGGTCAGCATCGGGCGCGGATTGCGCCCTCTCTCGAATATGGCGAACGAGCTCCAGAGCCGCCGGGCGGACGACATGAGACCGGTCGATGCGAGCGACGCGCCATTAGAGATAAAACCGTTAGCCGATGCGCTGAATAATCTGTTCGCCAATGTCGAAACCGCGCGCCGGCATGAGCGAGAAATCACAGCCTTCGCGGCTCATGAGCTTCGTACCCCACTCGCCGGCTTGAAGACACAGGCGCAGGTGGCCATCGCCGCGACCGACTCCGCCGTGAAGGAAGGCGCCCTTCGGCAGATTCT
>NZ_JAMRYX010000094.1 GCF_024448135.1 Methylocystis suflitae
CGCGGTGATCACACTTGGGGAACTCGTCATGATCCTGGAACTACATCGTCAGGGGATCTCCGTGTCCGCGATAGCGCGCCAGCTCGGAATCGATCGGAAAACCGTGCGCAAGCACATCGCGGCGGGGCTGGCGGCGCCTAGCTACAAGGCCCGGCCGCCGCGCGAACGCCTGATCGTATCTTTCGAGGCCTACCTGCGGGAGCGGCTTGCGGCTTATCTGGCGCTGACCGGACGCCGTCTCTGGCGGGAGATCAAGGAACACGGATATTCCGGCGGCTACACTGCGGTCACCGACCTTCTGCGCGAACTTCGGCCGCCGCGCGCGAAAGGCTTCGAGGTCCGCTTCGAGACGCCGCCCGGCGAACAGGCGCAGGTCGACTTCGCCCGCTTCGACGTCGAGTTCTTCGATGAGCCCGGCGTCAAACGGATCGTCTGGCTCTTTTCCATCGTGCTGGGCCATTCGCGCTTCATCTGGGCGCGCTTTGTCCTGCACCAGGACATGCAAAGCGTCCTGCGCTGCCACATGGCGGCCTTCGAGGCGCTCGGCGGCGTCCCGTGCGAGATCCTCTACGATCGCATGAAGACCGCCGTGATCGGCGAAGACCCGGATGGCCTCGTTGTTTACAATCGCGTGCTGCTCGATCTGGCGCGCCATTACGGCTTTCAGCCACGCGCCTGCAAGCCTTACCGCGCCAAAACGAAAGGGAAAGTCGAGCGGCCGTTCCGATATGTCCGGGAAGATTTTTTCCTCGGCGGCGCCTTCCGCAATCTCGACGATCTGAACACCCAGCTCCGGACCTGGCTCGACATGGTCGCCAATCCTAGGGTCCACGCCACGACCAGGCGCGTCGTCAATGAGGTTTTCGCCGAAGAGAAGGCGTCGCTCAAGCCGCTGCCGCTCACGCCCTATCAGGCCGTACTGAGGCTCGAACGGCGCGCGTCCCACGAGGGCATGGTCAGCGTCGGCGGTAATCTCTACAGCGTGCCGGACACCACCCGCCGGCGCGTCCTCGACGTCCATGTCTTCGCCGACGCCATCCGCATTTTCGAAGACAGGGTGTTGATTGCCGTCCACGCGCCGCTCGAGGGCCGCGGCGAGAAACGCCTCGATCCGGCGCATCGTAAAGCCCCGTCGGCGACGCCGCGCCGTCGACCAGCAGACACGTCGCCGCCCCTTGTGCTGCGCGCCGGCGATCAGGCTGCAAGGCGTCCGCTGGCCTTCTACGACGCTGTGGGGTGCCGGCTGGCGATGCAGGGAGGTTCGCGATGAACGCGACGCCCTCCGCCATCATCGACCGCGTCTGAGCCGGCCGAAGCCCTGCTCGATCCGCGAACGCGCCTTGTAGAGCGTGCGCGCGAAGAAGGCGGGCTTGTTCTTCTCATTGGCCTTGTACGGGATCACGGGCGCAACGCCGCGCGATCTCGCCGCTGCGCGATTGTCCTTGCTGGCGTAGCCCTTGTCGCAGATGACGACGCGGGGCTGAATGTCCGGCCCGATATCGAGGAGCGTTTCGAAATGCGGCGCGTCGGCAGCCTCGCCGCCGGTCAGATCGAAAGCGATGATGTCGCCCGACGCGTCCGACTTGGCGTGGATTTTCGTGGTGAAGCCGCCGCGCGACCGTCCGAGCGCCTGCGCGTCTTGCCCCCTTTGGCTCCTGCGGCCGATACGTGCGCGCGCACGATCGTTGAATCGAACATCTGGATCAGATGCGCCGACGAACTCATGGAGGCGAGCGTGTCGAAGAAGGCCTCGAATACGCCGGCCTTGTTCAAGCGGTCGAAGCGTTTCCAGACGCTGTTCCAGCGTCCGAACCGCTCCGGCAGCGCGCGCCACCTTACGTTTTCGAGCGTGAAGAAATGAAGTGCTTCGAGGAAGCGGCGATCGTCTTCGCCTTTGCGTCCGCGATGCGGAAGGCAGGCCCGAAACACCGTGAGCGTATGCGCCCAGTCTTCCTCGTCCATCCATGTCGACATGGCTTCTGGTCTCCGACTCAGTCGGAGTCCTATGAATCATGCCTGATTCCGCCTGGGAATCTGGAGGCTTCTGTGAGGTTTGCGGCGGGATTTTTGGGGCGCAGGGATGCGAACCTCATTGAAGCCGGATTGAACGAAGGCGCGGCGAGTTTTGCGCGGTTGGGTTATGGGGATTGTATTTTTTGCTCGGCGCCGGATCGGATCGTTTGACGCGCGGCGACGGGTCGATGTGGCGCAACGAGCGGCTGCCCGCGAGTTTTCGATGGCGACAGGAGGCGACCCGACGGCGTGCGAGGCAAGCTGCGGCGCTGATCTGGGCGATCTACGATGATCTGCGGACGAATGGCGTCGTCGCCGGCGAAGACGATCCCGGCGAGAAGTTTCGGGTGAAGCGTGATCCTTGCGCAAATCATCGACGGCGATCTCATGATGTGTCGCATCGAAATGGAGACGTGGGAGCGTGGCGTCGGGATGATGCGGGAAACATGCGCTCGATGATCCGCATGGCTCCGCCGCAATCGGGACAGACGGGTCCTGCGTCGACAGGGCCTTTGCCTGCGGCGTCCGGCGACGAGGCGGCATTTTGCGGCTTCGATCCTTCATCGACGAGCACAGCGTGGCACGATGCGATCTTTTCGGCGCGGCCGCCATTGGCCATGAATCCGAAGTAGCGGATACGATGAAAGCCGTCGGGCAAGGTATGAAGCAGAAAGCGGCGGATGAACTCGTTTGGCTCGAGCCGCATGATCTTCTCGGCGCCGCTCTGGCGATAATCCTTCCAAGTGAAGGCGACGTGATCGTCATCGAGGGCGACGAGGCGGCTGTTGGCGATGGCGACGCGATGGGTGTAGCGGCCGAGATAGGCGAGAACCTGGGCGGGTCCGCCGAACGGCTTCTTGGCGTAGACGACCCAGTCGACGCGGCGCATGGCCTGGACAAGGGCGATGAAGGCGTTGCGATCGGCGAGATGGGTCAGCTTGTTGAAGAAACCCAGCGTTCCGGCCTCGAACGCCGCTTGCAGGCGTTCGAGAAACAGGCGGCGGAACAACCGGGAGAGCGGCTTGATGGCGAGAAAGAAGTTTGGCCGCGCCGCGACCCATCGCGCTCCGTCGGATGAGAGCCCGCCGCCCGGCACAACGCAATGGACGTGCGGGTGATGGGTCAAGGCCTGCCCCCAAGTATGAAGAACCGCGAGGCCGCCGATCCTGGCGCCAAGCCTGCGCGGATTGGCGGCGAGCGTCGTCATCGCGTCGGCGGCGGCCTTGAACAGGATCGCATAGACGATGGCCTTATTCTGAAAGGCGATCTCGGCGATCGGCGCGGGCAAGGTGAAGACCAGGTGGAAATAAGGAACCGGCAAGAGTTCGGCTTGGCGATCCGCCAGCCACTTCGCCCGCGCCTGTCCCTGACACTTCGGACAGTGACGATTGCGGCAGGAGTTGTAGGCGATCCGCGTGACGCCGCAGTCGTCGCACGCCTCGACATGCCCGCCGAGCGCCGCCGTCCGGCACGCTGTGATCGCGCTCATCACGCGCCGTTCGACGCGCCCAAGATGCGCGGCGTGGACGCGCGCGTAATCCTGGCCGTGGCGGCGCAGAATATCGGCGATCTCGATGCCGGGCTGGTTTTGATGAAAGCCGGCGCGGGCCATGATCCCGCGTCCCGGCGCCTTCTCACCCTGACGGCGTCACTTCCAGCGACAAGCGATCGAGCGGGCTCTGCGTCGCACGGATCGTATGGGTCGCGACCTGCGTGTAACGCGCCGTCGAAGACAGATTGTTGTGGCCGAGCAAAACCTGGATGATCCTGATATCGGTTCCGTTCTCCAAGAGATGCGTGGCGAAGCTGTGGCGCAACGTGTGCAGCGTCACGCGCTTGGTCAGCCCCGCCGCCTTCGCCGCCGAGCGACAGGCGGCGTGCAAGACGGTCGGATCGATTGGACGATCTTCGTTGCGGCCGGGGAAAAGATAGAGGCGCGGCCGGGCCAGCCGCCAATAAACGCGCAGAATGCCGAGCAACTGTGGCGACAGCATCACGTTGCGATCCTTGCCCCCTTTGCCGTGCCGGACCAGGATGACGCCCCGCGCGCTGTCGACGTCGGCGACCATGAGACCGGCGACCTCGGACGCCCGGAGTCCGGCCGCATAGCAGCAAGTGAGCGCCACGCGGCTCTTCAGGCTCGATACGGCTTCGAGAAATTGCACGACTTCGTCGGGGCTCAAAACGACGGGCAGTTTGCGTGGCTCCCGCGCATAGGGGATACGCTCGGGAATGACCGACTCGCCGAGTGTGACGCCATAAAAGAAACGCAGCGCGCAGACGATCTGGTTCAGCGCCGGCCATGAAATGCCGGTCGAGACGAGATGCACCTGGAAGGCGCGAACATCCTCCAACTCCAATTTGTCGGGAGACCGCCCAAAATAGCGGCTGAACTTCGAAACCGCGCTGATGTAGGATCGTTGCGTCGCTGGCGAAAGATTGCGGACGGTCATGTCCTCGATCATGCGGCGACGAAGAGGGCTCATCTGGGTCATCTGATAGCTTCCTGTCCGAGAGGGGGCTGCAACACCCAATCCTCTCAGACAGGAAGCCAATCACACGACCTCGCCACTCGCGCCGCGGTAGCGGCTTCGTTCAATCCCCAAGCGATCTTCAATCGCAAATTCGTCCACACCGCCTAGCACTACTTTGGCAGTTTAGGCTCGACGGGTTTGGCGAGCAGCCGATCACAATGCGGACATCGTTTTGGGGGAGACCGCGCGAAGATGTCGAGAATGGCCTGCCGGATGGCTGGCATGCTCGGTTGTGGCGGCGGTCCCCCGATTCTTTTTTTTCCGCCCCGCGGCTTTGAGGCGGCGGGATTGGAGGAAGGCGTAGGCGATCATCGTCATCAATGCGTGTCGATGCAAACCGATCCAGGACCGACCTTCGAAGTGATCGAGGCCGAGTTCCTCCTTGAGCTGCTGATGCGCCTGCTCACAGATCCATCTGGCTTTGATCGAGGCGGCGAGCTTCTTCAGGCTCATATCTGCTGGCAAGTTCGACACATAGTATTTTTGCTCGCCCGTCGACCGGCGTTCGCCGACGAGCCAGACCTCGTCGCCCGGCATGCACTGCATACGATTGTCGCGCATGCGGTGCTTGTGGTCATCCGCAACGCGAATAGGTCGAGCCGCGAAGAGACATGTCAGCCGGCCTTTGGTTCCCCGCCGCCAACTGACCTTTTGCCATTTCTCGCCGGCCAACGCCGCTTCAGCGGAAACCGGCGGTTGATCGGGGATGTGGTATTTGCGGGGCTTCCCTGCTTTTGCGACAGGGAACGCCAGAGCGACATCTGCCGGGTAGACGTTTTGGCGTCGCGACAGTCCCACTGCCCATAGTAGACCACGCGCGCTCAGAGCCTGACGGAAGGGCCCGCTGGAGCCGTAACCTGAATCTGCAAGGACGCAACCGAAACGCACGCCCGAGGCGATGACGCGGTCGATCTCCTCGATCGCGATCTCCGGCTTGCTCAGCGCGCCCCGCCTGTCCTCTGGGACGCGCGCCCGCGTCATGCGCTCGGGATCATTTGTCCAGCTTTCGGGCAGGAAGAGCCGCAGGCTCACCATCACAGGAACCTCGCGCGACGCCAGGGTGAGCGAGACCAGCGACTGACAATTGGCGGTCTTTCCCAGCGACGATGCATATTGCGGCGCGACGCCGACCGAATACGCGCCCTTTTTCGGCAGGGCCGTATCGTCGACGATCAACCACGCGTCGGCGCCGCCGACCATCCTGTCGGCTTCGACGAGCAGCGCCTTCTCGATCGGCGCCGCATCCCACACGCCGCTGGCGATGAAGTGATGAAGCTGATCGTATCCAACGTCGCCGTCGCGCGCCGCCATGGGCTGCATGCTCTTGCGATCACCTGCGCCGATCAGGCCTGCAACATACACTGGGCACATCGGCGCCCGCGCCTTGTGTCGCAAAGCGCCAAGGAAAGGCGCCAGCCACCGCTCGAGATCTGACTTCCAAGTCTCGTCCATGGTCGGCCCTCCCGAAAGCCGACCTCCTATGAATCACGCAATGCGCGTCGCGGGAATCTGGAGGCTTCTGTGAGGTCCGCGGCGCAATTTTTCGGGCATGACTATGCGGACCTCATTGAAGCCGGATTGAACGAAGGCGCGGTGGGATATGTGCGGCGATCTATGGGGTTTCTTGTTTCGCCATAGTCGGAAGCGTTGCGTGAAGACGCAAGATAGATGCGGGAGCGCGCATAGATTCCTGATGATCTGAGGCGGGACGGACGCTGCGAGCGACGGCGTCGATCGACTCGGGGGGTGGAGGCGTCGCGGAAGAGCACCGCAGCCACGTGGAGGTTCGGTCGCCGAGGATAATCCGGCGAGCGGCGCGAATGCGATAAATGCGCATTTTGCTGTTCATAGGCACACTGGCGGGTCTCATGATGTATCGCACCGGAGTGGCGACGCGTGGGGACGAGATGGAACGAAGTCGCCACGGAGCGTCACAACGACACGCATATTGCCGCCACATTCGGGACAAGCGCGAGGGCTGACTTTGGCTTTTGGTGCGGCGTGCCCGTTGACTGGCGGCTCGGACCGTTCTGGCTGATCCGCGAGAAGCGAACGACAGAGACCGAGTTTGGCGGCGCGATGACCATTGGCCATGAAGCCAAAGTGACGGATGCGGTGGAACCCGTCCGGCAAGGCGTGCAGCAGAAAGCGACGGATGAACTCGTCAGGCACGAGCTTCATGATTTTGGCGGCGCCGTTCTGGCGATAATCCTTCCAGGTGAAAGCGACATGATCGTTGTCGAGGGCGACGAGGCGGCTATTTGCGATGGCGACGCGGTGCGTATAACGACCGAGATAGGCGAGAACCTGGGTGGGTCCGCCGAACGGCTTCTTTGCATAGACGACCCAGTTGGCGCCGCGCATGTCGGCGACAAGGGCGCGAAAGTTCTGCGGATCGGTGAGGTTTGCGAGGTCGCCGAGAAATCTCAGGGCGCCGGCATCATATGCCTTTTGTAGGCGTTCGAGGAAAAGCCGGCGGTAGAGTTTTGCGAGCGGCTTGACGGCGAGAAAGAAGTCCGGCCGCCCGGCAATCCAGCGCGTCCCTTCGCGCGACAGGCCGCCGCCTGGCACGACGCAATGCACGTGCGGATGATGCGTCAGCGTCTGTCCCCATGTGTGCAGGACAGCGACGGCGCCAATCTGTGCGCCGAGCCTGCGCGGGTTGGAGGCGAGGGTCGTCATTGCTTCCGCCGCCGCCGCGAACAAGATCGCATAGACGGCGGCCTTGTTCTGGAACGCGATGGCGGCGATTGGCGCGGGCAAGGTGAACACGACATGGAAATAGGGAACCGGCAGAAGTTCAGCTTGACGGGCGGCGAAGGCCGCCAGCTGCCTTCGATTGGGAAAGCCTCGGTAAAGGGCCTCATTCACCACGACCGCCGCGCTACGCCACCCTATTCCGCGAAGTTCGGTGAGATGTGCGACTGTTTGAGCCTGTCTATCCGGCTCTTGCTCTATCCACTGCCGCTGCTCGGACTCGATTTCCTTGATCTGAGAGAGAACGAACTCGAGACGATGCAACTCCCGTTCTATGGCGCAGCGTAGACAAGTAGGCAAAGTTCTTTGATCACCGGTGCGCAGTTGTTCAAGGATTTTCCAGCGGTTGGCGAGCGCTGGCTCGAAGTCGTAAATGCCTTGTTGCGCGAGCATTCCCTTTATCCGGTTGACGTGTCGCCCCTTCTCTTTGATCAGAACGCGTCGTTCGCGATGTTGGCGCTTGCGGTCCTCTTCCTCCGTGGTCGGCAATGTCACCGTGCGCCAAACTCTCGCATCTCCGCCTTCATAGGCGATGAGCCCACGCATCAACGCTAGGACATCGATCCGATCGGTTTTTGCGCGGCGCGCTCGTCGATCGACCCGACCTGAAGGCTGGCTGGTTCCACTATGCGGACGTCCCAACCGAGCGCCGTGAGTCGGCGAGCAAGCCAAAAACCGTCATACCCGATCTCGTAACAGCTGGTAATCGAGGTCGCTCCGTGCTGCGCCTGCGCTTTTGCAGCGGCGGCAAGCAAGCCATCAATATCCTCAGCTGCGAGCTTGTGAAGCGAAGGCCGATTTTTTCCACGATCTTGGACAGCCACAACCCACGCGGACTTGCTGAGCTCGATGGCGACGTAAAGGATTTGCGCGGCTTGATTTGACGGAGCGGTTCCAGATTGAGAATGCATGACGAGATCCTCCTGGTTCACGGCCTAGGCGATGGCCAACTGTAAACCCGCCGCCAACGCGCACTCGAGGATCTTGTCGGCGATCAGCGTTTTGGCCTTCGGCAAGGCGCGGAACATAAGCCGCGCGCCCCTGTGATCGCTCATCTGACCTTCGGTCAGCATCATGACGAGCGGCTTGCTGCCCTCGTCGCAGACGACATGCAGCTTGGAGTTCAACCCGCCTTTCGTGCGGCCGATACAGCGGGAAAGAACCCCTTTTTTAGAAGGCTTGCCGCCGTGCGATGCGCCTTCAGATGTGTCGAGTCGATCATGATGCGCTCGGGCTTTGGACCTTCGGCGGCGAGGCTGGCGAAAATCCGATCGAAGACGCCAAGTCGGCTCCAGCGAATGAAGCGGTTGTAGAGTGTCTTGTGCGGCCCGTAGTCCTTGGGCGCATCCTTCCATTGTAGGCCGTGCCTGATGACGTAGACAATGCCGCTGACGACGCGTCGGTCGTCGACGCGCGGCACGCCATGCGCCAGAGGAAAGAACGGCGATATCCGCGCCATCTGACGCGCGCTCAGTAAAAACAAATCGCTCATCACAAAGATCTCCGAATCGGAAGCCCTTGTGAATCACGCCTCAATCAAATTTAATAGGTCCTGAGCCTAAGCCGCAAAAAACATCGGTTCGTGTGACGTCACGCGCTCCAGACTGCGATTATGCTTTTTCGAACCAAAAGAAACTTAGCGGCGTCCGGTTACCCGATCAAGAACATCATCCCACCAGTACTTTGCAATATTTCCAAAAATAGTCAGTTTACAAGTCTTCCAATGAATTGCTTGACGTATTGACGAGATCAGTACTTTGATTTTTTCTCCTTCAGGAAAGGGTTGCAAGACATGGCCAACTTCAAGCCGACCGACTCGAATCGATGCGTCGCTCAAATGGAGCTGCGCGTCTCGTGAGTTCCGTGCGCGCGATCTCATGGAATACGCGAGCGACATCATCGACGCGGGGCGCTCACGTGCAATGTGCTCGCACCAGCGATTCCTGCCAGCGGCCTCATTGCGGGTCTATTCGGATCTTCGCCAGCGTCGCCAGCGTTGATCGGCCAAATGAGGTCGTCGCTGTCGGCGGTTCGGGCCTGACCGGTCGCCGCATTTGGATTCTTGCCGTTGCGGTTTTCTTCGGCGACCTAAATTTTTCGTAGGAGGATAGCTTGATTCCAGACCTCATTTCATTTGTGGGAAATACGCCTCTGGTGGAGCTTGAATTACCCTTCAGCAGCTCATCGATACGATTGTTCGCCAAGCTGGAAATGTTCAATCCCGGCGGCAGCATCAAAGACCGGCCAGCGCTGTTCATGATCCAGCAAGCCATCGCCGCCGGCGGGATCACACGTGACAGTCATCTCATTGAGAGTTCATCAGGCAATCTCGCCATCGCGATCGCAATGATTGCGCAACAGATGAACCTGAGATTCACTGCGGTCATCGATCCCAACATCACGAAGACCAACCGCGACTTGATCAAAGCTTACAGAGCTGAAATCGAGCTCGTCGAAGAAAAGGACCGAGAGGGCGGCTATCTCAACTCGCGAATTCGTCGCGTGCGCCAACTCCTCGAGGAACTGCCGGGCGCGGTCTGGCTGAACCAGTACGCCAATCCGGATAACCAACGGGCTCACTATGAGGGAGTCGGCGCGGAAATCGTACGGGACATGCCGATAGAGCCGAGCCATGCTTTCATCGGCGTGAGCACATGTGGGACGATCATGGGGGTCGCGCGTCGGCTCCGAGAAGCCTGGCCGAATATTCGTATCGTTGCAGTGGATGTCACCGGTTCGGTCATATTCGGCGCGCCGAGCGCGAAGAGATGGCTCCCAGGCATCGGCGCTAGCCGCATTCCAGAACAGCTGGATGCCCGAGAGATTGACGAAATCGTCTACGTGACCGACTGGGAATCCGTGCTCGGATGTCATCAGCTCGTTCGCTACGAGGGTCTGCTGGCGGGCGGCTCCTCTGGCTCGGTCATCGCGGCGATCGAAAAAATGGCTCCTCGTCTGCCGAGCCGCGCCGTCATCGTCACGGTATTACCGGATCGCGGCGAACGTTATCTCGACAGCGTTTACGATCCGGATTGGCTGGCGGAAAGCGATCGCATCAAGTGTCCTGTCGATGCGGCGCACCGGTCGCTGGGCGAGATAGGCGACTCGCGCAACGCTTCCTGACCGAGGCGCGGGCAAGAAGCATATCGTTTTCAACCGAGGTTTTCATCAATGACCGTTATCGATGCCGTCCGGCCTGCGCCGGCTATCCTTGAAGATGCCCTCCGCTTTCTATCTCGGACCGACATCGCTTCGGTTGGGGGTAATCATTCCGATCTTTATATGCAAGCCGTCGAGGACGGCTTTCGTCTTCATGCCGCGCGCGATTATGCGCAGCCATTGAAGCCCTATCTGCGCAGTCCTCGTTCGAGCCATATCGCGGATCGCATCATCGCGATGCCTGCCTGGATCGGCGGTGAAGATCCGATTGCCGGCCTCAAATGGATCGGTTCGAAACATGACAATCCCGCCACCCGTTCGCTCGACCGAGCCAGCGCCGTAATTGTCCTGAACGACAGTAGCACCCATTTCCCGATCGCGATCCTCGAAGCGGGAAGGATCAGCGCCTTGCGCACGGCCGCCGTAACCGGAGTGGCCTGCCGCTATCTCGCTAAACAGGGCTTCCAGGAGGTTGGGATCATCGGCTGCGGCCCGATAGGTCGCGCGCAGATCCAGATGTTCTGCGAACAGTTTCCGCATGTGCGACAGATTCGTCTTTACGACCTCAAACCTGCGGCTGTCGCCGAAACGGCTGGATGGCTGAAGGCCACGTTTCCGCAAACCGCCGTGACTGGATTTGGCGATCCGCGCTCGGCTATCGACGGCGCCGACGTGGTCGTTACGTGCACCGTAACGGATCGGCCCTATCTCGCTTTCGAATGGCTTTCACCGGGCGTTTTCCTTGCCAATGTCTCCATAATGGACGTGGAAAAGAACGTATTCCTGAGGGCAGACAAGGTCATTGTCGACGATTGGGACCAATGCAATCGTGAGAAGAAAATCATCAATCAGCTGGTCGAGGAAGGGTCTTTCTCCCGAGAGCAGCTTCACGCCGAGCTCGGTGAGATCGTTGTTGGCTCCAGGCCCGGCCGTAAAAGCGACGAGGAAATCATCCTGCTCAACCCGATGGGGATGGCGATAGACGACATTGTCTGCGCGCGGGCGATTCTGCGGCAGGCGGAAGCCAATGGCGTCGGCACGATGCTCAGTCTGTTTTGAAGATGATCATGCATCTGCCCATTGTTGCCATGACCCACACGGTTCTTGCAGATCTTCTGGAACTTTTGTGGATAGAAGATCTCGGCGGCTTTCGGTCTCGAATTCTGGCCGAGGCCCGCGAAGAGAACGCTACGGTTCGCTTTCGTCTCGGCGAAGCCGAAATGTCGGCAAGCCTGGCCTGGGACGCTTGGCGGAACGAACGTCGCGTCGTGGGGCTCTTCGAAGTCACGCCGGGAGGATCCCGCCGACCTCTGGACGAGAGAATCGCATTGTGGAGAGTCCTCTCAGCTCTGTCCGATCTCGATGTGGCCATTCTCGATCGGACGATGCGTCAGCTCGAAGAGAGCCTTGAGAACGCTGCGCTCTTCGAGGACGCCGCTCAATTGCTCGAAGACGACTGCGGGCGCGCCATCGAACACAAGAAGGGCATGATCTGGGAGCGCCTTGCCGCTTGGCGCGACAGGTTCTTTCACCCGTTCGCACGGGGCAGGGGAGGTTGGGGAAAACATGAAATCGAGAATTTTGGAGCGGAATTTGGACGATTGTTCGCACTCAAGTGGTGCGCGGTTTCACGCGAGCGTCTCCTGATGTCTCCGGCCATGGCCGAGAGGGAACCAATCGAATTCATCCTTTCTCCGTCCCAGGCAAAACCAATCGGCGAGGAAATGGAGCAGCGCGGACTTGCTGAGACCCACATCGCCATTCCTGTCCACCCCTGGCACCTTGAGACAGCCGTACCTCGCGAATTCGGCCCGGAATTAGTGTCGGGCGAAATCGTCGTTCTCGATTTTGCCGGACCGCTCGTCTGTGCGACCTCGTCCTTGCGGACGGTTGCGATTTCCTCGAATCCTCATCGGCACATCAAGCTTCCGCTCGACATTTCGACGCTCGGCGTGCGACGGCTCATGAGCGCTCAGTCGTTGCATAATGGTCTGAAGGGTGCGGCATTATTGGAGGAAGCCTGTTCACGCAGACCACGCATTGCCGCGCGCATCCGGATCGCCGATGAAACACGCTTTTGCACTTTCGGCGAAGCGTCGGGGGACATTTTCGCGCCACGAAACGCGTTTCTCGGTTGCGCGATTCGCGATCTTCCCGTTCCCGCGGAGGACGCGGTCCTGGTTCCGCTGGCCAGCTTTGCGGTCGCGCTGCGTGCAGGACTGCCTCCTGCGATATCGCAATCCCTCGACCAGCGGCCCGGAACCAGGGTCGAAACTTTTCTCGAAGAGCTCTTTCGACTCCTGATTGGCTTCGCCGTCGAGGCGCTGCATTGCGGCTTCATCCCGGAGATGCACGGACAGAACGTCTTGATCGAACTGGCTGGAGGGCAGCCGGTCAAAATCGTATTGCGCGACCACGACACGGTACGTTGCCTGCCCGAATGGCTCGGGAAAACGGGTTTGCAGACGCCGGCGTATCTGATCAAGGATCCGCGCCGTGCGACAATGCTCCTCGACCATCCAGAGAGTCTGTTCGCCTATGCGCAAACGCTGCTCTTCGACGTTGCTCTCCGGGCCATTTGCGAAGCCCTCGATCGTTCGGGCCATCGCGATCTTCACGTCTCGAAAAGGCTGCTCCGGCGCGTGACCGCGAGCGAAATCGAAAAACTCGACGCGTCACCGGAAATTCGTGACCGCCTGCGGACCGCCTTTCTCGACAGCCGGGAATGGCCGTTCAAGCAAATACTGACTCCGCTCTTGGCCACGCCGCATCTCGCACTGGGGATGCCGAGCGCGCTGGGCCGCGCAGCAAATCCGCTCATGGTCTCTGGTCGGGAGCAATGAACGTGGCCAGACAGCACTGCCGGCGCGCTTCGATCCTCGCCATTCAATTTCTGACCGCTGCAACGCCGCTTGCAGTCGTGCCATTCCTTTCCCTCCATCTTCAAGGACTGATGCGAGAGAATGCGTCGGGAGCAACGTTTTGGACGGCGATCGCGGCGGCGGCGCCCGCGGTGACCGCGGTGATTTTAACGCCGGTTTGGGGCCGTTTCGCACAGGAGCGGTCGATTTCGTTGCTGCTCTCGTCAACCTGCGCGGTGACGGCCGCCAGTTACTGGGTCATGGCAACCACCGATGATGCTGCTATTTTCACTTTGGGACGCGCTCTTCAGGGGGCCGCCGGCAGCGGCATCATCCTTCTTCTCGCGGTCGATCATGTGGGGGGCCGACCTGAAGGAGAATACATTCGCTTGCAGCAGGCGTTTTCGGCCGGCTGCCTGGTCGGTCCCGTCATTGGGGGATGGGCTTTCGACTATCAACGCCTTTCGGTGCTCCTCTCGGCTGCCGGTATCGTTCTTATTGTTCTCGCTATCGCTAGCTCGTCGATCTTTCGGATCGCGCCCGCCGAACTGCGCCAGAACACTCAGAGCCAAAACGAGAGCATCGGCCCCACTTTGGCTGGCATCCGTCCAAATCGCTCGCTCGTGATTGCCGCAACCCTCGGAACAGCCGGCGCGTTCGGCTTTACGCCGTTCTTCGCCGAGTGGGCGAGGGAACGGGACGCGGCCAGCTTTACGGCTGGCGTCCTCGGGGCGCTTCATGCCGCCGCCTGGCTTGCAGCCATAGTGGTGCTACCGATCTGGAGCCGCATTATCGATGGCGCTGCAGCGGCGCCCTCCATCGCATTATCGCTGCTCGGATCGGCAGCAGCTTGCGCTGCACTGTCCGTCTCGGCGACAGCCCCTTGGATATTCACGCTTCGGGTCACCCACGGCGTCTTCTATTCGGGCCTCACCCCCGCTCTCTATGCCGGCGTACGACGGTCCAGCGCCCGCAACCGGGAGCTTGCTACTGCCCGCACCGCGTTGACGCTGGGTCAAATTGTCGGGCCCGCTCTATGCGGCGCCGTTCTCCCTTTCACCGGTATCGATGGCGTGCTTCTGGCTGCGGCGGGACTTCCCGCCATCGGCATGCTCGTTTTGTTCAGCACACGAGGCGATCGATGAATCAATTAGATCGAACCATAGCGGCGATGGTGGATCGTCTCGCATGCGGCCGCTTGATCAATACTTGGCTGCGCGAAAAGCATCCCGAGCTCGCTATCACGATGGCTGCAAAAGCAGATGGCAGCTCATGTGAAATTCCGGTCGGGAATCAATCCATCGTCGTAGTCTGCAAACGCTATTCGCTGGGCGGCTTCCACGCTTGGGACGAAAACGTTCTCCTTCGCGAGCCCAAGGGGAGCATACGCAGGATCGGCCCATCCGAGCTTGCCGGGATCATGCTCGATTCGATCGAAGAGGGAACTCCGGATACTCGAAGAATCGCATTGGATCGGATCAGACGGTCGATTGAAATCAGCCATAGCCAAGCCGCCTTCCAGTCAAATCTGGAGCCTGTCTCGACCGGCGAGCGTGCCGAACGGAGCCTTTGGCTTGGTCACCCTTTTCATCCGCTTGCGAAAAGCGTCGCCGGTTTCACACCCGCCGATTTCAGAACCTACAGCCCCGAACGAGGCGCCACGTTCCATCTCTGCTGGCTTCTAGCCGAGCCGGATCAGGTCGAAAACTATCTCTGCTCACCGGAATCGATGGCGCGCGCCGATGCCCTGCTGGCGGCGGTCTCGGGGCTGAGCGCGACGGTGATCGCCGGCCGGATAATCATTCCCTGCCATCCATGGCAGGCGGAGCGGCTTCGGGATCATCCGGATCTTCGCAGCCGGCTCACGTCAGGAACGTTGCGTCTTCTCGGACCCTCGGGAGAGGCTGTGACTCCTACCTCTTCCGTGAGGACTGTCTGGTTCAGAGAACGCGGTCTTTGCGTCAAGCTGCCTCTCGAAGCCCGCATCACGAATTTTTCCCGGGTGAATACGGCGGAGCAGCTGTCCCGGAGCATTGCTGGCGCCCGCGCCATCGCAGCGGCCGAACGGGAGGTTCGCGCTGCAGGGCTCACCATTCTGAAAGAGCCCGGCGGACGAATCCTGCGCAAGCCGCCGCGCGAGGGCGCGCCGCAGACTTGCCCTGAGACGGGTTTCCTCCTGCGCATTAACGATTTTCCAGATGGAGTCGATCCGATCGTCGTCGCGGGCTTTGTGGAGCCAAATCCGCGCACAGGCCGTCCAAATCTTTCCACCATAGCCGGCGGGATTTTTTACGAGCCGCAACGGGCGCTCGAATGGATCGAAACATATGCGGGAATCGTCCTTCTTCCGCTTATTCGTCTGTTTGCGACGACCGGAATCTGCCTCGAGGCACACGCGCAAAATAGCCTTGTCGCTTTCGAGAAAGGTTGGCCGGCGCGGCTTTTCGTGCGCGACCTCGAAGGCATGGCGGTCGATCGCGAGCGCTTCAGGCGCGCACATCCGGAAATCATCGCCGATCTCGATGAAGCCCTGTTCTATGACCGCGACGTCGCTTGGCGCCGCTTCCTCTATTATTGCGTCGTCAACCATTTCGCTCATGTGCTGTCCGCCGTCGCGGAGCTTTCCGGCGACGAAGCCCGTCTCTGGGAGGCGAGCAGGCATGTTCTGGAAAAAGAAGCGGGACCTGTCCGCGCGCTCATCGACGAGTTGCTTTCCGCCGCATCTCTCCCGGCTAAGGCGAATCTCTCGAGTTGCGTCGCCGGCCGCGGCGAAAACCCCGATTACGTAATGATTCCGAACCCTTTCAGGGCCGTCCGCTGGCCCAGTTCTCAATCGCAGGTGAGGGGTAAAATCCGATTCGAAAAGGCGCCTTCATGAACCCGATGAAACCTGCTGCTGGATTCGACGCGCCGCTGGCGTCGAGCCAAATTGATTTTTCCGCCTGGGCAGCGGCCGGTCGCCGAGTCATAGCCCAGCTGATCACCGCTCTCATACACGAAAGTCTGTTGCCGGATGGCATGGTTTCGATCCAGGCGGAGCCCAGGCGAGAAGCGGAGATCGTGGTGGAAGTCGTGCCCGGATCACTCCGCTATCGGGCGCGCGCTCATCATACGCTTGCTTACAACCGACTTCTGATCACCGAGGGATCGATCCGCAGGGTGTCGAACGGGGAAGAAGAAGAAGCCGACGATCCCATGCGTCTGCTTGCTGACATCCTCCCCAGGCTTCCGGGAACCGTAGAGACTCATGCGCGCTTCGCCGAGGAAATCCTCCAGACTTGGTCGAACCACGCGCAGGCGCTCTGTTTCGGCGCCGCTAACTGCAGGCTAGCCTCGCTGCCTTACGAGGAGGCCGAAAGCGCACTGACCGATGGGCATCGTTATCATCCTTGCTTCAAATCCCGGATCGGCTTTTCTCCGCAAGAGAACCTCTCCTATGGCCCTGAATTCGGGAACGCCGTTCGCCCCATCTGGCTGGCGGTTCACGAGGATCTGGCCGCGAGCCGCGCGATCGGAACAGAGGAGAGCCAAGATCGCGGACTTCTCGCCGGGTCGATCGACGAAAGCAGCAGAAGAGAATTCGCCGCCAAATTGGCGTCAGCCGCCGGCCGTCCTGGAGCATACCACTGGCTCCCGGTCCACCCCTGGCAATGGGAGAGAATCATCGAACCAGGAACCTTCCAGCAGAGGAAAGCCGGGCTAATCGTATTGCTGGGAGAGAGCGGTCGCCATTACCTGGCCCAGCAGTCGATACGCACCCTATCCGACATATCGGATCGCCGTGCGCCGTCCCTGAAGCTCTCGCTGTCCATCCGCAATACTTCGACGGCTCGCACGCTCGCGAGGCACACGGTGCTGAACGCTCCCGTCATCAGCGCTTGGCTCGAGGGTGTGGCGTCATCCGATCGGTTTCTGACGGAGGCGGGTGCGATCTTTCTACTCGAACGGATGGGCAGCGCCGTTACGCTGCCTCGTGATGCGGACCCACTCGGACGTCTTGCAGGCGCGCTCGCGGCAATCTGGCGTGACCCGGTCGGAAGATTCTTGGCCGACGGCGAGCGGGCTATGCCTTTCTCATTGCTCACGCATGTGGGTCATGACGGAAGGCCGGCGATTGCAGACTGGTTTTCGCGACATGGCGCCGAGGCTTGGACATCGGGGTTGTTGCGCGCGGCGATGCGCCCGGTCGTTCACCTGCTTCTCGCGCATGGGATCGCAGTGGAGAGCCATCAGCAGAACATGATTCTGGTCCACCGTGACGGATGGCCAACGCGAGTTGCATTGAAGGACTTTCACGACGGCGTTCGTTTCATTCCGAGCAAGCTGCGTGCGCCGCGCCCAGACCTCGTCCCCACTCCCGCCGAACATGCGCGTGTCAATCCTAACTCGTATGTGGAAGCGAGCGATCCTGAAGATGTGCGCGATTTCATGTTCGACGCCCTATTCGGGGTCAATCTAGCCGAACTCGCGTGGTTCCTCGATCATCATTTCGGTTTCCGAGAACGACGATTCTGGCTCCTCGCGGCTGACATCCTTCGAAACTATCTTCAAGAAAACGACAGCGCGCGCGCAGGCGTGACGGCTTTCCGCTTGCTCGATCCGACGGTGGCCGTCGAGGATCTCGCGCGCCGGCGTCTGGAGACCGACGCTCTGTCGGGGCGGCGCGCGCCTAACCCCCTTGCCGCCTTTATTCGCGCAGACGAAATACGTGTTCCGTCATGATCGCGCGATTGCGATTGCGGCGCCTGCTTGACCAGGGCCAGCCCGCCGGCGGTCTTTTCCTCTCGCTTTCTGCACCCGGAATTATCGAAATTGCGGGTGTCGCGGGATTTGATTTCGTTCTGATCGACCTCGAGCACACATTGATCGGAGGCAGGGAGCTGGAAGAGCTGATAGCCGCGGCCGATCGTTCCGGCCTCAGCGCTTTGGTGCGCGTTCCCGAGGCGCGCTCGGAACGTATTCTCCAGGTTCTCGACGCCGGAGCGGCAGGCGTCGTCGTTTCGCGCGTCTCGAACGTGGAGGACGCAAAAGAAGCGATCCGCCGAGCCCGTTACGCCCCTCTCGGAGAGCGCGGTCTGAATGCGGGTCGGCTGGGGCGGTTCGGCGATTGCGACCTGCCTGTCCTCCTCCAGCAGCTCAATCGTGAAACCCTCGTTGTTGCCCTCATCGAAGATCCAAACGGGCTTGCCGCCGCTGAAATGATCGCGTCGCTGCCAGGGCTTGACGGCCTGATTCTCGGAGCGGCCGACTATTCTCAGTCGATCGGTCTACCTTGGCAGACCACTGCGGAGCCAGTCCTGGAGGCGAACCGCCGGCTCGCCGCGATCGCCCGTGAAACCGGTCGCTACTTTTTCGCGATCCCGAGGCGCGATGAGGACATCGGCGATCTTATTCGGGATGGCGCGCTGGGATTAATCGCCACAAACGATCGCGGCCTTTTGCGCCAGGCCCTTTCAGCCAAAAATCATCTCTGGCGGGAGATTCAACGCGCCCAAAATCTCGGGCGCGCCGGGGAGAAGGCCTCATGACGACATTCATTCCGTCGCTCGAGCTCATAGAACGTTTAGTTAGTCCGGGTCGGCCGGTCTCAGCCTTTATCTACGACCTCGACGGGCTTGATCGGCACGCGCGCCGGCTCGTCTCCGCTCTGCCGCCGGGCATCGATTTCTTTTACGCTGTCAAAGCGAACAGCGACCCGGCGATACTGAAGACATTGGCTCCGATCGTCGCCGGATTCGAGGTCGCCTCAGTCGGGGAAATCCGGAAGGTGCGCGAAGCGGTCGGGAATGGAGCCCGCGTCATCTTGGGTGGGCCCGCCCGGACGGTGTCGGATTTCGAAGCAGTCGTCGATCATGGAGTCGAACGCGTCCATATCGAAAGTATCCACCTTCTGTACCTCGCCAACGCTGTCGCCGCATTGCGGAATACGACGTTACCTGTTCTCTTGCGCATCAATCTGGCGGGTCCCGTTCCCGGCGCGACGATCACGATGGGCGGACAGCCGACCCAGTTCGGCATCGACGAGTCCGAAATCGACGACGCTCTAAGCGTGCTCGCGGCTTGCCCAAATTTGCGTTTCGAAGGGTTTCACCTTCACACCATCTCGAACAATCTGGACGCGACCGCACACTCGATCTTGTGCCTGCAGGCCCTGCGTCGAGCGAGGGCCATCGCCGATCGTCATGGGCTGGAGCTGGACGTCGTCAATCTGGGCGGCGGCTGGGGTGTCGATTACGCAAACGTCGAGCGCCTTTTCGATGTCGATTGCCTCATGGCGGCATTAAGCAATGCTCTCGAGCCCGCGAGCCCCAGTATTCAATTCGAATGCGGGCGGATCGTTGCGGCCTATTGCGCGGTCTATGTATGCGAAGTCATCGACGTCAAGACGAACCATGGAGAAGCCTTTGCCCTGCTTCGGGGCGGCGCTCACCATTTTCGTCTTCCTTCGGCTTGGCGGCACAGACATCCTTTTAGTGTCATTAGAAGAGAGAGCTGGCCTTGGGCATGGTCGAGGCGCGGTCATGCAAACCGTCGCGTGACCGTAACGGGCGAGCTTTGCACGCCGAAAGACGTGCTGCTGAATTCACAGCCCTTCTCCAGTCTAAGGATCGGAGACCTCGTTTGCTTCCTTCTGGCAGGCGCTTATGGCTGGGACATTTCGCATCATGACTTCCTGAGCAATGCGCATCCGGAAAGGATATTCCTGCCAGTCCAGCAGCATAGGATCCGGTTTCTTACTGGGGAAAACGAAAGGATCAATACATGAACAAGCGACGTATCCGCTGTATTCGCCTTTTCTCCCCATTCGATCTAAAGGCTCATGAGCACACCGAAAGGGGTCGTGTTCGCAGTGTCATCGATCTCCTCGTCCGCGAGCAGGCATGGACGCGGCCTATTTGCGTAGAGGAGAAAAGCCTCTGCATCATGGATGGCCACCATCGCCGGCTTGCCGCAATTCATCTAGGGCTTGCCGCCGTTCCAGTGATCGGCTTCACCTATGACGAGGTTCGAGTCGGAAGTCACCGGGCGGGGATGGAGGTCGAAGCGGAGGAGCTGATTGCTCGCGCAATGTCAGGAGCGCTATTTCCTCCCAGATCCACGCGTCATGTATTTCCACCATTCAAAGCGACTGCTATTCCGCTCGCCGAGCTTCTCGAGGCTCCGCCTCGGGTTTAGCCTGTGATCAGCCTGGCCAGCCTTGATGCTGACGGAGAAAGCTTACTCCCGCACGAGCGCGAGATTGCGTGTTTCCTCGGCCTACTTCGTCTCGGCGAACCCAGGCCACCGATGGGTGCTCCTGCGGCTCTTGGGAATTGCCGGTGTCGGCTGCTGATTCCCCGCGCCAGGGTACGGGCGATGAAGTCGAGTCCAATGCGCGCCACCTCATAGACGGAAAAAGGGAATGCGAGCCGGGTGCCCGGATCGAGCGCCCCATCACCAAAACTTCGACGACGCGCGCGGGAGCAACCGTTACGGCTCCGCAACCGAGCACGAGAACGAACAAGACTGCGCAAAGGACGACCAGCAGGCCGGTCGCGATCACGGCCTAGCGACGGCGGCCTTCGATCGGAAGTGCGAGGAGCGGCGACTCGGTGCTGATCGTGGTGCTGGCGGCGATCGTCGTCGGTCAGCGGACGCGCCACGGAGGGCACGGCTCTCTTGCGCGGACAAGCGCGGCAGATTCGCCGCCGGATTGAGCGTCGCCATTAGATCCCGCGCGGCTGCGGGCGCGTGTGTGTCCCGAAGCCGACAAAATACAGTCCGTCCATTGCGAGCAGCGCCTGCTTCCTGGCCGCGGGCATCGCCGCGAAGGCCGGCATGGCGAAGATCTCCTCCGAGGCCGTGCCGTCGCGACGCATCATCACGACCATGTCAGGCACCGCCGCGATGATGGCCTCGTCCGCCATCGGCTTGTAACCCTCGATCGCCCCCGCCGCGTTGACTCCTCCCCCAATTCGATGATCGCTTCGGCGGAAGTGCCGCGCCCGCCGATCACGGGCCGTTGGTTCTGCAGCGAGAGCTCGAAAAGGACGCGGCGCGGCGTTTCCGTCTTGGCGACGACGCCGGCCGGCGTCGGGATGTCCGGCACGGATTCCATCCAAACGCCGGCTTCCCCTCAGAGCTTTGATCGCGGGCGGCCCGGCGCCTTCGAACACGATGACAAGCGATGGCTATATGGAGAGAACTCCCTCGGCCGACAGCGCCCGGAAATAGCCGACGTTCGGTTTTTTCTTCAGCGCCTCGGGCGGAAACTGACTCGTGGCGTCGATGGCTGCGATGCGGTTCTGCTGTCCCAGCGCATAGAGAAACTCGGTCACGGCGCCGCCAATCGCGACAATGCGGTTCGGTTGCCGTTCCGTTTGTCGATCGGGTTGTTCCGCGCGGCCCGATGAACCGTTCGTGAGACCACTGGCGATGACAATCGCCAATTCGAGCGTCGCGACCAGATCGCGGCGGCGTGGCCGCGAAAAAAAACGCCGGACCATCGATGGAGTTGCGGACGTGGCATCGATTATTGTCGATTATTCATGCGATCCTCACTTTGTCAAAATGAGTTTGTTGTTCGCTGTGACGCGCAACCGATAACGCTCGCCAGCATGAATGATCGTCACTTCGCGCCTCTCGCCCAAGAGCGCGCGCGCGTCGATTTCGGCGCGCGCTTGATCCCCGTTCGAGGAAAGCCCCCGATCGGAAGGCGGTTCGGTTTTGTGACCACTCATCTGTGTCGACTCTCTTTCGAACTAAGAGTCAACAAAGTTGTTTTCCTCGTCAATATGACTTATGCGTGGTTTGGAATACTTACAATGAGACAATTTGGAAGACTTACAAACTGACTATGTTGGAAATATTTCAAAGTTAATATTCTTTCTTTGGCCTTGAACGATCAAATCGACGCCGGTAGGAATCGCGGGCGCGCTTCAAATCGAGGCGTCGAACACAGCGAGCCAGCCAGGCCCATCCGCGCCGAGCCAGCCAGCAACACAACAGGCTGGGGGCTCAAGTTTCATGCGTCGCACGATTCCGCGCGGAGTTGTTCCAACATTGGCCGTAGCCACGATGTCCGCTGTCTTCACCGCTCTACCGGTCGCGCCATCTCGCGCCCAGCAGGCATTGCCCACGATCGATGTGGGCGCCGCGCATCCGGTCGTCCGGCGGCCGGTCCAGCGCGTCGACGCGCCGGCTCCGACGCCCGCGCCGGGACCCGCCAATGGAACGCCGCCGACCGGCGTCATCGGCCAACCGCCTGCGCCTTTTGCCGGCGGACAGGTCGGCAGCGGCGCGCGTGTCGGATTCCTCGGCAACCGCAGCGTCTTCAATACGCCCTTCAACATAACGAGCTATACGGACAAGCTCATTCGAGACCAACAGGCCCGAACCGTAGCGGATGTCGCCGATAACGACCCGTCCATACGCACCAATTCGCCTCGTTATAGTGGAATCGACGGATTTCTCATCCGCGGCTTCCCCGTCTTCGCCGGCGACTTCGCCTTTGACGGCCTCTACGGCGTTGTCGACTGGCGTAGCCAGGCTATCGAGCCGATCGAGCGCGTCGAGGTCCTCAAGGGTCCGAACGCGCTCCTGAATGGGGTCCCCCCGCTCGGGACGGTCGGCGGCGCCATAAATCTCATCCCCAAGCGGGCGACGGACGCGCCGCTCACGCGCGTCACGGCGGGCTTCGTATCCCGCGGACAGCTCGGCACGCATGTCGACGTCGGCCGCCGCTTTGGTCCGAATAACGAGTGGGGCGTTCGCTTCAACGGCGCCTATCGGAATGGCGGAACTCCCATCAACTTCCAAAATGAAGAGTTCGGAGTAGCCGCGCTCGCTCTGGACTACCGTGGCGAGAGGCTGCGCGTCACCACCGACCTCGGACTCCAGGGGCGGGATCTCGACGCGCCGACGCGCGTAAAAACCGTGCTGCCCGGCTTTCCGATTCCGCCATCGCCCTCACTGCGGATCAACCCGCAACAGCCATGGGAATATTATAACGCCCATCACTGGCATGGCGCTTTTCGAGCCGAGTACGACGTGCTCGAAAACGTCACCGCTTATGCCGCCTATGGCCACGCTCGTTTCGATGAACACTTCTTCGGCGGAGTTCTTCAGATATTCAATGCGCGGGGCGACTTTCGGTCGACGCCCACTCTGACTCCGCAGGACGTGCAAAGCAACACTGCGGAGGTGGGACTGCGCGCTCGCTTCGAAACCGGTCCGATCAACCACCAGATCGCATTGTCAGCCGTCGGCCTCTGGCAGGATACTGGAATCATCAATACGGCAGTCGGAAAAGCGATCACCTCGAACCTCTTTTTTCCTGTCTATGTCTTGCCGCGGAGTGATTTCGGCTTGCGCAATGATGCGCCTCGAACAGCCAACCGCAGGAACCTCGGCGCTGCGATCGCTGACACTTTGTCCGCCTTCAACGATCGTTTGCTCCTGACGGCGGGCGGACGCTGGCAAGAGATCGACGTCGAGAACTTCGACCCGAATACGGGTCTCAACTTTGACCCCAAGACCGGCCGCAGTAGAGGCTCGAATAATCAGGCTTTCTCGCCGGCCGCCGGGTTGGTGGTGAAGCCGATCGAGAACCTGTCGCTCTACGCCAATTACATCGAGGGACTGACCTCCGGCGGGATCGCGCCAGTCAATGCAATCAACGCAGGCGAAGCGTTTCCTGCTTTCGTGTCGAGGCAAATAGAGGTCGGGGCCAAATACAACTTCTTTGACGCTCTCGGAGTGACCGTCGCGGCGTTCCAGATCACGCAGCCGAGCAGCTTTACTGATCCCAGGACGCGGCGCTTTTCCGTGGACGGCGAGCAGCGAAACCGCGGCTTGGAGTTTAACGTCTTTGGCGAGCCGATGCTCGGACTGCGCCTCCTCGGCGGCGTCACCTTGCTCGACGGAGTCCTGACCAAGACAGCCAACGGGGTCAATAACGGCAAGACCGCCGCCGGCGTTCCGGACGTGCAGTTCAACCTCTACAGCGAATACGACTTGCCATTCTGGTTTGTCCCGGGGACGGCAACCCTGACAGGCCGGGTCATCTATACCTCGCCACAGTTCTATGATCAGGCGAACACACAAAAAATCCCGGACTGGACGCGTCTCGACTTGGGCGCGCGCTACACGGTCGAGATCGAAGGCAGGCCGGTGACGCTGCGCGTCAGCGTCGAGAATGTTCTCGACACCAACTTCTGGGCGACGACCGGGCGCGGGCTCCTGACCGCCGGCGCCCCGCGCACGTTCCTGGTCTCGACCAGCGTCGATTTCTGAAAAGGAAACGGGCCTTGGCCACCGGCCCCGCGACCGCATGGACGATCCGCCTGCGCAGGGCATTTATGTGGGTTCACCGGTGGCTTGGGCTGACTACCGGCGCGATCCTGACTCTCATTGGTCTCACTGGCAGCTTCAACGTTTTCTATCGCGAGTTCGACGCTGCTTTGAACCCGGCTCTCTACGCGCCAACTGGTCCGGAGCGGAGAGTCACGGTCGCCGAGGCGATGCAGGCGGCGTCAATGGCCGATCCAGCGCCGATCACGGCACTCATCGCTCCCGATCGGACTTGGCCCGTTTGGATTGCAATCCATGCTTATTCGAACGGCAATGGTCACCATCCGGACTTCTGGACTACGATGGTCGACCCTTCGACCGGCAGAGTGCTGGGGCGACGCGACTACACACACTCGTTCGCGTTCACGATCTATCGCCTGCATTCCACGCTTTTGCTCCAAGAGTGGTGGGGCAAGGAACTCGTCGGCGTAATGGGGCTCGGGCTTCTCGGTTCGGCCCTGTCGGGCTTGTATTTGTGGTGGCCGCCGCCGGGCCGCATCTGGCGGTCAATCTCGGTGCGCAAGGGCGTTTCGCCCCAGCGCTTGATGATCGACCTTCACAATTCGGCGGGTTCTTGGATGCTGCTTGCACTCATTGTGGTCGCAGCCACTGGCGTAGGGATCGTTTTTCCGAACGCTGTGCGCCCGATCGTAAGCCTATTCTCGGTGGCAACACCCTATCCTTCTCCCACCGTCGCGGCGCCGCCCGTGAAGGGAGCGCCGACGCTCTCAGCGGACCAGATCGTCGAACTGGCGCGAGCGGCTAAGCCGGGCTTAGACATCGCGCTGCTAAACCCTCCGGTCGAAGCGCACAATACCTGGCGCGTGCTGTTCCACCCTCAGGGGGCCGATCCCGCCCTGCGCTCGCGCGGCGCGATCTGGCTCGACCGGTGGACGGGCGCGCTCGTGCATGACCGCACGCCCAACGTGATGTCGATAGGCGATCGCTACGTCACCGAACAGCTCTGGTTACACAACGGTGCGACACTCGGCTTCGCCGGTCGTCTGCTCGTATTCGCATCTGGATTCGCGCCTCTTGCTCTGCTCGTCACTGGTTTTGCGATCTGGCGAAACAAACGGCAGCCGCGGGGAAGCTTGATGGCGCCGCCCGCGCGGAAAGTTCTCAAGAGCCGCATGGCCTTCTGTCAGCGGCCCAACCTCGCCAAGGCGAAGCAATGACTGGTGAGTTTGTTGCTCGCTGCCCGCATGAAAGAGATTCTTTCGCGCCCAGGAGCACGCGCGCATCGATTTTCGACGGGCGCCGGGTCCTTTTCAACGAGCGCCCGGGTCCTTGTTGGAGGGCAACGCCCGATCGGAAGACTGCGGAGTCTTACATTCGCGTCGACTCTCTTTCGAGGCAATGAGTCAACAAAGTTGTGTTCATCGTAATTTTCAATAAGGCAACCTGTAAGGTTTACAAACTGACGACCCTGGAAATATTTCAAAGTGAATATTTAGATTTGGCGTTGATCGACGAACTCGACGCCATTAGGAGTCATCAGCACACTCCAAATGGAGGCGTCGAAACACAGCAAGCCAACTAGGCCAATTCGCGCCGAGCCAGCTAGCAACAAAACAGGCTGGGAACTGGAGTCGGATGTGTCTCATGTGTCGCTTGTCCTACAAGGCGATTTGGGGCGGAGCCTTGCTAGCTTTCGCTTTCGCAGCCTCGCCATCCTGCGCCCAGCGCATTGGAAGCCCCCGAGATTCGAGCGCACGGAGCGAATGGATTCAAGTTGCCGATCGTCGTCTGTGAAGCGAACCGCGGAATGGTCACCGCAGAGGGACAGCGCGCCCGCGCCGGACGGAACGCTTGCATATAAATGCCCGGATTGCTGCCTTGCGGCCCTTGCTGGCGCGGCCGTGCTGCCGGAACGCAGCGCGGTCCTGACGCGGCCCCCCACCGAACCTGCGGCGACCGTTCATTATTATGCAGGCTCGGCGCGCCAGCCGGAAAGCCTGTCGTTTAGCGCCGCAAATGGCGCTCGCGCCTCCCGTCCTTCCGATCTCCGGATTGCCCGTCAAGGCTCCCGATGCGCGCCGCGCCGGAGTCTGATTGCCGGCTATCGCCGCTTAGCGGCCTCTCGTCTCGCGAAGACATAACAAAACAAAAACTGACGCTTCGCCTGCGCGATCGCCGCAAGCGTCCTAAAGAAACGAGTGAGTGAAAATGGATTACAACACGCTTTCCCCTCTCGCCATGTTCCTCAACGCCGGTCCTGTCGGAAAGGCCGTCATGGCGCTGCTGCTGCTCGCGTCGATCTGGACGTGGGTGCTCATCGTCGAAGGCGTGGTGGCCGTCACCCGCATCGCCAAATCCGCGCGCTCGGCGCGTCTGGGCGGAGACGTTGGCGT
>NZ_JAMRYX010000095.1 GCF_024448135.1 Methylocystis suflitae
CGCGGTTGCTTTCTCTTCCTGTGGGTACTGAGATGTTTCACTTCCCCACGTTCCCTCTACCCGCCCTATATATTCAGGCGGGAGTCACTAGGTCGGCACGCCGCCCAGCGGGGTTTCCCCATTCGGACACCCTCGGATCAAAACTTGCTTATCAGTTCCCCGAGGCTTATCGCAGATTGCTACGTCCTTCTTCGGCTCCAGATGCCAAGGCATCCACCGTTTGCTCTTAAAGACTTGAAATCACATGAGTTTGAATCAAAAACTCGACCCCACCCGAAGGCGGGATCTGAAATTGACTAATGATCTTTAAGA
>NZ_JAMRYX010000096.1 GCF_024448135.1 Methylocystis suflitae
CGCGTCGTTGTGACGCTGGCATCGGCCATCGCATGTACGGCCGCCTCGGTTCCATTCGGCATAGTCTGTCAGCTCAGAGCGCCTCCAGGAAGGCGAGCAGGCGGTCGTTCGGCTGGAAGCGGGTTGGCTTGCCGCGCTCGTACGGTGTGAGCTTCGCCAGAGCTGCTTCCTTAAGGGCGAGGTGGGCGTGCAGGTAGGTCTGCGTCGTTTCGATCGATTCATGCCCGAGCCACAGCGCGATCACGGAGCAGTCGACGCCGGCTTGCAGCAGTTCCATCGCAGCGCTGTGCCTCAGCACGTGCGGCGACACCCTCTTGGCCTTCAAAGACGGGCAACTTTCGTAGGCGACACGAACATGCTTTCCCAGGAGCGACTGGACGCTGTCGGCACTGAGCCGGCCCCCGTGCATGTTGGGGAACAATGCTGTTGCTCCTTTCCGTACTGGTTCCTTGAGCCATGCCTGAAGCGCGCGCCGAGCGAGTGTGGTCAGCGGAGTGGTCCTTTCCTTCCGCCCTTTACCGACGCATCGCACGTGTGCGCCAGACCCGATGTGGACGGCATCCCGATCAAGTCCAGTCAGCTCGGAGAGGCGCAAGCCCGTCTGGGCCGCGAGCAGCAACAAGGTGTGATCGCGGCGGCCAAGCCACGTCGTTCGATCGGGCGCGGCGAGAACCGCTTCGATCTCGGGGCGCGTCAGGAAGTACACCTGTCGCTTGTCGTGGCGCTTGCTCGGTATGGCGAGCACACGCTGGATCAGCGAACTGTGTGCCGGTTCCTCGAAGGATACGAACCTGAAGAAGGAGCGGATGGCGGTAAGGCGCAGATTACGCGTCTTCGCGCTGGCGCCGCGCTTCGTCTCAAGATCGGTCAGGAACGCGCCGATGAACGTTGCGTCCAGATCGGTGAGCGTCAGGGCCGATGGGGAGCTCTGCAACCGCTCCTGTGCGAACATGAACAGCAGCCGGAACGTGTCCTTGTAGGAGGCGATCGTGTTGGCGCTGACATTACGCTGTCGCATGAGGCGCTCGGTGAAGAAGCGCTCGATCAACGTGGCGACATTGCAGGCGGGCTTCATGGCGTCACCTCCCATCGCCGATCCAGCCGATGCGCGGCTTCTTCCATCAACTCGGGGCAGGCCGAGAGATACCAGTAGGTATCGCGCACGCAGGCATGGCCGAGGTAAGTGGAGAGCAATGGGAGTTGCCGCTCAACGTCCTTGCCTTCGCGATACCAGTCGAGCAGCGTCCGGATGGCGAAGCGATGACGGAAGTCGTGCACGCGTGGCCCGGTATGATCGCCTGGCCGCCGCAGCCCGATCTCTCGGGACAGTCGCCAGAAGACGCGATGAACGTACTGGTGCAGCAGGCGGCCTCCCTGCTCGGCAACGAAGAAGGTCGAACCGCGGCGTGATCCCAGATGTGCGTCTCGCCGCGCGGCGTAGCCGCGCAGCGCGGTACAGGTCGTCGGATGCAATGGCACGAGGCGCGACTTGCCGAACTTGGTCAGTCGGACCGTCAGCACGCCGGCGTCGAGGTCAACGTCATCACGCTCCAGGCCCATCGCCTCGGATATACGCATGCCCGTCACGGCGATCAGCCCGAAAAGGGTATGGTAGGTCCATCGGCGCAGCCCGTCCTCCGGCGGCAGAGCCAGCGCCGCCGTCAGCAGCGCATCGATTTCGGCGTCGTTGTAGACATAGGGCTTGGCGCGCTTCCATCCCGGCAGCATGCCGACGGGCGGCGCCTCCGTTCTCGGATCGAAGTTGGCGACATGACGCGCGAAGCCGCGCACGTCGCTCAACCGCAGCGCCCAGGATGCATGACGATCAGCCGGCAGTGTCGCCCATTCCAAGGCGAGCTTCGTCGTGATGATCCTGGCCTTGCGCTTCTCCATAAAGGCGACGAAGTCGGCGAGCCGTCGGGTCTGGTGCTCGTACTTGTATCCCAGTCCCTTGCGCATGCTCAGGTACTTCTCGAGTGCGGAACGCAGATTGGTCATTGCACGCCTCCCGGCCAGGGCAGGCTCAATGTTCTCAGCGCATTGATGTCGACCTTCGCGTAGATCCGGGTGGTGTCGTGGCTCTTGTGCCGCAGCAACTGTCCGATCTCCGACAAGGTCGCGCCGGATCGGAGAAGCTCGGTGGCGAGACTGTGTCGGAAGACATGGGCGCCGCGGTGTGCGCAACCTTCGATACCGGCGCGATCGAGAGCGGTCTTGGCGATCTGGGTGATCGCACATCCGGAAGCAAAGCCGACATGTGGCGCGAGTGTGCGGACGAACAACCGTCGGCACGACGACTTTGGGCGGCCATTGCGCAGATATGCAACGATGGCCGCGCCAACGTCTGGCGGTATCGGCATCCGTGCTCGCTGTCGGCCCTTGGCGCGAACGAGTATCTCGCTGGCGCGCCAATCAATATCATCAAGCGTGAGCGTCGCGACCTCGTCGGCGCGCAGGCCGAGCCTGGCCAGCAACAACAGAATGGCGTGGTCGCGCCGCCCCATCACCGTCTCCCGGTCGCAACCGTCGAGGGCCTTCCGCACCTGAGCAGCAGACAGATAGGTCGGCAGAGTCGCGAGCTTCCAACGTCGGATCGATGGAACGCAATCCGCCAACGCGCGCGGGTTCAGCCTCCGATGGTGGAGGTAACGGAGAAAGGCGCGCAGCGACGAGCACATCGCCTTGCCTGTTTCCGGGCTCCAATCCTGGGCGTGGCGCTCAATGTAGCCGGTCACGTCCCCTTGGCTGATCTTGCACAGGTCGTCGGCGCCGCCGGAGCACACCTCGTGCAGGAACCTGCGAATGACCGGGAGATGGCGGACGATGGACTTCGGGGCCAAGCCGCGTTCTGACAGCAAGTAGGCATCGAACTCCTTGAAGATCTGATCGTGCGGGGTGAGAGGCGGCGGAACCACCGGCGCGATCGCGCCGTCCTCGCGCAGCACCGACAGCCATCGCCTGAGCGCGGCCCGGTCGCCGGGTTGGATAGACTGCCTCCCGCCTCGATACCGGAGGTACCGCTCGACGACCTGCTCATCGAGATCAGCCAACTTGTAGCGACGGCCCGCGATCCAACTCAGGAGCCCGCCAACCACGTTAAGGCATCGCCAAGTGCCTTGCCGAACAAGCCTCTCTTCGACGAGACGGGCGGCATAGAGCTCGACGAGTTGTCCGTGCGGCCCGCTTCTGAGACGCCGGTACAGCCGGCTTCTGCCCAGGTAATCTTCAACTTCCATCTTCCTGTTCTCCGCTGTTGAAAGCGGAGGCACAGAACGAACTATGCCGAGCTGATCATACGCCGGTCAGCCAGAAATCTGGGGAAAAGCAACCC
>NZ_JAMRYX010000097.1 GCF_024448135.1 Methylocystis suflitae
CGCTGATGAATGTCCTGCACCAGCGCTCTGAATCTCGGCCGAAGCGCGTGCGAATAATGGGCTTTGATCGCCTCCTGGATGATCTGCTCGCGGCGCGGATCGAGACAGCGCGCGCCTTTCGGACGGCCCACCGGACGCGTCCAGGGCGCCGTGATGGCCCCGCAGGTACGAAATGTTTTCATCATGCGATAGGCGGTCGCGCGGCTGACGCCCAAGTCCTTTTTGAGCTCCTCGACGATCTCCTTTGAGGGCTTGTCCACGATGCCGCTGAGGAGCTGGCGGAGAGAATCTTCCCGCCGCTTGCGATAATTCAACTGATGGTCTTCTTCAGAGTTTCCGCTCATTAAGTTTTCTCTTTATTATACTCTTCGGGCCACCTTTTTATTTTACTTTGCGTCAGATCCTTCCTGCTTTGTCTTGGCTCCTATCTGGGCGTGCTTCTTCACATCAAAGACATAGGTCGTATTGAGATATTCTGTCGGTGAGGCGCGACATTTTGGCGACGCGCATGCAATTCGGCCCCTGCGTCTTCAGGCTCCCGCGGGCCCGCGCGCGGACAGGGGATCGTCCCAACTTGAGGGAAATCAAGTTGGGACGATCGTCGCGCCGGGGAGGGCGGTTAAAAGTTGAGGGCTCGGTTCACGGTCGGAATGAAGATTGCGAAGAGGAACACGCAGAAAGCGACCCAAAAGGCGACCCAGCCAAGTTCATTAAACGAGTGCAAAGTCTTCATCCGTTTCCTCTCCATAGACTGCGGCGGACGCTGTCGATCAGCGCTGTTTCGATTTTCAACGATTCAACTCGACGCACAATAGGTTTAACTTGCGGCAACATGTCGCAAGTTTGACTATAATCTGGTCTTAAATCATTCTAACATGGCGCTGTTTCATATTATAATACATCAAAAGCTGCTTAACCGCGCCAACAAACTCAGGTATCAATTATATACAAACTCAAAGTCTCAATATTTGTAGCAATAAAATGAGATTTTAGACAGCATATGATGCAAATTGTCGCATGCTGAATACTATACTTTGCTTGACGTTCGTAGTGTTCGACGTGATAGGCTTTCCCTAGCTGTGAAAGCCGCCGCGCGTTGCGCGCGTCGCGAGCGGTCATCGCGCCAGCGCTCTTTTGATCGCTTCACGCGGCGAGAGGTGCGCCTTGCGCGGCGCAAATCGCAGCAATGGGTGGCGCAGCGCCAATCGGGACGGCAACTGCGTCTCGAGCCCGAAAGAGGAGAGGCAATGATGAATCAAACGACACAAAAAGCCGTGAGCGCCGCACAAGCCGGCGAGACCGATACGATCGTGAACTACAAGCCCGCCTACATCACCATGGGCGTGATGCTGGTGTTTTACGTCGGCATCCGAATCTATGAGCAATATTTCGGATGGAAGGCCGGCCTCGATTCCTTCGCGCCGGAATTCCAGACCTACTGGATGAATTTGATGTGGACCGAGCTGCCGCTCGAGTTCATCGCCTTCTGCGCCATCGGCGGCTATCTCTGGAAGACGCGTGACCGCAACATCGACGCCGTCGCGCCGCGCGAGGAGATGCGCCGCATCTTGACGCTCATCGGCTGGCTCGCGGTTTACGCCTTCTCGGTCTACTGGGGCGCCTCTTACTTCACTGAACAGGATGGCACCTGGCACCAGACCGTGATTCGCGACACCGACTTCACGCCGAGCCACATCCTGGAGTTCTACCTCAGCTATCCGATCTACATCATCTGCGGCTGGGGCGCCTTCATGTATGCGCACACGCGCATCCCGCAGTTCGCCAAGCGAATCTCGCTCGCCTTCCTGATGTTCTTCGCCGGGCCGTTCATGATTTTCCCGAACATCGGCCTGAACGAGTGGGGCCACACTTTCTGGTTCATGGAAGAGCTGTTCACCGCGCCGCTGCACTGGGGCTTCGTGTTCTTCGGCTGGTTCGCGCTCGCCGTTTTCGGCGTCGCGCGCCAGGTGCTCGATCGGGTGATCGAACTCAGCAAGGAATATGAGAAGGACGCTCTCGCGCTTTAGATCACGCTGCATTTGGGCGTCATCGCCCAAATGCAGATGACGTGATCGATTCCAAAACTTAGAGCGCGCTTTGCGCGAAAAACCGGGTTCCACTTTTTCGCAGCGCGCTCTGACACGCTCAACCTTCGCGCGTTGCGCATCGAAACGGAAAGCGGCCGTCGACCAAAAAGGCGAAGGCCGGCGGGGCCGCCGCTTTCCTTCAGCAAGATTAATTCGAGAGAGGAAAACATGTCGGCATCAACTGAAACAGGCTCGCCAGCCGGCAAGACCTGGAAATCGAAAGAAGAGTTTCTCGGCTGCGTCATCCTGACGGACTGGATCCTGCTGGTGATCCTGTTCGCCGTGCTGCTCGGCTCCTTCCACATCCACTACATGCTGCTCGCCGGCGACTGGGACTTCTGGATCGACTTCAAAGATCGGCGCATGTGGCCGACGGTGACGCCGATCGTCGCCATGTGCTTCGCCGCGGCCGCGCAGTCCTTCTTCTGGACGAGGTTCCGACTGCCGATCGGCGCCACGACCGTCGTGCTCGCTCTGCTGATTGGCGAGTGGATCAACCGCTATGACAACTTCTGGGGCTGGACCTTCTTCCCGATCAATCTGGTGTTTCCGTCAGCGCTCGTTCCCATGGGCTTCTGGCTCGACATCGTGCTGATGATCTCGGGCAGCTGGCTGGTCACGGCGCTCCTCGGCGGTCTTGGCTGGGGCCTCCTGTTCTATCCGATCAATTGGCCCGTGTTGGCGCAATATCATCAGGCCACTGAAATCGACGGCGTGCTGCTCACGCTCGCCGACCTCATCGGCTTCAACTACGTCCGCACCGGCACCCCGGAATACATCCGCATGGTCGAGCGCGGCACGCTGCGCACCTTCGGCAAGGACGTGGTTCCGGTCGCCGCCTTCTTCTCCGGCTTCATTTCGATGCTCGTCTACTTCCTGTGGTGGAACATGGGCAAATGGTTCTCGACGACGAAATATATCGAGATCGAAGAGGTCTAGGACGCGACGCGCAATTTCACCGGAGCCGGCGACGGCTCCGGCGGCGAAAAAAATGCAAGGGAGTAACTCCAGATGAAAAGCTTGAATTTGCAATCGATGGCCAAATGCGCGACGGCCCGTGTCGTCCGCCTTTGGATCCTCGGATTGGCCGTTGCAGGCGCGCTAACAACCTTGCCTGCGGCGACGCCCGCCGCCGCGCATGGCGAACGTTCCCAGCAGGCCTTCCTGCGCATGCGCACGCTCAACTGGTATGACGTCAAATGGTCGAAGACCGAGCTCAACGTGAATGACGAGATGGAGCTCACCGGAAAGGTGCATGTGTTTTCCGGCTGGCCGCAAGCCGTCGCCAGGCCCGGCGAATCATTTCTCAACGTCGGCGAGCCGGGACCGGTGCTCATCCGCAAGAGCGCCTTCGTCGGCGAAGTGCCGGTGCCGCGCACCTTCTCGATGGATGTCGGCGAGGACTATGAATACAAGATCGTCCTGAAAGCGCGCCGACAAGGCCGCTATCACGTCCATGTCCAGATCAACGTCAAGGACGGCGGCCCGATCGTCGGTCCGGGCCAGTGGATCACCATCAAGGGCGACATGAAGGATTTCACCAATCCCGTGACGCTGCTCGAAGGTTCGACAATCGATCTCGAAACCTATGGGATCACCTGGACCTATATCTATCACTTCTTCTGGATGGCTGCCGCCACCGCCTGGATTCTCTATTGGTTCATGACCAAAGGGATCATCGTCCGATATTGGCAGGTCAAGGCCGGCAAGGGCCGCGAGCTGATCGGTCAAGACGAAAAGCGGATCGGAGCGATCACCCTTGCCGCGGTTCTCTTGGCTGTGCTCGTCTTCTATGCCGCCGCCAACCGGGAGTTTCCGCGCACGCTGCCGATGCAGGCAGGCTTGCTGACCGGCATCTCGCCGATCAACGAGCCGCGGTCGACCGTCGCCGTTCAGTTTAAGGGCGGCTCCTATACGGTGCCGGGCCGTGAATTGCGGATCAGGGCGAAGGTGACCAATAATGGCAAGGAGCCGGTCCGGCTCGGCGAATTCACTGCCGCCGGTCTGCGCTTCCTCAATCCGGAAGTCTTCACGACGCGGCCGGATTTCCCTGACTATCTGCTTGCCGACCGCGGCCTTTCCGTGAGCGATTCCAACCCGATCGCGCCCGGCGAGACTCGCGACCTGGAAGTGATCATTCAGGACGCCCGCTTCGACATCGAACGCCTGTCCGATCTCGCCTACGACACCGATAGCCAGTTTGGCGGACTGCTGTTCTTCTTCACCCCCTCCGGCGAGCGTCAGAGAGCTGAAATCGGCGGCCCGGTTATTCCGAAGTTCCAGGCGGGAGCCACGCTCTAATCCTCCAAGCGTTGTTGCGCGCTCACTGCGAGCGCGCAACAAAACCTTGCCCGCCCAAGTTCTTGGGCGGGCATTTTGCATGGCGATATGCGATCGCCAAGGCGCGCGGGCCAAGCCGTCTCTTTTAGCGGGCTGACGAAGGCGTAGGGGCGTCGTAGCGAGAACGACTACGCCGCCGCATCAATTGCAGCACCGTTTCCACGCTTGAATGGTCAAAGGCGCCCGCTCGATTTCCGCGCGTCGCAATGAGGACCTACTTGGAGATGTGTTGGGTTAGCGCGTTTTCGCCGCCGGCGGATCGGCGCGCATCCAGCCTTTCGGAAGCTTCATGCGGGGGGCCTTACAAAACCCCGTAGGTTCGGCGACTTTGGCGGTCTTGTCTTTTCTGCCCGAACGGCTCTTGGCTGCTGCTGGGGAAGCATCCTTGTCGCCCTTGTCGTAGACCGTCTTGTCCTTGCAGACATCGGGGCATTTGCCGATGACGTCGGACTTGTTCTGGCCGCATCCCTTGCAGGCGCATGTGGAGTTCGGAAAGTCTTCACCACTGGCCGCCCGCGCCGGCGCGACGCCCGCAATCAAAAAACCGCAGACGGCCACATAGGCAACAACCCGGGAAACGGCCACCATATTGCTTCTCCTCTTCAAGACAGCTGTTCACATAGGAATCCGAAAACCTGAATTACACTGCGGCGCGCCGCCTTCAATGGCCGTTGAGGCGCGCGAGCCCCGCCTCAAGATCAGACTTCAGATCCGCGACATCCTCCAGTCCGATGGAGAAGCGCAGCGCCGGTCCTTCCGGAGTCCAGCGCGTCGCCGTCCTGTATGAAGAGCAGTCGAATGGCAGGACAAGGCTTTCATAGCCGCCCCATGAGTATCCGATGCCAAACAATTCCAATCCGTCGACAAAAGCGGCGACCGCCTTTTTTGAAGTCTCTTTGAGGATAACGGAAAAAACGCCAGAGGCGCCGGTAAAGTCCCGTTTCCACAGCGCGTGGCCGGGATGCGTCGCAAGGCCGGGATGCAGCACGCGCGAAACTTCCGGCCGGTTCTCCAGCCACCGCGCGATGTCGAGCGCGGCGCGCTCCTGTTCGCGCATCCGTAGCGCCATGGTGCGCAGCCCGCGCAAGGCGAGCGCGGCGTCGTCGGGACTGGACCCCATGCTGAAGGCGTTGAAGGTCGCGCGCAGGCGCTTCGCCCACTGTGAATTGGCCGAAACAAGCCCCATGAGGAGGTCGGCGTGGCCCGAGAGATATTTGGTGCCGGCGTCGACGGCGAGGTCGCAGCCGCGCTCATGCGGCGGGAAGAGAAGAGGGGTCGCCCAGGTGTTGTCCGCGATGACACAGGCCCCATGGGCGTGGGCGGCCGCGGCGATTGCAGGAATGTCTTGAACTTCCATGCTCTGCGAACCAGGCGACTCGACGAGCACGGCGGTCGTTTCAGGCTTCATCATCGCGGCGATGCCGCCGCCGATCAAGGGATCGTAGTAGTCGACCGCGACGCCGAAGCGGGCCAGGATGCCGTCGCAGAAGATCCGCGTCGGCTGATAGGCGGAATCGACGATGAGCGCATGCGCGCCCGCGTGCGTGGCGGTGAGAAGCGCCAGCCCGATCGCCGCAAGGCCGGAGGGCGTCAACACCGTATCCGCGGCGCCGGCGATCTCGCTCCAGCCCTGCTCGAGCGCGCGAGTCGTGGGCGTCCCCTTGGTGCCGTAGGTGTACGGCTGGCGTAACGCCTCGAGAGCGGCGACCGTGGGGAACAGCACCGTCGAACCGCGATAAATAGGGGGATTGACGAAGCCGAAATGATCGAACGGCGTGCGGCCGGCTTGCGTCACCAGCGTAGCGGGCTTTAATTTGCGCCTTGTTTTTCGCTTTTCTTCGGACATGCCGCCTCTGACAACTCGCCTTTGCGTGAACGCCGCGCGACCGTAGTATATCCTCCGCCGGATGCCGAGCCCGCCATGATCCGCCGCACAGTTTTCGCCGCCCTCGCGGCCCTCGCCGGAGCGCTTTTCGCTGTCGGCGCCGGCGCGCAGACGGACGTCGGTCCCACGCTCGCGCAGATCATGAAGCGCGGCTATTTGACCTGCGGCGTGACCGACGCGCCCGGCCTTGCTCAACGCGACGGCGCGGGTGAATGGCGGGGCTTCGACGTCGATTTCTGCCGGGCCGTCGCCAGCGCCGTCCTCGACGACCCAGGCAAGGCGCGATTCGTCGAGCTCTCGCAAAAGGGGCGCGCGGGCGCGTTGCAGGCCGGCGCTGTCGATCTGCTCGTCAGCGCCTCGCCATGGACCCAAGCGCGCGACGCCGGCCAGAAGCTGATCTATGCCGGCGTCTTCCTCCATGACGGGCAGGGGTTCTTGGTCCGCCGGCAGCGCAACTTAGCTTCCGTCCAGGACCTCGACGGCGCGTCGATCTGTATCGAGCAGGGCACGCCCTATGAACTCGCCGTCGCCGACTTTTTCCGGGCCCGCAAGGCGAAATATGATCCGAAGCTGTTCCCGAGCCTCGAGGACGCGGTCAAGGCCTATGACGGGGAAAAATGCGAAGCGCTGACGGCTGACGTTTCGACGCTGCACGGCGTCCGCATCGGCTTGACCGCGCCTGCGGATCACGTGGTCCTGCCGGACATTCTTTCGAAATCGCCGCGCGGCCCGCTTGTCCGCCAAGGCGACGATCAGTGGCTGAACATCGTCCGCTGGACGCTGTTCGCGATGATCGACGCAGAGGAGCTGGAGGTGTCGAAGGCGAACGCCGACGCCGCTTTGTCGTCGGAGAATCCGCAGATACGGCGGCTGCTCGGCGTTGACGGGGCCCATGGCGACGATCTCGGCCTCTCTCAGGATTGGGCCTACCGCATCGTCAAACATGTCGGCAATTACGCCGACGTTTTTGAGCGCAATCTCGGGCAGGGGGCCCCCTACGCCATGGAGCGCAGGCTGAACGCTTTGTGGAACAAGGGCGGCCTGATGTATGCGCCGCCGGTCAGATAGAGGCGCGATCCGGCGACGCGGCGCGGAGCTTCGCCCACCAATCCGCGAGCGCCTGGCGCTCGGGCGCGATGTCTTCCGCCAGCGGCCCGGCGAAGGCGCGCCATTCGTCGCGATAGTGCGGAGAGACCGCCGCGATTACCGGAACGCGCGCGGTCATCGCCGCTCGGAAGGCGTCGCAGAGCCCGCCACGCGCCGCCTCCTGTTTGGAGAACTTGCTGATCACGATCAATTGCGCGCCGTCGCGCGCCGCGCGCTCAATCGCCGCGCAGGCGAGCGCCAGCTCGCTCGTATCGAGATTGCAGGCGACCGAACCGGGGCCAAGGTCCTGCGAGATCGGATAAAAGGCGCCCGTGGCGACGTCGCGCAATACGATGCCCGAGCGGCCAGCTGAATCCGCGACGCGCGTCTGCGTCACGCCGCCGACCCGCACGCCATCCCGCATCAGCTCTTCGGCGAAGGCCTGCATCAGGGACTGGATCCGAACGCTATCTTCAGCGGGCAGGGCCGCAATGCGCGTCCATCCGGTCGCGGCCGTCAGCGCGGATCCGTTCAGGACATGAGATTCTTCGCTGGGGATCGACATCGAATCCTCGCCGGGCGCGCTGAAAGAGCCTATGTTTCAGGTTGCGCGCCAGCCTCTTGTTTATCAGAGAGCAGGGCCGATTTGATAGAGAGCGTCAGATAAAACGACGTGAACCGCAGTGGGCGAACATTCACCTAAACCGCCGGCAGCTCAAGGCTCAGTGCAATCGGGGCCGATAGACGCCTTCCTGGACAAGGCAAAGAACGTCGCGGCGAGAGCGTCGCGCGGACGCCTGATTTTCGCGCTGGACGCCACAATGAGCAGACAGCCGACCTGGGACATGGCCCAGTCAATTCAGGGCGAAATGTTCCGCACGACCGCCGCGCAGGGAGGACTGGATGTTCAACTCGTCTACTTCCGCGGCTTCGGAGAATGCCGCGCCTCGCGCTTTGTCTCGGGAGGCGAGGGGCTCGGCGCGCTGATGTCGCGCATCGCTTGTCGAGGCGGCCGCACGCAGATCGGCAAGGTTCTGCGCCACGCTCTCGACGAATCGCGAGCGGGACGCGTCGGCGCGCTCGTTTACATCGGCGACGCTATGGAGGAGCGGCTTGACGCCCTCGCGGCGACGGCAGGCGAACTTGGGCTGCTCGGCGTCAAGGCCTTCATGTTCCATGAGGGCCAGGACTCGGTCGCACAGCATGCCTATCGTGAGATCGCGCGCCTAACGGGCGGCGCCTATGCGGCGTTCGACGCCACGGCTCCAGGGCGTTTAGCGGAGCTTCTCGCCGCCGCGGCGGCTTACGCGGTAGGGGGCAGACGCGAACTGGAGCGGCGCGCCGAAGAAGGCGGGGACGCCGCGCGCCTGCTTCTGTCTCAGATCGGTTGAGGATAAACGGATGCCCATTCTGATCGGACTCATCGCCCTGCTCCTGACGATCGTGGCGCTAAACGCCTATACGAAGACGTCGCCGGCGCTATTGGCGGTGATTCTCAAGCGCGGGGGCGGCTTCCTTGCTCTCGCGCTGGGCGCGTTGCTTTTGGTGCGGGGACGCCTCGACCTGGGCATGGCGCTCTTGGGCTTTGGCGTTTGGCTGATGGGCTTCGGCGGGGGCGCCCTGCGCGGCTTTCGCAAAGCGGGCGCAGGCGCCGGCGGCGTATCGCGGGTTCGATCGGCGATGATCGAAATGGAGCTCGACCACTCCACGGGCGCCATACGGGGCGTGGTTCTGGCCGGTCAGCACGAAGGCGTGCATCTTGATTCGCTGGCGCGGCCTGCGCTCCTCGAACTCTACGGCGTTTGCCGCCGGGACGATCCTGACGGCGCCAGGCTTTTAGAGGCTTATCTGGACCGCCGATTTTCCGGCTGGCGTTCGGCAAGCGATGCGCACGCAAACTCGGGGAGTTTTCGTTCGGGCGAGGGCGGCGCGCGTCGTGCAGGCGCGATTTCGGAAGACGAGGCTTACGAAATTCTCGGCCTCAAGCGCGGCGCGGCGGCGGCGGACATTGCGCGCGCCCATCGTGATCTGATGAAGAAGCTTCATCCAGATCTTGGCGGAACGACTGATCTTGCGGCCCGGGTAAATGAGGCCAAGGACGTCCTCATGCGGCGTCACCAGCACTGACGCGCGTCGCGCGCCGTAGTCGTGGTCCCAAGTCGTGGACATGATCAGTTCTTTGTCGTGAAGCAGGAGAAGCCAGAGCGCTTGAGCGCCTTGCAGGCCGACTGCGCCGTGTCTTCCTCAAGCCCGGCGAAACGCGCGCGATAGAGCGTCTCGGTTCCCCTCTGCACCTTCTCGGTGAAGGCCTTGGCGGTCGCGGGAAAGCCTTGAAGCTGGCTGCGCGCGCGCACGAGCAGCTGATTGGCCTTCTCCTGATCGTCGGTCGCGCCGATCTGAATCATCCAGCCTGGCCGCCCCGGACGCGCGGCGTCCGCCTTTGCGAGCTGTAACTTTGCGGCGCCGCCGCGAATGGCGGAAGGCGTCGTAGACACAGGCGTAACGTCGATTTTACGCGCGCCGTTCGTCGTAGAGCCGTCGCGCGCAGCCACTGGCGTAGCGCCCGCGCGGACCTTGGCGCTGGGAGACGCGCCCTTGCGTTCCGCATCCCGGTCGTCGGCCGTTCGCTTCTGACCGCCGGAAACGAAAGCAGGGCGAACCGCTGGCCGCTCAGCGCTCTCCTGCGGCGGAATAGCCGCCGCAGGAACCGGAGCGTTCAGCCGGCGGTCAAACGGTTCGGGCTGCCCGACGGGCTCATCCTGAGGCTCCGCATAAGCCAAGCGCTCCGCGGCGATCTGTTGGGCGCGCTCGGCGGCGCGTTCGGCGCGCTGCGTGCGCTCATACGCCAACTGCTCCTGCGCCTCGGCGGCCTGCGGATCTTCGCTCACCGCCGCCGCAGTTCTTACGGAAGAGCCGCCGTCGATGTGTTCCTCGATCAGCCCCGCCATAATGCGATCCCGCGTGTAGGCGGTCTTACCGCCCATCACCACCGCGACAATGTGATGCCCGCGACGGCGCACCGAGGTCAGCAGATTGAAGCCGGACGCGCGCGTGTAGCCGGTCTTGATGCCGTCCATGCCTTCGACCTGGCCGAGGAGATGATTGTGGTTTCGGTGCAGGGCGCCGTTGTAGGCGAAGCTCGGCGTCGAGAAATAACGATAATAGCGCGGAAAGCGCTCCTGGATGGCGCGACCGAGCAGCGCGAGATCATAGGCGGTCGTCACCTGATTTGGATCGGGGAGCCCCGACGCGTTCTCATAATTGGTATTGCGCATCCCCAGCGCATGAGCCTTGCGCGTCATCATTTGCGCGAAACTATGTTCGTCGCCCGCGACGTTCTCGGCGATCGCGCAGGCGATGTCATTGGCGGATTTGGTGACGACCGCCTTGATCGCATTGTCGACGCTGATCGTTTGTCCGGGACGCAGGCCGAGCTTGGATGGCGCCTGCGCCGCCGCGTGTTGCGAAATCATCAGCGGCGAGTCCAGTCGCAGCCGCCCTTTTTCGAGCTGCTCGAACAGCAGATAGAGCGTCATCACCTTGGTGACCGAGGCGGGGTGGCGCAACTCATGCTCGGCGCGGGAATACAGCGCGCGGCCGCTGTTGGCGTCGACGACGATGGCCGAAAAGCCGCGATGCTCGCCGATGACAGGGTCGCGGACGGCGTTGGCGCGCGCGTGGACGGCCGACATGCCGGCGTCAGAACTACTACGATGGTGGAAATGATGTCCGCGGCGCGCCTCCGCAGGGAGGGCCGACATTGTGACGAGGATCGTTATCGTGGCAAAGCTTGCCGCGAGGGAGCGGGGCCGCGGCAGGCGGTCCGACAAACTCGATCTCAGCATAAACGCGCCCCTTGACTTGACCATTCTTCGCCACCGCCAGCCGCGCCAAAAGTGACGAATTCGCAGACTAAGCGCTTGCAGTTACCCGCGGGTTAAGCGCGAGCACGGCGTCGTGCCTATTTTGCGCCGCAACATTTTTATTGACTTTATTTTGTGCAATGCATATAAATAGGTCGTGAGCGGGCGCATAGCGCCGCATAGGGCGCCTTTGCGCCAAAATCATGAGGACGAACCGATGGCAGCTAATTTCGACAGCGTTCAGAAGCTCGGCAAAGAGCAGTTTGAAGCCGTGTCCGCCGCTGCGGCTGCGGTGACCAAGGGCTGGCAGAGCATCGCCGCGGAGACCACCGATTATTCCAAGAAATCCTTCGAAAAGAGCCGCGTTCTGGCTGAAAAGCTGATTACGGTCAAGAAGATCGACGAAGCGTTGCAGCTTCAGTCCGATTTCGCCAAAAGCGCCTACGAGGATTTCCTTGCCGAAGCGACCAAGCTCGGCGAACTCTACGCCTCGATCGCCAAGGAAGCGTTCAAGCCGATCGAGACAGCGGCGAAAGCCTATAGCCCTGCCGAGTAATAGGCGCTAAACACGTTCGTCCAAAACGCGGCTAGGACACATGAGCCCCGGGGAGGCAGTCGCCTCCGCCGGGCTTTGGACCGAGCGCCGTTCGTGCTGCTTCGCCGAACGGCGGTCTTTAGCCTAGGAGTACCACATGAGTTATGGAAAGCCGGCGATCTCCGCCGGCGCCCTGTTTGGCGCGTTTCTTCTGAGCGCCGCACTGTCTCCCGCGACGGCGCAGGATGTGCGCATCGGCTGTTCCCTCGTCCAGCAATATGGCGGCGCGGAAGTGAGCGCCGTGCTTGACCAGGTCCGCACAAGCGTTGGCGAAAGCGAGGCGAACGCGCTTCACGCCAAATATGTCGGCCTCAGGAACGACTGCAGTTCTAATCTGAGCGCGTCTCGTGTGGTTCGCCTCTCTCCCGCGATGCACAGGCTCCTCAACGAATATGGCGTGAACGTTCACCGCTTCGCGGTTTTGCAGCGGTAGTCTGCTCTCCGCCCCAGACTTGAAAAAGTCGGGGCGGACGCCGCCTTTCGCGCTATCTGGGGACGGCGGCGCGCGCGGAGTTCCTGGACGCGGCGCGAAACTGTAGAATTCGGCTCGAATCCGTCCGTGCTCTCAAGGCCCAGATCATGCCTGCCGCCGAAGCCGGCTTCGTGCATCTTCACGTCCACACAGCCTATTCGCTGCGCGAGGGCGCGCTTTCGCTCGGCAAGCTGATTGATCTCGCGGTGCGCGACCTCCAGCCCGCGCTCGCTGTCACCGACACCAATAATCTCTTCGCCGCCCTGGAGTTTTCCGAGAAGGCGGCGAAAGCTGGGCTCCAACCGATCGCAGGCGCACAACTCCGGGTCGACTTCGGCGACGGCAAGGGCGGCGCAGTCGCGGCGCGAGACGATCGTTTCGCCAACATCGTGCTGCTGGCCAAGACCGAGGCCGGCTATCGCAATTTGATGCGGCTCGCCTCGCGCGCCTTTCTCGATGTCGAGCAGGGCGAAGAGCCGCGTCTGACGCTCGACGCGCTGGCTGCTGATTCCGGGGAGCTGATCGCATTGACCGGCGGGCCGGATGGCGCGTTGGACCGCGCCCTCGCGCAGGGCAGGCCGGAGCAGGCGCGCGCGCGCCTCGCAACGCTCGAGCGTCTCTATGGCGACCGGCTGTATATCGAGGTCCAGCGCCACAGTTTGCGTTCTGAACGCGACGTGGAGCCGCAGCTGCTGGACCTTGCCTATCGTCGCGGGCTGCCGCTCGTGGCGACGAATGAGCCCTATTTCGCTCAGCCCGCCGATTTCGAAGCGCATGACGCGCTGCTCTGTATCGCCGAAGGCGCGGTGACGAGCATCGACGATCGGAGGCGGGTCTCGCCCGAGCACTACTTCAAGACTCGCGCGCAAATGTGCGCGCTTTTCGCCGATCTCCAAGAGGCGACCGCCAACACGCTGGAGATCGCCCGTCGGGTCAGCTTCCGGCCCCAAACGCGCAAGCCGATCATGCCGCGGTTCGTGCAAGAAGACCGCGACGCGCATTCTCTCGACGAAATCGAGGCGCAGGAGCTGCGTCGTCAAGCAATCGAAGGGCTGGAGCAGCGCCTCGCCGCGCATGGGCCGGCGCCGGGCCGAACGCGGGAGGAATACGCCGCGCGACTCGATTTCGAACTTTCCGTCATCGAGAAGATGCGCTTCCCGGGCTACTTCCTCATCGTCTCCGACTTCATCAAATTCGCCAAATCCCAGGGAATTCCGGTCGGACCGGGACGCGGCTCCGGTGCGGGTTCGCTCGTCGCCTATGCGCTGACCATCACCGATCTGGATCCGGTTCGCTTCGGACTCTTCTTCGAACGCTTCCTCAACCCTGAGCGCAATTCGATGCCGGACTTCGACATCGACTTCTGCCAGACGCGGCGCGGCGAGGTGATCGACTACGTCAGACGCCGCTATGGCGCCGACCGGGTGGCGCAGATCATCACCTTCGGCTCCTTCCTGGCGCGCGGCGTTTTGCGCAGCGTCGGTCGCGTGCTCGAAATGCCGCTCGGACAGGTCGACAAGCTCGCCAAGCTCGTGCCGCAGAATCCGGCGAAGCCCGTCACGCTCGCCGAGGCGCTGGCGAGCGAGCAGAAATTACGCGAGGCCGTGGAGGAGGACGAGCGCGTCAGGCGGCTCTTTAAAATCGCCGGCTCGCTTGAAGGGCTTTTTTCCAACGCCTCCACCCACGCCGCCGGCGTCGTCATCGGCGACCGCCCGCTGCACGAGGTGACGCCGCTTTACCGCGATCCAAAGTCCGACATGCCGGCGACCCAGTTCAATATGAAGTGGGTCGAGCCGGCGGGATTGATCAAATTCGACTTTCTCGGTCTGAAGACGCTCACCGTGCTCGCAACGGCGAGCAGTTTGGCGCGCCGCCGCGACCCTGGCTTCGACCTCGCCAAGGTTCCGCTCGATGATCCGGCGACCTATGCGCTGCTCGGCCGCGGCGAGACAGTCGGGATATTCCAGCTGGAAAGCGCCGGCATGCGCAAGGCGCTGGTCGAAATGCACGCGGATCGCTTTGAGGACATCATTGCGCTCGTGGCGCTGTATCGCCCGGGGCCGATGGCCAATATCCCCACCTATTGCGCGGTGAAGCTCGGCGATGAGGAGGCGGATTATTACCACCCCAAGATCGAGCCCATTTTGAAGGAGACCTTCGGCGTCATCATCTACCAGGAGCAGGTGATGCAGATCGCGCAGGTGCTCTCCGGCTACACGCTGGGCGAAGCCGATATGCTCCGCCGCGCCATGGGCAAAAAAATCAAGTCCGAGATGGACGCCCAGCGCGAGCGCTTCGTGAAGGGGGCGATCGAACGCGAGGTAAAGGCGGACCTCGCCAATTTCATCTTCGACCTCCTGGCGAAATTCGCCGATTATGGCTTCAACAAGAGCCATGCGGCGGCCTATGCGCTGATCGCCTATCAGACCGCCTGGTTCAAGACGCATTATCCGGCGGAGTTCCTCGCCGCCTCAATGACCTTTGACAAGAGCCAGACCGACAAGCTCGCCGAGTTCCGCGACGAGGCGCGGCGCATGGGCATCGCGGTCCAACCGCCGTCGATCAATGAGTCGGGCGTCGACTTCGACGTCGCGCCGGGCGCCGAGGGCAGGCTCGCGATCCGCTACGCATTTTCGGCCCTCAAAGGTGTCGGCGAAGCGCAGGCCGAGTCTCTCGTGCGCTCCCGCGGGGCGCGCGGATTTGCGAGTCTCGCCGACGTCGCGAGACGGCTGAACCCGCGCGAAGTGAACAAGAAGACGCTGGAGAGCCTTGCGGCCTGCGGCGCCTTCGACGAAATCGAGCCCAATCGCGCCAAGGCTTTCGCCGCGATCGAACCGATCCTCGCCGCCGCGAACAGGCACGCCGAGGACCGCAAGGCCGGACAAAATGCGCTCTTTGGCGAAGCTGAGCCTGCGGACCTTGCGGTTCCAAAGACGCCGCCCTGGCCAGCGGCCGAGACGCTGCGACGTGAATTTGAAGCCGCCGGTTTCTTTCTCTCGGGCCATCCGCTCGACGCTTACGCCGGCCTCTTGCCGAAGCTTCGCGTGTCGCGATGGAGCGAATTCGCCGCCTCCGTCAAGCGCGGCGCCACTGCGGGCCGGCTCGCCGCCGTGGTTCTGGACAGGACCGAAAGGCGCACCAAGTCCGGGTCCAAGATGGGGATCTTGCAGCTCTCGGACGTCAGCGGACAATATGAGGCGATCCTCTTCCAGGAGGGCCTGATCCAATATCGCGATCTTCTGGAGAAGGGCGCGGCGGTGCTCGTGACCCTATCCGCGGCGGTCGAGGGCGAGGACGTCCGGGCGCGCATCGTTGCTGTCGAACCTTTGGCGGCGGCGGCGGCGCGCGGGAAAAAGGGACTGCGCGTCGTCGTCGGCGACGAGGAGCCGCTCGACGGGATTAAGAGTCGGCTCGCCGGCCGTGGCGACGGCGAGGTGTCGATTCTTCTGAAGCGCGATGCGGGACGGGAGGAAATCGAAATCCGACTGCCCGGAAGCTACCCCGTCACTCCGGAAGTGGCCGGCGCGCTGCGCGCCATTCCGGGCGTTCTGGAAGTCGAATATCTGTAGGGAGCTTCTTAAACTTAAACTATAGGTTTAAGATCTAACATTTTGATTCAATTGTATTCACGAATATTGATGTTGAGGCAGTAGCTGCGCGAGTCGAGGAGCTGGCGCCCCGCTCGGGCGCATTCTTTCCAGCAGACGCCGGGAACAAAAACTCGTCAAACTCGTTATTGGGCCGTTAGCTCTAACTGCAACCTTTCCCTCATCCCGCCGGGAGGCCCTCATGGACGCGTTGCTCTCCGCCGCAGCCGCGATCGTTGGCGCGCCCAACGCGCAGTTCCTCGCCCTTCTCATCATCGGCGGGCTTATCGGCTGGAGCGCGACAAAGCTCTGGCATGTTCTGCACGTCGACGTTCGAGCAGGGGCGCTGGTGCTCGCGGCGGTCACGGGGGCATGGCTGACGGCCGAGCTCGCCGTTCGCGCCGGAGTGGGGCAGCGCTGCGCAGACGCGGTCTTGATCGCCGGCGCGATCGGCGCGGCGCTGTTTTGCGTCGCGTGCCGGGCGCTGCCTCACGCCGATAGATCTCCCGAGGACATTGCCGTCCGCCATTGATATGCCTAGCTTGGTGAGAGAGGAGACTCTCCACTCTTGACCGTGCTTGATCTCTTGAACGACGACCCCCGCAAAAAACGGGGGGAGCCGCCTCTGCGTCATCCTGAAAAGGCGGGCCGGCCCGACGCGCCCATTCTGCGCAAGCCGCCATGGATCCGCGTCAAGGCGCCCGGTTCAAAGGCCTGGGCGGAAACCAGCGGGCTTTTGAAGGACTCCGGGCTCGCGACCGTGTGCCAGGAAGCGTCCTGTCCCAACATCGGCGAATGCTGGGAGAAAAAGCACGCCACCTTCATGATCATGGGCGAGATCTGCACGCGCGCCTGCGCGTTCTGCAATGTCGCCACGGGCCTGCCGACGCCGCTCGACCCGACCGAGCCGGGCAGGGTCGCCAAAGCCACGCGCGCTCTCGGCCTGTCGCATGTCGTCGTGACGTCCGTCGATCGCGACGATCTCGATGACGGCGGCGCCGGCCATTTCGCCGAGACCATCGCCGCCATCCGGTCGGCCTGTCCCGAAACGACGATCGAGGTGCTCACGCCGGACTTTCTCAGGAAGCCTGGCGCGCTGGAGCGCGTAGTGGCGGCGGGCCCGGACGTCTTCAATCACAATCTCGAGACCGTGCCGTCGCTCTATGTCACCGTGCGGCCGGGCGCGCGCTATTTCCACTCGCTGCGATTGCTTCAGCGCGCCAAGGAGCTGAACCCCTCGCTTTTCACCAAATCCGGAATCATGGTCGGGCTCGGCGAGAGCCGTCTCGAAGTGATGCAGGTGATGGACGACATGCGCTCGGCGGACATCGATTTCATCACCATCGGCCAGTATCTACAGCCGACGCGCAAGCACCATGCGATCGAGCGCTTCGTGACGCCGGAGGAATTCGACTCCTATAAGACGCTCGCCTATGCGAAGGGCTTCCTCTACGTCGCCGCCTCGCCGCTCACCCGCTCGTCGCATCATGCCGGGGAGGATTTCGCGAAATTGCGCGCGGCGCGCCAGCGACGGCTCGCGGACCGGTAATCGAGCCGGGTGAACGAGGGACATGCGGAAGGAACATGTGGGCGCGGCTTAGGCCCCCACCCCAGCCCTCCCCCGCTTCGCGGGAGAGGGAGTCGAATTGGGCGCTTCATCAGGATTTCGCTAATGCCGATCGTTAGCGTCCCTCTCCCGCGAAGCGGGGGAGGGACAGGGAGGGGGCTCGACCTCCCCCGATTTTGCAATTTCCCCCGAAAAGCGGAGGTAGATTAAGCGCCAAGCGCGGTGGAGATTTCCGCCAGCGTGGCGCGTTCGGCGTCAGTGACCTTCACCCCGCCAAAGCCCAGAAATCCGCCCTCGACGCCCGCTTCCGCCACCAGATTGGCGATATGGTTGAGCCAATCCTTAAACGCCTTCGACTCATTGGGCGCCTTTGAATCGAGGATGGAGGCGGTGCGGCGCAACTCGCCGAGCGCCCGATCTTTGAATTCGTCCACCTTGGCCCCGTCGACCACGCCCTTCACCCCTTCGCGGGCGGCTGTGCGTCCGTCGGGCGTGAGAAGGTCGGCGACCACTGCCTTGATCAGCGCGTCGGCGTTCGGATCGGATCTTGCGACGGCCAAAGCCTTGGCGCTCGCGAAACCCTCCTGCAAGGTGCCGATAAAGCCGCTCGGATCGCCGGCGCTTACGGCGAAGCCGGCCAGCAGCGGCGATTCCAGCAGTTTTTTCCATTCTTCAGCTGTGAAATCAGATTTATTCGCCATTATTCCCTCCGTAGAATATCTCAGGAGCCAGCGAGAACTCGTCGATAGAACTGCGACGTGACGCAATTGTTCCAGCCGCGTGAATGCGGCGACTTTTGCCGCTCTCGTCAATGAACTAGAAGCTTGGCTCATGAAGAGTTTTCGCAACCGTCGCTACGTGCCGCACAGCGCAGGAGAAATGTTTGCGCTGGTGCGCGACGTGGAATCCTATCCGCAATTCGTTCCCCTCTGCGAGGCTGTTCGCATCCGCCGACGGTCGGAGATCTCGCCTGGGGTCGAGGTGTCGCTGATCGAGATGCAGGTCGGCTTCAAAGCGATCTGCGAGCGCTATGTGAGCCGCGTCTGCTGCGACTCCAACAAACTAGACATCAGGGTCGAATGCGCCGAGGGACCGTTTCGAAAGCTCGACAATCGCTGGACATTCCGCGACGAGCCGGCGGCGAGCGGCGGCGCGCACCGGTCGATGGTCGATTTCTTCATCGCCTATGAATTCAAGAGCCCGGCGCTTGGCTTTGTGATGGGCGCAATGTTTGATCGCGCGTTCCACAAATATGCGGACGCCTTCGCCGCACGCGCCGACCAAGTTTACGGCCGCCGCTGAGCCGCGTCGACGGCGTCGATCATCATGTCCAAGGCTTGCGTGACCGAGGCGGCGCGGATCTCGGCGCGCGACTGCGGTCCATAGCGCCGCTCGACATGATTGACGGCGCCGTCGCGCCGGGCGCAGGCGAAATGAACGAGCCCCACTGGCTTTTCAGGCGAGCCGCCGCCGGGTCCGGCGACGCCCGTCACCGCGACGGCGACATCGGCCAGCGAGTGATCAATGGCGCCCAGCGCCATGGCGCGCGCGACCTCGGCGCTGACCGCGCCATGCGCCTTGAGCATTGCGTCCGCGACGCCCAGCATGTCGCATTTCGCAGCGTTGGAATAGGTGACGAAGCCGCGATCGAAAACATCCGAAGCGCCGGCAATATCCGTCAGCGCCGCGGCGACGAGCCCGCCGGTGCAGGATTCGGCCGTCGTAAGACGAAGGCCCTTGGCGCGGGCGCTATCAACCAGGTTATTCGCTTTTACGTATGTCGTATCTGCCATTACGTATCTCGTAAATATGCATGACGTATTTCATAACAGAGTTCGGTTGAACCCTCCGGCTGTCATTCCCGACGCGCAACGCGCGATCGGGAATCCAGAGCAAGACCAGCATTCCTAGATAGGCTCTGGATTCCCGGTCAGGCCTTCGGCCTGCCGGGAATGACACGGCCCAACCAAACGGATCAGCCGGATCATAACTCATGCGTCGGCTTGCCGCGCAGCGCCTTCACGTCGCCGCGCTGCTTCTTGCCGTCGAGACGCCTCAGCTTCGAGCCAAGCGTCGGCCGGGTCTTCTTTCGCGGCGGGGGCGGCGGAGCCGCCGCGATGCGGATGAGGTCGATGAGGCGATCGAGCGCATCCGCCCGGTTGCGCTCCTGCGTGCGATGGCGGCGCGCTTCGATGAGGATGACGCCGTCCTTCGTCAGACGCCTGCCGGCGAGGCGCGCCAGCCGCGCCTTCACGTCATCGGCGAGGCTGGGCGAATTGCGGATGTCGAAGCGCAGCCGCACGGCGGTTTCGACCTTCTGCACATTCTGGCCGCCGGGTCCCGACGCGCGCGCAAATTCCTCCACGATTTCCCATTCGTGGAGCGCGATTCTATCGGTCACGCGGATCATGGCGGGCCTCGGCTTTGCAAAGCGGGTTTATAGCAGAGCGCGGGGGCCAAGCGTCCATTGGCGACCGCGAGCAGTTCCTGCTTTGCCTTCCCAGCGCCGTGTCATTCCCGGCGGGCCGAGGCCTGACCGGGAATCCAGACCAATAATGAGGATGTTTGGTTTCGCATCTGGATTCCCGATCGCGCGCGAGCGCGCGTCGGGAATGACAATCCGATTCGTAAGCGACACTGGATAGCTTCGGTCCGGCTCGTAGTGACGCGACTGGAGCAGATGCAGGTTCGCTCAGTCCCTCACGGCAGCCGCACCGTGGCGATCGCCAGCGCCGCCATGCCTTCCTGCCGGCCGGTAAATCCCAGCCGCTCGGTCGTCGTCGCCTTGATCGCGACGCGGCCGAGGTCGACGCCCATCGTCGCCGCGAGGCTTTCGCGAATCCGCTCCCGGTGGGGGCCGATCTTCGGCGCTTCGCAAATGATGGTGGCGTCGACATTGGCGATGGCGCCGCCGCGCGCCCGGACGAGTTCGCAGGCGCGCGCCAGAAAGATCGACGACGCCGCGCCCTTCCACTGCGGATCGGACGGCGGAAAATGCGCGCCGATGTCGCCCTCGGCGATGGCGCCAAGAATGGCGTCGGTGATGGCGTGGGAGACAACATCGGCGTCCGAATGGCCGGCGAGGCCATGCGTATGCGGAATCGCGACGCCGCCAAGCCAGACGGAATCGCCTGGCCCGAAGGCGTGGACGTCATAGCCCTGACCCATGCGGATGTCGGGCAGATCGGCGAATGCGGGTTGCTTCAACTGCTCCATGGCGCGGGCGAAGTCCTGTTGCGTCGTGAGTTTGAAATTGGCGGCGTCGCCTTCAAAAATATGCACCTTCAGGCCGGCGGCTTCGGCGACCATGGCGTCGTCGGTATAGTCTCGTCCGCCGGCGGCCGCAGCGCGATGGGCTGTCAAGATGAGATCGAAGCGAAAGGACTGCGGCGTCTGCACGGCGCAGAGCCTCGCGCGGTCGGGCGTCGCAACGACGACGCCGGCGGCGTCGATCTCCTTGATCGTATCGGCAAGCGGCACGCCGGGGGCGGCGGCCCCATGAATCTCGGCGGCTTCAATCGCGCGGGCGATGAGCGCGGCGTCGGCGAAAGGACGCGCGGCGTCGTGAATCAGCACGATATCCGGCGCGCCCTCGGCCGCGAGCGCCTCTAGCCCGTTCCTGACGCTTTCCTGCCGGCTTGCGCCGCCGAAGGCCGGCGCAAGAAGCCGCGCCCGATCGGAAGCGGAAAGCTCCGCAATGCTCGCGGCATAATGGTCGAGGTCGTCTTTATGGATGACGACCTTGAGCGCGGCCTGAGGCATGGCCATATGCAGCCCATGCAGCGTTCGGCCGAGCAGCGTCATGCCGGCGATCGGTCGATATTGTTTTGGCGGGCCGTCGCCCGCCCGCGCGCCGCGGCCTCCGGCGACGACTAGGATGGCGATGGAAGGGGTGACGTGAGCGGCCATGGCCGCTCTCTGTCGGTTTTCGCCTACGCCGTCAAATGCCGACGGGCCGGAGAAATGCTATGTTGCAACTGCGAAGGGAACTGCTTATGATGTGGGCAAGATGGCTACTGCCAAAAAACTAGGCGTTGGCTTTGCCCCTTCGCCTCTGAGCATTGGCGGGATCGCGCTGACGGGTCGCGCGCTGCTCGCGCCGATGGCTGGCGTGACCGACCCGACCATGCGCCGCATCGCGTCGCGTCTGGGGGCGTCGGCGACGGTGAGCGAGATGGTGACGGCCGCCGGCGTCGCCCGCGGCGATCGCGAGACGGCGATGCGGCTGGAGTGCGCCGGCGACGGGCCGCGAGTCATTCAGATCGCCGCGCGCGAGCCGGCGGAAATGGCGGCCGCCGCGCGAAGCGCCGAATCCTCTGGAGCTGACTGGATCGACATCAACATGGGCTGTCCTTGCAAGCGTGTCACCGGAGGCCTCGCGGGCGCCGCGCTGATGCGCGATCTCGATCAAGCGTCGCGGCTGATCTCTGCAGCACGCGAGGCAATATGCGTGCCGCTGAGCGTCAAGATGCGGTTGGGCTGGGATGAAGCGACCCGAAACGTCGCCGAGCTGGCGCGCCGCGCGGAGGCCGAAGGCGCCGCAATGATCACCGTGCATGGGCGCACGCGCCAACAGTTTTATGCGGGCCGGGCCGACTGGCGGGCGATCGCGGCGGCGAAAGCGGCCGTCCGAATTCCGGTGGTCGCCAATGGCGATTGCGCCGGCGAAGACGACGCCGTGGAGATGCTCGAGCATTCCGGCGCCGACGGAGTCATGGTCGGACGGGCTGCCATGGGGCGGCCTTGGATCGTCGGCGATATCGCGCATTTTCTGCAGACCGGCGATCGGCGGCCGCCGCCGACGTTGGCGCAACGCGCCGACATCGCGCGCGAACACCTCGAAGGACTGCTGGCGTCGATGGGCGCGTCGGCCGGGCTGAGGCACGCGCGCAAACATCTCGCCGCTTATGCCGATCGTTTGGCGGGACATGCCGCAACCGACGCGCGTCGCGCGCTGGTTACGACAGACTCGCCTGACGAGGCGGCGCGGCTGATTAAGCTGATTTTTCTGGAGGCGCAGCCTGCAGAGCAGGGGATTGCGGCATGAGCGTTTCCGACCGCCCGCGACGCAACGGCGCGCATTGCGTCGGCTATGAGCCGCTCAAGATCATCAATGACGCCGGCCGATCATGCATGCTTGAGGCTCTGCCCAATGCGATCCTGACCATCGCGCGCGATGGCGTCATTGAGGACGCCAACGCCGCCGCGGAGGCCTTCTTTGAGCTCGGCAAGCCTCTGCTCATCGGACAGTCGCTCGATCGGCTGCTGCCGTTCGGATCGCCGCTCACCGCGCTCATCGAGCAGGTTCGCGAACGTGGCGCGACAATCAATGAATACAAGGTCGATCTCGGCCGGCCCGGCCAGGACGCCGACCGACGCGTCGACGTTCATTGCGCGCCGCTGCCCGAGGGCGATGGGCTCGTGCTTGTTATGCTGCAGGAGCGAACAATTGCCGATAAAATAGACAGGCAACTGACGCATCGCGGCGCTGTTCGCTCGGTTTCGGGGCTGGCCTCGATGCTGGCGCATGAAATCAAGAATCCGCTGTCCGGCATTCGTGGCGCCGCACAACTGCTCGAATCGGCGCTCGGCGATCAGGACCGCGCGCTGACGCGGCTGATTTGCGACGAGACCGACCGGATTGTGCGTCTTGTCGACCGGATGGAAGTTTTTTCCGACGCGCGTCCGTTGCAGCGCGAGCAGGTGAACATCCATTCGGTGCTGGATCACGTGAAGCGCGTCGCCCAGAGCGGATTCGCCCGCAACGTTCGCTTCGTCGAGAACTACGACCCATCGCTGCCGCCGGTTTACGCCAATCGCGATCAACTGGTGCAGGCCTTCCTCAATCTCGTGAAGAACGCGGCGGAAGCCGTCGGCGAAGCCGTCGATGGGGAGATCGAACTCTCGACCGCTTTCCGGCCTGGCGTCAGTCTGCGCGCGCTTGGCGAGAAAAGCCCGATCGGACTGCCGCTCGAATTTTGCGTGCGCGACAATGGCCCCGGCGTTCCGGAAGACATCGCCGCGCATCTCTTTGATCCCTTTGTGACGACCAAGTCGACAGGAACTGGCCTCGGACTTGCACTGGTTGCGAAGATCGTCAACGACCACGGCGGCATCGTGGAGTGCGAGTCCCTCCCGAGGCGCACGACCTTCCGGGTGCTGATGCCAATGTACAGGCCGAAACGGGCCGAGCAACGCGAGGAACGGCGTGCATGACATCTCGCAAAGGCGGGAGAACGAAGTAATGACGCGAGGAGAAATTCTGGTCGCTGACGACGACGCGTCCATACGCACGGTCGTCGCGCAGGCGCTTTCGCGTGCGGGCTATGAAGTGCGCACCACCGGCGCTGCCGCGACCTTGTGGCGATGGGTGCAGTCGGGCGAGGGCGATCTCGTCGTCACAGATGTCGTCATGCCCGACGAGAACGCTTTCGAGCTTCTACCGCGCATCAAGAAGCTGCGTCCCGAACTCCCGATCATCGTCATGAGCGCGCAAAACACGTTCATGACCGCTATTCGGGCGTCGGAGCGGGGCGCATACGACTATCTGCCCAAGCCTTTCGATCTCAAGGAGCTCGTCGGCATCGTCGGCCGCGCCATGGCCGAACCCCGCAAACGGCCCGAAGATGACCACCACGATGAGATCGAGGGAATGCCGCTCGTCGGCCGCTCCCCGGCGATGCAGGAAATCTATCGTTCGCTCGCGCGATTGATGCAGACCGACCTGACGGTGATGATCAATGGCGAGTCGGGAACCGGCAAGGAGCTCGTCGCCCGCGCCCTGCATGACTATGGAAAGCGAAAGAAGGGCCCCTTCGTCGCCGTCAATATGGCGGCGATTCCGCGCGATCTGATCGAAAGCGAACTCTTCGGCCATGAGAAGGGCGCCTTCACCGGCGCCAACCAGCGATCGGCCGGACGCTTCGAGCAGGCCGAGGGCGGCACGCTGTTTCTCGACGAGATCGGCGACATGCCGATGGAGGCGCAGACAAGGCTGCTGCGCGTGCTTCAGCAGGGCGAATATACGACGGTCGGCGGGCGCACGCCGATCAAGACCAATGTCCGGATCATCGCCGCCACCAACAAGGATCTGCGCATCCTCATCCAGCAGGGGCTGTTCCGCGAGGATCTTTACTTCCGCCTCAACGTCGTGCCGCTTCGGCTGCCGCCGCTGCGCGAGCGCGCCGAGGACATTCCCGATCTCGTGCATCACTTCTTCAAAGTGGCGGCGAGCGAAGGACTGCCGCAGAAATACATCGATCAGGCCGCGCTCGACCGGATGAAGAAATATCGCTGGCCGGGCAACATCCGCGAGCTCGAAAACCTCATCCGCAGGCTCGCCGCGCTGCACCCGCAGGAAGTCATTTCCGATCAGCTCGTCGAGGCCGAACTCGAACATGAGATTCGGCAGGCTGAACCGGGTGGCGACAAAGGCTCAGCCGCAGCCGCGCCGTCGCAAGAATTGTTTGACGGACAGACGCTTTCGAGCTCCGTCGAGCTTCATCTCGCCAAGCTCTTTCGCGACTATGGAGATCAGCTGCCGCCGCCAGGCCTCTATCACCGGATCATTCGCGAGATCGAAATCCCGCTTGTCTCCGCGGCGCTTGCGGCGACGCGCGGCAATCAGATCAAGGCGGCGGAATTGCTCGGACTGAACCGCAACACGCTACGCAAGAAGGTCAACGACCTCGACATCAGGTTGATGCGCTCACCGCGATAGCGACTCTTTTGGCCGTTCAATTGCAACCGGCGCGGGCGGAGCCTATACAGGCGCCATGGCCCTGACCGGAGACTCGGCTTCTCCGCCAAAGGCGAAAGGCAGAACGCCGTTTCGCAGCTGGTTCGGCCCGATCATCGTGATCGGGGCCGTCGGCTGTGCTTTGGCTACATTCCTGGTCGTGGCCGAATTCGGCGCGATATCGCCGACGGACGACCGCTTGTTGCCGTTGCTCATCGTCAACGGCGTCTTTGTCGCCGTTCTGCTCGCGATGGTGATCGTCAAGGCCTGGCGCCTCTACCGCGTCTGGCTGCGCGGCGAGGCGGCGGCGCGCCTTCACGTGCGCACGGTCGGCTTTTTCTCGGTCATTGCTTTGATCCCGGCGATTCTGCTTGCCGTAGCGGGGTCGCTGACGCTGGAGCGCGTGCTCAATCCCGCCTTCATGTCGAGCGTCAAGGTCTTCGTCCACAACACGGCGGAAGCCGCGGCCGTGTTCCGCGAGAGTCAATGCCGGGCGCTATTGCAGGAGGCGCAGCTCACGGCGTCGGATCTCGATCGCGCGAGCATCCTTTACAATTCCGACCGACCCTATTTTCATCAGATATTTCAGTCGCGGGCGTATTTCCTGGGCTTCTCCGTCGCGGCCCTGGTGAAATCCAACGGCGAAATTCTCGACCGCGTCGACGTGGCGCAGAACGCCGCCTCGATCATCATCGCCCCGCCACAATCCGAGTTCGACGACGCGCGGCGCGGGGAGCCGCTGTGCCTCGTTATCGATGACGGTAAGAGCTTCGTCGCTTTGCGCGCGCTCAACGCCTTTCAGGACACGTTCCTTTACGTCACCCGGCCCATCGACCCGATCGCGGTGGAATTTCCCAAACAGGCTCAAAGCCTGATCAGCAGCTACGACGCCTTCGATTCCTATCGCGCCGCCGTGCAGCGGGCCTTCGTGCTGATGTACGCCTTCCTGACGACGATCATGCTGCTGTCCTCCATCTGGTTCGGACTGGATTTCGCTGACCGGCTGGTGACGCCGATCCGGGACCTGATCGCCGCAACCGACGAGGTGTCGGCCGGCAATCTCGACGTTCGCGTCAACGTCGACAAACAGCATGGCGAATTGGCCCGCCTCGGCGACGTCTTCAACAATATGACGACCGAGCTCAATCTTCAGCAAAACCGGCTGATCGAGGCCAATCGGATCAATGACGAACGTCGCGAATTCACCGAGGCGGTGCTCTCCGGCGTGCCGGTCGCGGTTATGGGCGTGGACTCGGAAAGCGTCGTCACCATTCTCAACCGCTCAGCCGAGGAACTGTCGCTCGCAGACGCGACGGGGCAGGCGACCGTGGGCGCCTCGGTGGCGTCGGTCTTGCCGGAGATTGTCCCCATCCTGAAGGACGCGGCGGAAGTTTTTCCGCGCGCCGTTCAAAGCCAGATCATCATCAAGCGCGGCGTCGCCGAGCGCACCTTGAATGTGCGAGTCACCTCGGCGCGCGCCGATGCGGGACAACACAACTACGTGGTGACGCTCGACGATATCACCGACCTCGTGATGGCGCAGCGCACTTCGGCCTGGGCGGACGTCGCGCGGCGCATCGCTCACGAAATCAAGAATCCGCTAACGCCGATCCAGCTTTCGGCCGAAAGGCTGCGCCGCAAATACGGCAAGGTTATTCAGGAGGATCGAGACGTTTTCGACCAATGCACGGACACGATCGTGCGCCAGGTCGACGACATTAAGCGTATGGTCGACGAGTTTTCGTCCTTTGCGCGTATGCCGAAGGCGCGCCCGGCGCGAGACGATCTCAACGAATGCATTCGGCAGGTCGCGTTCCTCATGCGCGTCGGCAACGCCGATCTCGACATCGTCGAAGACTTGCCCGAAACGCCCGTCATCGCGCAGTTCGATCGTCGCTTGCTGTCGCAGGCGCTCACCAATATCGTGAAGAACGCCGTCGAAGGCGTCGCCGCACGCGAAGAAAAAGACGCTCTCGAAAAGGGACGAGTCGAAATCAAGTTGGATGTGCGCGATCGCATGGCGGAAATCGACGTGATCGATAATGGTAAGGGCTTCCCGGCGATGAACCGGCAGCGCTTGCTTGAGCCTTACATGACGACGCGATCGGACGGCACCGGACTGGGCCTGCCGATCGTCGCCAAGATCGTCGAGGATCACGGAGGCCGGCTGGAGCTGCTGGACGCGCCGTCGGGTCGGGGCGCCTGCGTCAGGCTCATCGTGCCTCTCGCCGCGGAGACGCCCTCGAAAGAGGAGCCACGCGCGGCGGACACACACGCGGAAAAAGCGCCGGCGCATGCAAGTGGGCCGGGACAGAGTGGGGTATAATGGCAAGCGATATTTTGATTGTCGACGATGAAGAGGACATCAGAGAGCTTGTCGCCGGAATTCTGAGCGACGAAGGGCACGGGGTCCGCACCGCCAAAGACTCCGACGAGGCGCTCGCGGCGATCGCAAGCCGGCGTCCGCATCTCGTTTTTCTCGACATCTGGCTGCAAGGGTCTCGGCTCGACGGCCTCCAGGTGCTCGAAACCGTGCAGAAGCAGCACAAGGGCTTGCCCGTCGTCATGATCTCGGGCCACGGCAATATCGAAACCGCGGTCAGCGCGATCAAGATCGGCGCATACGACTTTATTGAAAAGCCGTTCAAGGCGGATCGGCTGGTGCTCGTCGCCGAACGGGCGCTCGAGGCCTATCAGCTGCGGCGCGAACTTTCCGCGCTGCGCCAGCGGGCAGGAGCCTTCGACCGCATCGTCGGCGATTCCCCGGCGGCGCATCAGCTGCAGCAGCTCATTGGCCGCGTGGCCCCTGTGAATTCGCGCGTGCTGATCACCGGCGCGCCTGGGACAGGCAAAGAACTCGCCGCCCGCTGCATCCACGAGGCGTCGAGTCGCGCCGGCGGGCCGTTCGTCGTCATCAATTCGGCCACGATCACGCCGGAGAACATGGAAATCGAGCTGTTCGGCCGCGAAGGCGCCGACGGCGAACGCAAGATCGGCGCGCTCGAGGAGGCGCATGGCGGGACGCTGTTCCTCGACGAAATCGCCGACATGCCGAAGGATTCCCAGGCGAAAATCCTGCGCGTGCTGGTCGATCAGACGTTTCAGCGGGTCGGTGGATCGAACAAGGTCGAGGTCGACGTGCGCATCATCTCGTCCTCGGCGCGCGATCTCGCGTCGGCGATCGAAGAGGGAACGCTGCGCGAGGATCTCTTTCATCGCCTCGCGGTGGTGCCGATCCGGATTCCCTCGCTGGCGGAACGGCGCGAGGATATCCCGGCGCTCATCAACTATTTCATGGAGAATATGTCGCTCGCGTCCGGCATGCCGCGCCGACGGATTTCGGAAGACGCTCTCGCGGTCCTGCAGTTGCACGACTGGCCCGGCAACATCCGCCAGTTGAGAAATAATGTCGAGCGCTTGATGATCCTCACGTCTGGCGATTCCAGCGCGACGATCACGGCCGAAATGCTTCCGGCCGACGTCGGCGAACTCGTGCCGGCGACGCCGGCGGGCGTGCGCGGCGAGAAACTTATGAGTCTGCCGCTCAGAGAGGCGCGGGAAGTTTTCGAGCGCGAATACCTTGTCGCTCAGCTCAATCGCTTCTCCGGGAATATTTCCCGAACAGCGGAGTTCATCGGCATGGAGCGCTCGGCCTTACACCGAAAACTTAAGTCGCTGTCGGTAGAGTCATAGAAACATTAACTTAGCTGAGCTAGTTAAAGCGTTAAGTTATGTTGGCGGCAAGAGCTGGGGCAGGGTCAGAGCCAGCAGCTTTCCATGAATTGGCGACGGAAAGCGTTCGACTTGCGCCTTGCGCTTCGCCATTTGAAAGGTTCTAATGAACACGGCGGCGAAAAAAGAAGAACGATCCCCTGGGGGCGGCGTCATTCCGCTCGGCTCAAAAAACAGAACAGGACAGCCGATGTCGTCAGAGCGTTCGCAGAATCTGCAAGATACATTTTTGAATTTTGTCAGGAAGAATAAAGTCCCGCTCACGATCTTCCTCGTCAACGGCGTCAAGCTCCAGGGAATCGTCACCTGGTTCGATAATTTTTGCCTCTTGCTGCGGCGAGACGGGCATTCTCAGCTCGTCTACAAGCACGCCATCTCGACGATCATGCCCGGACACCCCATACAAATGTTTGAGCCGGGCGACGACGAGGGCCAGGCCGACAATAAGCGGTAGGCGATTGAAGGCTGACAGCGGAGCGGATAACGGGACGACGCCGAATGGCGCTGGCGCCCGCGCATTGGTCATTGGGCCTTATGTTACTCAAGGCGGCGCGGCGCGTGCGCGCGACACGGCGGCGCGTCTCATGGAGGCGGTGGGGCTCGCCGAGGCGATCGACCTCGATGTCGTCGGCCAACTGCCGATATCGCTGAACGAGGTTCGGCCGGCGACATATCTTGGGAAGGGCAAGGTCGAGGAGATCGGCGAACTCGTCAAGTCGAAGGACGCCGCGCTCGTGAGCATGGACTGCCAGCTCTCGCCCGTGCAGCAGCGTAATCTCGAAAGGGCGTGGGACGCCAAGGTCATCGACAGGACCGGGCTCATTCTCGAAATCTTCGGGGAGCGCGCCCGAACCAAGGAAGGCGCGCTGCAGGTGGAGCTGGCGCATCTGGCCTATCAGAAGTCGCGGCTCGTCCGCTCCTGGACCCACCTTGAACGCCAGCGCGGCGGCTTCGGCTTTCTTGGCGGCCCGGGCGAAACGCAGATCGAGACGGACCGGCGCCTGATCGAGGAGCGGATGCGGCGCATCGAGCACGATCTTGACAAGGTCAAGCGCACGCGCGCGCTGCATCGTAAGACGCGGCGCGACGTTCCCTATCCCGTGGTCGCGCTGGTCGGCTACACCAACGCCGGGAAATCCACGCTTTTCAACCGTCTGACCAAGGCCGAGGTGCTTGCGCAGGACATGCTGTTCGCGACCCTCGATCCAACGCTGCGCCAGATCAAACTGCCGCATGGCGCGCGCATCCTGCTCTCCGACACGGTGGGATTCATCTCCGACCTGCCCACCATGCTTGTCTCGGCCTTCCGGGCGACGCTCGAAGAAGTGACGCTCGCCGACGTGGTTCTCCATGTCCGCGACGTCGCGCACGAAGATTGGGAAGCGCAGGCGAAGGACGTCGAGGCGATCCTGAGCGAACTCGGTCTGAAAGGCGAAGCCGAAGGGCGGATTTTGGAAGTTTGGAACAAGATCGACGCGCTCGATCCGGATCGGCTATCGGCGCTTCAGCTCGCCGTGAGCGGGATCGAGCCACAACGCCGGCCGACGCTCGTATCCGCCTTGACCGGGCAGGGGCTCGATGAGTTGCTGGCAAGGATCGAGTCCACGCTGGCGGCGGGACGCGTTCGTTTTGAAATGAACCTCGACGTCGCGGACGGCGAGGGGCTCGCCTGGCTTCACGCCCATACCGAAGTGCTCGAACGCGAAGCGCTGCCGGAAGGCGGCGTCCATCTCGTCGTACGTATCGATCCTGAACGTTCTGAGGGCCTCGCGAGGCGCTTTCCGCAGGCCGAAATGATCCGCGAAGCCGGCGCGGGACGCTGACGGGCTGCGCCGTAACCTTCGAGACGTTCGAGAGAGCCGTCAGCCAGGTTTGCGCTCAGCGCCTTTCGCCTCGACCCACAGCGCTTCCATTTCGTCGAGAGACGCTGCTTCAAGCGAACGGCCCATGTCTGTGAGGCGGCGCTCGATGTGGTGAAACCGCCGCTCGAATTTCGTATTGGCGCCGCGAAGCGCCTGCTCGGGGTCGACCTTGGCATGGCGCGCAAGATTGGCGACGACGAACAAGAGATCGCCGATCTCCTCTTCAAGCGCCGGCGAAGCGTCGACGCCGGGACGCGCGAGTTCCGCGGCGACTTCCTCGGTTTCCTCTCGAATCTTGCTGAGAACGTGCTGTGCATCGTCCCAATCGAAGCCGACCTCGGATGCCTTTTGTTGCAACTTGAGGGCGCGGGTTAGGGCGGGCAGGGCGAGCGGCACGCCGTCGAGCAAACTGGCCGGCTGCAATCCCTGCTTGCCCGCCTTTTCGCGCGCTTTGATCGCGCTCCACTGCATGGTCACGCCGTCGGCGTCGAGAGACTGGACGTCGCCGAAAACGTGCGGGTGCCGGCGAACGAGCTTGTCGCAGATCGCATCGACGACGTCCTCGAAGGCGAAAGCGTCCTGCTCCTGCGCCATTCGGGCATGGAACACGACCTGCAAGAGGAGATCGCCTAACTCGTCTTTGAGATCGGTAAGATCGTTGCGCTCGATGGCGTCGGCGACTTCATAGGCTTCCTCGATCGTATAGGGCGCGATCGAGCGGAAATCCTGCTCGAGATCCCAGGGACAACCGCTGCCGGGCGTGCGCAGCGCCGCCATGATTTCGATCAGTCTGGCGACATCGCCGCACGGTCGGCCGGACATGAGGTCTCCCCAAAAGAAAAGCGCCGCGGCCCTCAAGGAGGATCGCGGCGCGCGGATCTACGGAGCGAGGCTCAATCCAGGATGATCGACAGCGCTTCTCTGCCTTTCGCCGTATCGACGACCTGCATAGTGACCGGCTGCCCCTCGGCGAGCCGGTTCACGCCGGATGGACCCAGAATCGAAATATGGACGAACACGTCCTTGCCGCCGTCGTTCGACTGCACGAAGCCGAAGCCCTTTGTCTCGTCGAACCATTTGACCTTGCCGGAGACCGGAACAGCGGTCGACGGATCGGGCGCCTGACGACGGGGCCGGGGGCTGTCAAAACCGCCTCCTGCGCGCGGCGGCGGCGGCGGCGCCCGCTCAGCGGCTCCTGCCAAGTCGACTTCGAGAATGCGCGCCACTTGCTGGCCCTTCACCGAGCTCGTGACTTGCACCTGCAACTTCGCGCCGGGCGGCAGCGTGTCGTAACCCGCCGCCTGAACGGCGCCGATATGGAGGAAGGCGTCGCCAGTGCCATTGGCGAGCTCTACGAAGCCGAAGCCCTTGTCCGTCTTAAACCACTTCACGATGGCGTCGACTGCTGGCTCATTCGACATCGGAGGCGGCGCATCTGGAAATCCGCCGCCAAAGGGTGATCGCGGCGCCCGGCTCGTTCGCGGCGAATCATAGCTATACGGGGCGTCGTCATCAAATCCGCGCTTGCGGGGGCCCCGAAAATCTCTACCTTTGCTCATGTCTACCTGCTCGTCTCCGCCAAAAACGGCAAGACCGCTATGCCAACCTTGTGCGCCCAACCGCTCCAGTTGACGCGTCTCAAAAAACGCGCCCGCCCGGAAACGACGATGATGTGCCTCTTGAATGCCATATAGTCCCGCGCAGCGAGCCTTTTACCAGAGTTTCGCCCCGGAAGGCCAGAGAATTCCGTGGGGTGATCCAAAAATCCAAACAGTCGCCATAGTTTGACAGCTGACGTCCAATTCCTGCGTGGGCGGGAATGTTTGCGTTTGCAGGAGTTTAGACGAGCCGCACGGGCGGATTATGACGCGCCATGCGCTGCGCCCGCGCCGCATTGCCAACATAAAGCGTCATCCGAGGAGCCGGGGCTGCGTTCCGTCCGTCAGAACATTGGCGCGAAATCTCAGGTGAGCGAAAGGCGACAGCGGACGGCGACCGCCGGGATCCTGCATCCATGATTCGCATAATCCATATTATGGAACTAAAAGATGCTGTCTGGCGATGCGCGCGACGTCAGACTTCGAGCGCCATTCCGTCAAATGCCGGCGTGACATTTTCCGGCAGCGTCGCGGCCAGCGCGTCGTAATCCAAATCAACATGCAGATCCGTCAGGACGGCGCGTTTGGGCCTGAAATGCGCGATGAAGTCCAGCGCCTGACTGACGGATAGATGCGTGCCGTGCCGCTGATGGCGCAGCGCGTCGATGATCCAAAGATCCAGCCCTTCGAGATATTGCGCGCTCTCAGGCGGAATGGCGTGAAGATCCGGCGTATAGGCCATATTGTCGAAGCGAAAGCCGAGCGCGTCCATGTCGCCATGGTCCAGGCGAAACGGCGTCGCGACGATCGCGCCGCCGGGTCCGTCGACCGTCTCGGCGCGCCCCAGATGCAGCCGATGTTCGGTCATCAGCGGCGGATAAAAGCTGCCCGGCGGCGTCTTGAAGATGTAGTCGAACTTCGTGGCGAAGGCCCGCGACGTCGGCTCGTCCATATAGGCCGGGATTCGCCGTCCGCTCAGAATGACCAAGCCGCGCACATCGTCGACGCCATGCGTGTGGTCGGCGTGGGGATGGGTATAGAAGACCGCGTCGAGCCGCTTGACGTCAGCGTCGATGAGCTGCTCGCGCAGATCGGGCCCTGTGTCCACGAGCACTTGCGTCGCTGACTCGGCAGGGCCGCGCGCGACGAGAATCGAGCAGCGCCGACGCCGATTTTTCGGATTGTCCGGATCGCACTTTCCCCAGCCCTGCCCGACTCGCGGCACGCCGCCGGACGAACCGCACCCAAGGATCCTGATTCTCAGGCTCACGCGGCGGCGTCCAGAGACGGCATTTTGGAAAACAGCCGCAGCGCGTTTTCGGTCGTGGCGATTGCAAGTTCGGCGGCGCTGATTCCCTTGATCTCGGCGAGCACGCGCGCGGTGTCGACGACGAAGGCCGGCTCATTGCGCTTGCCGCGATGAGGCGCGGGCGCAAGGAAGGGCGCGTCGGTTTCGACCAGCATGCGCTCCAGCGGCACGTCGCGGGCGATCTCGCGCAGATATTCGGCGTTCTTGAAGGTCACGACCCCGGAAAAGGAAATATAGAGGCCGAGCTGCAGCGCCGTTTCGGCGAGCGCGCGGCCGCTGGTGAAGCAATGGAGCAGGGCGGGGAAAGCCCCCTTCCCCATTTCGTCCTTCAGAATGGCGGCGCAGTCGTCGTCGGCGTCGCGTGTATGAATGACGAGCGGCAGGCCGGTTTCGCGGGCGGCTCGGACGTGAATGCGGAAGATGCGCTGCGCCACCTCGCGCGGCGCATGATCATAGTGATAATCGAGGCCTGCTTCGCCCAATCCGACACATTTTGGATGCCGCGACAGACTCACCAGCGCCTCGACGGTCGGCTCGGCCTCTTCGTGCGAATGGTGCGGATGCGTTCCCACCGTGCAAAAGACCTCCGGATAGGCTTCAGCAACCGCCTTCACACGCTCGAAGCGAGGGAGATGCGTCGAGATCGTGATCATTCTGCCGACGCCGCGCGCCTTTGCGCGGGCGATCGTCTCCGCGAGCTCTGGCGCGAAATCGGGAAAGTCGAGGTGACAATGGGTATCGATGAGCATCAGACTCTGTCTGGAAAGAGCAACATGGCATGGCCTGGGCGCGCTCGTCCTCGGCGCTGCCGGGGACTCGACGACGTGCTTGGGCCAACGCGGCAATATCGCTCGGGTGGCGGAAACACAAATTTTAGCCTCGGGCTCCTTCGCGGCAAAGATGCGCGGCGCTATATTTTGTTGGCTATGCAACTCGCCTTTCGCATCGCCGGCGTCGTTCGATACCGTCACGGATCAAGCTCGGGCGGGACGTTCCAAACGCGAGGAGCGAAAACTTGACGCAATCTTCCGCGCCGGACGGCGACGGCCGTCCGCTGGCGACGATCAAGGACGTGACGGACGTCCTCGGCGACATCGACGACGCGACGCTGTCGGCGATCATGGACCTGCGGCCGACGATCGCTGACGTCGAGGAGGCGGCAATGTGGATGTCCGGCGATCAGGACGTCTTCGGCGCGGGCGCGCCGCTCAAGGACGTGGCCGGAGAAATCGTCTCACTTGTCGCCGGCGACGACGAAGAGAATTTTCCGCCTACCATATGAGCGTCGCTGCGCCGCCGCCACGCGATGGGGCGTCGGCCGTCCGGCTTTTCCTGTGCGGGGACGTGATGATCGGCCGCGGCGTCGATCAGATCCTGCCGTCGCCCTGCCCGCCGAAGCTCTATGAGGAATATGTTTCCTCCGCCGAAGACTATGTTCGTTTGGCCGAAGCGGCGTCAGGGCCGATTCCGCGGTCCGTCGATTATTCCTATGTCTGGGGCGAGGCGCTCGCCGAGCTTCGCGCCCAGGCGCCTGACGCCCGCATCGTCAATCTCGAAACGAGCGTGACGCGCAGCGAAACAGCCGAACCTAAGGCGATTAATTATCGCGTCAGCCCGCAGAACGCGGAATGTCTTCGCGTCGCCGGCATCGACTGCTGCGCGCTCGCGAACAATCATGTGCTCGATTGGGGACGGCCTGGCCTCTTTCAAACGCTCGACACGCTTGAGCGTCTGGGCGTCGCTTTCGCCGGCGCCGGACGCACGATCGACGAAGCGCAGCGGCCGGCGATCCTGGACCTTCCGCGAAAGGGACGGCTCGTCGTCCTGTCCTTCGCCCTGCCCGACAGCGGAACGCCGTTGGAATGGGCGGCGACGCCGTCATCGCCCGGCGTCAATCTTCTGCGCGACCTTTCTCCCGCCTGCGTTGATTTCGCCTGCGATCTGGCGCGGCGCGCGGCGCAGAGCGGAGATATTCTGGTGATTTCGATCCACTGGGGCTCGAATTGGGGCTATGGCGTATCGACGGCCCAAAGACAATTCGCGCATCGGCTGATCGAAGACGCCGGCGCTTCCGTCATCCACGGACATTCGTCACATCACGCGAAGGGAGTCGAGGTCCATCGCAACCGCTTGGTTCTTTACGGCTGCGGCGACTTCCTGAACGACTATGAGGGCATCAGTGGCTACGAAAGCTTTCGCGGCGATTTATCCCTGATGTATTTCGCAGATATCGATACGAACGGCGATTTCGCGCAACTTCGACTGGTTCCGCTGCATATGCGGCGCTTGCGCCTTGAAAGGGCGTCGACCGCCGACGCCCAATGGCTTGCGCAAACGCTCGATCGCGAAAGCGCGCCATTCGGCGTTCGCGTCCGGCGCCAACCAGATGGCGCGCTGTCAGCCTCCTGGTCCGGCGGCGATTGAGCGCCGCGACGCTCGTGACGGGGAGGCCACGACTCCCCATCTGAAATTCGTCAGCACAAAGGCGGAGCTTGATCGATGGCCATCGTTCTCAATCACACCATCGTGCCGGCGCGCGACAATGAGGCCGCGGCGCGCTGGTTCGCACGGATTTTCGGTCTGCGCTACGACGGCGCCAAGGGCCATTTCGCGCCGGTGAAGGTCAACAGCGAGCTCACCCTGCTGTTCGACAAAGATGAGGGCTTCGAGTCCAGCCATTACGCCTTCCACGTTAGCGACAAAGAATTTGACGAAATCTTCGGGCGCGTGAAGGACGAAGGCGTCGCCTTTGGCAGCGCGCCGGGTCGATTCACGGACGGCCAGCTCAACGACTGGAACGGCGGCCGAGGCGTCTATTTCAAAAGCCCCGACGGCCATGTGCTCGAGCTGATGACCATGCCCCAGTAGCGGGCGCCGTCCTTACGCCGCCCTGGCCTCAAAGAAAATCGCCTGCATCGGCAGGCGCATGGGGTTCGCGCCGAGTTCTTGCGTGAGCCGCTCGGCCAGGGCCTCGACAAGCGATTCCGGACGCACGCCGCCGCGCGCGCGGAGCTGTTCGAAGAGCGGACTGCCGAAGACGAATCCTCTCGCAAAATCCATCGGGTCCCGCACATCCTTGACGCGCGGCCTTACGGAAATGGCGATGTCCGTGAAGCCGGCGTCGATCAGCGATTCTTTGATGGGATCGACCTCGGCGCAGGAAAAAGCAAGAAACAGCGGTTGATCGCCGGGAAAAAATCGTTCGATCACCTCGAGCCCCAGGCGAGGGAAAGGATTGTAGCGTGGCGCATCCCAGACGCTGAAGAGATATCGGCCGCCCGGCCGCAGAGTCCGTCGCGCCTCACGATGCGCGCGATCCTTGTCGGGAAAGAACATCAGTCCGAACTGGCAGACGATCGCGTCGAAGGCGCCGTCGCCAAAAGGCAGGGCCGTCGCGTCAGCCGAACGGAAGATCACTTGCTCGGTAGCGCCGAACTTCGTCTTCGCCACTTCGAGCATCGGCTCATTGAGGTCGGTTGCGATTAGCTTCGCTTGTGGATCGAGAGAGTCGCGCAGCGTGCGCGTGACGATTCCCGTGCCTGCCGCGATTTCGAGCACGTCAATGGGAGCGCTCGCGGCTGTCCGATCGGCGATATCGGCGGCGTAATCCTCAAAGATCACCGGGCCGAGGCTGCGGTCGTAAAAAAAGGGAATGTCGCCGACAAAGCGCGCTGTGTCGCTGGTCACGGCGACATTCCTTCCAATGAGCAGAGACAGGCGCCTGCCGCGCGACCCGCCCCCGCTCTGAGCTGAAACAGGGGTGGGTCACGGGCAACTGCGCTTTACTGCGCAGGCTGCTCAGCAGGCTCCTCGACCGGAGCCGCGGGCTTCGGCTTGGGTTTAGCCTTGGGCTTGGGCTTCAACTTCGGCTTGACC
>NZ_JAMRYX010000098.1 GCF_024448135.1 Methylocystis suflitae
CGGACATCGGGCATAGCCGATAAGGCGTAGGCGTAAGCCTATGAATACGACTATGACCAATGCCCCCGAGACGCCCGTTTCGCGCGTCGAAGTCATCCCCTCTGTTCAGCGCCGTCGGCGTTGGAGCGCGGCCGAGAAGGTTCGCCTTGTCGAAGAAGCGTCGCAGCCCGGCATGAGCGTCTCCTGTGTCGCGCGTCGAGCCGGGATCGCCCCGTCTCAGCTCTTTGCCTGGAAGCGCCGCATGGCCGAGGGCGGTCAGGCTGCCGTCGCGGCGGACGAGGATGTGGTCGGCGCCTCGCAGGTCCGCGATCTCGAGAAGAAGGTCCGTGAACTGGAGCGCCTGCTCGGCAAGAAGACGATGGAGGTCGAGATCCTCCGGGAGGCTCTCGACACGGCGCGCGCAAAAAAACCGATCTTGCCGCTCGTGTCGTGGAAGCCGGACGCTTCCCGATGAGCGCCGTCGCCGAAACGCTGGGCGTCGCCCGCTCCAATCTCGCCGCGCGCAAGAAGGGCATGACCAAGCCCCGAGGCCGCTACCACAAGGCCGGGGACGTCGAAATCGCCCCGCTCATCCGCGCCATCGTCGATGAGCGCCCGACCTATGGCTATCGCCGCATCTGCGCGCTGGCGAACCGAAAGTTGCGGGCCGAGGGCAAGCCGCCCGTGAACGCCAAGCGTGTGCTGCGGATCATGCAGAACAACGGCCTGACACTCGAACGACATACCGCGCGCCGGCCGGGCCGCACCCATGACGGCGTCGTCATCGCGCTGCGCTCGAATTGCCGCTGGTGTTCGGATCATCTCGAAATCCGCGCTCGCAACGGCGAGGTCGTGCGCGTGCTGTTCGTCATCGACGCCTGCGATCGCGAGATCATCGCCTGGTCGGCGGTCGCCAATGGCGGGGTCTCGGGCGAGATGGTGCGCGATCTGATGATCGCCGCCGTCGAGCGCCGCTTTGGCGCCTTGAAAGTCCCGCACCGGGTCGAGTGGCTCTCCGACAATGGCAGCGCCTACATCGCCGCCGACACCGCGGATACGGCCCGTGCGCTTGGCCTGACGCTGCTGTTCACGCCCGTGCGCAGCCCCGAAAGCAACGGCATGTCGGAAAGCTTTGTGAAGACGCTCAAACGCGATTACGCGAGGCTTGCCGTCTTGTCAGACGCCGAAACGATCCTTGCCAAACTGCCCGGCTGGATCGAGGATTATTGCGAGGTTCACCCGCACTCAGGCCTGAAGTTCCGATCCCCTCGGGAGTTCATCCGCCTCAGTGCTTAAGCAGCCCCGCCCGATGTCC
>NZ_JAMRYX010000099.1 GCF_024448135.1 Methylocystis suflitae
CGGCGCGGATTTGATGCGGCGCGCCCGGAACCACCTGTATTGCTGGAAGCGCGCCGGATTTGATCAGGCGTCGTATCGCGTGGTGTGTGACGCCTAAAGTCTTCGCCGCCTCTGCCATGGTGAGCCATTCGCCATCCTTTTCCGCGGATCGATACCCGTGGATGCCACGGACGCGTCGAACGGAAGCAACGCGATGCGCCGTCCACGTCTTGCCCTGGCCAGTGGGCAGGCCCATTCGATTCAGCGACGCGGCAATGTGTTCGTCAGACCAGCGACCGGCCATGCTTCTCATGACCGCCAACGCATCTTCGGTTGTCGCGCAACCATGTTCTCCTGTTCGAGGTTTGCGCACGCGCAATTCGGAGTGCTGACCTCCACGCCAATGGATCGTGAGCACGACATCGCGTGTTTCATCGTCAACATCGACTACGATGTCGGCGATCAATGACCGGAGCAATTGCTGGCGAGCGCGCATCGTCACGCCGGGCGCATTCCAAGCCGCCGATAGATTGTCCGCCAGGTCGGTGAAGCATTGGGGTCGACCTTGATATCCGGGCGCCTTTCTGCAGGTTGTCGCGCCTCCAGATCTCGGACACGTCGGAGCGCGGCCTCCCCGTTCTTTTCCAGTTGCGCGGCGATGAGGCGATTGTCCGGATCGCAAGCAGCGTAACGTCGCTCCGCCAAGCTGGCTTCGTAGCGGGCTTGCTGCAACTCCATGTCCAGGATGCGCTGCTGATCTTCTTGCTGTTCCCGGTGCATCTGCTCCGCCTTGAATGCGGCTTCGATCGCCACTGGCTCGACCGCCCTCAAAATCTCCCGGGCAACCGCGGCGTCTACCCGCGGGCCGCCGAAGGTCATGCACCGGGGCTGGCCCATCATAAGGTTTGGTTTGTCGCAGCGATATACCGGTCGGCTTTGCGGATTACCGGTGTAGGCGACCGAAAGTCTCCGGCCGCAACGCCTACAGGTCAGCACGCCTGACAGAAGCGCCCTTCCTCCCCGGCCAGACTTTACGCCGCCGGCGCGACCGTAATTGTTGAGCGCAAGTTGCTTTTGATTGCGCTCATATTCCGCCCAGTCGATATAGCCCTCGTGATGGTCCTTTAGCATCACCTCCCATGTTCCGATCGGCTTCCCGTGCCCATAACTGCGCCGAGCTCTGCCGTCGACGATCGAAGTGCGCTTCTCGCTCTTCCCGT
>NZ_JAMRYX010000100.1 GCF_024448135.1 Methylocystis suflitae
CGTCCTCTTGAACCCGTGACCTTGCATGGAATTGATGGTCTAAGCCAAGTGTGCATCGGCCACGATCGATCACATGCTCAGGTTATTCGCCTTACGAAGCAGAATGGCAACGTCATAAATGGTGAGAACCGCAGCTTGATCCTTTTATTGTCGGGTGACTGCTATAAAAGCGCCTGTGGTCAAATCTCGTATTGTCGCTTCGGGGCAATCGTCACAGCGGCAAGCCATGAGCGACGAAGCCGCCATCCTCAGCGTCCAAATATACCGCGCATCGCAGCAAATAATCCCTTCGACCGCTCCTGAGCCGGCGACGCCTGCGCGAGGCTTTCTGCTTCGAGCCGCGCAGCGTCGAGTTCGACGCCGGCGCGCGCGACGAGCGCGGCGAGAGTCGGCGCTTCGTGCGGCGGCGCCCAGCCGCCAGCCCGCCGTACGTCAAGATAGGCATCGAGCATGTCGGCGGCGTCCGTCGCGCCAGCTTCCGCGAAATGCGCGCGCGCCCGCTCGACTGCGGCGGCGTCGACGATGAGTCGCGCCGCCTTCGCCGCTTCGCGCCGGACGCCATCGTCGATCGCCAGAGCGACGCGCGCCTCGCGCAACGCGGCGACGTCCGGTTCCCTCAAGAGCGCGCGCATAAGCCGTGCTTCTTGCGTGGCGTCAACGCCAGCCGGCGCCATGCCTTGAGCGCCGCACGCGTCGAGGTAGCGGGCAAGCAGGGAAGGCGCGCCGCGCGCTGGGGCGGCTTCGGCGGAAAGGCGCGCGGACTGCGCAAATTCGCCGCCCTCCGCAATCACTGCCGCAAGCGCGGGATCGGCGCAGAAGGCGCCATACCCGCCGAGCTGCTGGAGACGCGCGCGGGCCGGCCCCGTCTCGCCGATGACGAGCGCGGCGAAGCTCGTTTGCGCCAAGGGCTCGAGCGCATCCCACAGGCCCGGCGGCTCGAAACGCGCAGCGACTTCCGCGCGCGCCAGAGCGCCGTTCAGCGAAGCGACAAACTTGTCGCGCCGGCCCTTCAG
>NZ_JAMRYX010000101.1 GCF_024448135.1 Methylocystis suflitae
CGTCGCGCGGCGCGGCGCGAGTCCGTCGCCTTCAACACGAAAAAGCCGCGCGAAGGCGGGTCCGCCGGGATCAATCGGGGCGATGCCGAGATCGCCAGGCCCCGCGGCCGGGCAAACGATGCCGACGTCATCGCCAAGGGCCGCGCCGTAAAACTCGATTTCCGCGGTTTCGCCCATGCCGGGGGCGCTTTTCTCGCGGCTGCGACGCAAGGCGATTCCGTCGACCTCAGCCTCTTCAGGATCGACAAGCAGCGCCAAAAGATTGCCGACGACGACCGGCTCCGCCGTTTCCGCCGCGTCCGGATGTTCATGCGGATCGCCCGTCGCCTGCCGCAGGTCGTCGAAGGTGAGCGGATCGACGGCGGGTTCTCCCGCCGACCGCTGCTCGAGCGTCCAGCCTTTCAGCCGCCGCCGCTGGTTCATCGCCAGCGCGACGCTGCATCGGCCCAGCAGCGTGGCGCTCTCTTCGATCGAATCGGGAATTCGCAGGCGAAGGATAATACGCGGCGCGCCGGATTCGCGCAGCCAATGCTCCATGATGGCGAAGGGCGCTTCGCGCGCGTCGGCGGCCGCCGACGATTCGAACGGCGCGGCCTCCAGGACGAGTCGGCTTTGATAGGCCGGGAAGATGCGGCGCGCCGGCGCGAGGCGGATGACGACAGCGTTGTCGGCGCGCTCGACGACGCGGCGCTGGCCGATCGCCCATACCAATCGCGCCCCGGCCGCCGCGGTCTGCTCGCGCGACAGCCGTTCGACGTCGCCGCGCGCCGGAAACGCCGCCAGCCGAAAGGCGACGGGGTCGGCGCCGCCGGCGTCCGGCAGCAACGTCAGGAGCAAACGCCAGTCGCCGCCCTGCGGCAGCTCGCGCTCCGCGGAAAGCGCCAGGATGAGTTCGGCGCCGTCGGCGGCGGTCAGTCGGACGAATCGATGCTCAGGCGGCACATCAACGACAATGATGCGGGCGCGCCAGCGCGCGGCGCCGATGACGTCGATGAGCGTGGGCGCGCTCGTAAAGCGCTCGTCGCGCGCCGAGACGACCGTGAGTTCCGGCCGGACCGCCGCGCGTTCGGCGCCTTCGAACCAGCCGATGGCCAGCCGGCGCCGCCCATCCCAGTAATAGTCGAACTGCTCTCTCCACATTGACGGCTGCGCCCGAGCGTGAGGCATGGCGACGTGGCCATGCGAAGCTGAAGTCTGGGGAAGCATATCCGCGCGCGCAGCAATCGCGCAATTCAGCGCCATCGCGCGCGCGGCCGCGCGACATTCTTATGCAGCGCCATGACGCCGTTCCGCCACAGAGTCCGCGTAAACGGCTTGAGCGACAACCGCCGCCTTTGCGCCGCCTTTGCGCCGCCTTTGCATAGGGCTCGCCCTGGCGGGCGTGAGGGCGCGGAATTCAGAGCGGATCTGACGCGCCTTCATATCAAAATTAGAGACAAATGATTAAGCGCCTATAAAGTCTGTGAAATGGTGAAGCTGGATTCATGCATTTAAGCGCAGCGTGACGCGGTCACAGATAAGTCCCTCTTACTCGGACTCGATAAATCGGTAGCCGACGCCGGGTTCGGTCACGATGATTTTGGGCGTCGCGGCGTTTTCCTCTATCTTCGCCCGTAGCTGGCCGATAAAGACGCGTAGATATTGACTGTCGTTCTGATGCGCAGGCCCCCAAACGGTCTTGAGGATTTCCCGGTGCGTCAACGGTCGGCCCGAATGTCGCGTGAGAAAAGCCAGAAGATCGAATTCCTTCGGCGTCAGTTTCACCGGCGCGCCATTTTTCGTCACCATGCGCTTATGCAAATTCACGACAAGTCCGTCGACCGCAACGCGTTCCGACTCCAAAGTCTTATCCTGGGAATGACGTAAGGCCGTGCGCATGCGCGCCAGCAGCTCTCCCATCGCGAATGGCTTCTCGACGTAATCATCCGCGCCGAGGTCGAGCGCGGCGATCTTTTCCGATTCCCGGTCGCGCGCCGAGAGAACAATCACCGGCGTTCGCGTAAGGATTCGCAGCTTTCGCAGCACTTCCTTGCCGTCCATGTCCGGAAGGCCAAGATCGAGGATGATGAGATCGGGCGAATGTTCGCCTACAGCCGCGAGCGCCTCGCGGCCTGTCGCCGCTTCGCGCACCTCATAGCCGCTCGCCGTCAGCGAAGGCCGCAAGACGCGCTGTATTTGAGGTTCGTCGTCGACGACGAGAACGCGCGCGCCGCTCATGCCGCCACGCCCCGCTGCGATTCGCGCGCGGCGGGAAAGCGCATGATGAGTCTCGTGCCTCGACGGCGTGCGGCAGGGCTTTGCGCGACGATGGTTCCGCCCATGGCGCTGACCAGACCGCGGCAGATCGAGAGGCCCAGCCCAGTTCCGGCCTTGCGGCCGTCGACGCGCCCGCTGCGATAAAACTTCTCGAAAATGCGCTCGAGGTCGGCTGCTTTGACGCCGGGCCCCTCGTCGGTCACGGTGATGACGACATCGCCGACTTCGCGCCGGGCGTGAATGATCGCGCCGGCAGGTCCGCCATATTTATGCGCATTGTCGATCAGATTGAAGAGAACCTGTCCGAGCAGATTGGCGTCGCCGCGAATAGGCGGAAGGTCGGGCGCGATGCTGATCGAAGTATCCTTGCCTGGAAAAGTTCTCTTGGCTCTTTCGAGGACGCTGCGGATCACCTCCGCCACATCGACGAGATCGCTGCGCGGCGCCAGCGCGCCCGACTCGATGCGCGACATATCGAGCATATTGGCGATGAAGCGCGACAGGCGCCCGGCCTCTTCTTCAATCGACAGCAGAAGGTCTTTGCGATCCTCCAGCGGAAGCTTCTCGCCAAGTTCGCGCAGGCTCGTCACCGCGCCGGTGATCGAGGTCAGCGGCGTGCGCAGATCATGCGACAACGCGGAGAGCAGAATCGTCCGCAATTTTTCATTTTCCTCGAGAGCCGCCGCCTTGACAGATTCGCCAACGAGCATCGAACGGTCGATTGCGATCGCGGTCTGTTCGATCAGTGAAGAAATCGTGCTTTCCGCGGCGGCGGAAAGCGGCTCCTCGGGCGTCTTGGGCTCGATCCCGCAAACGGCGACGACGCCGCGCGCCGTCGCGAGAGGCCGGAATTGAAAACGCACATTGGGCAGCGTGTCTGTCCGCCATCCGGCAGGCTCGGCTTTTTCGAGCGCCCAACGGGCGGCGGCAAGTTCGCCGGCGTCCATCCGATCGACCGGCGGCCAGGCCGCCGACACTTTCAAACCGCTCTCTTCGGGGATCAGCATGACGACGCTGGACGCTTCGCCGGCTTTCTGGATCTGCAGAGTGGAGGCCCAGAGAATGTCGTCAGGCGTCGCTATCGTGGAGAGCTTGCGAGAGAATTCGAACAGCGACTGCACGGCTTGAGACCGCTGCCGCATGTTTTGCGCGTAAGTGCGCATTTTGCTCGCGAGCATTCCCGTTATGACGGCGACCACCAACGCGACGACGAGCGTTAGAAATTCCTGCGGTTGCGAAATGGTGAGTTCATAGCGCGGACTAAAGAAGAAAAAGTCGCAGGCGAAAAAGGACAGAACCGCAGCAATGATCGCGGACCACATCCCGAGCCACACGGCGCAAAGCACGACGGGAAGCAGGAAGATGACCGACGGATTGACGAGGCCGAGCCAGCGCTCGAGGCCATAACCGACGAGGACGGTCATCATGACGGAGACCGCAGCGCCGCCGAAACCGATCCATGTCTGCGACAAGGTCGGCAATTTCCGAGCCTGTTGGCTTTGCGGCGGGCCGTCCTCCTGCACAACGACGTGAACCGCGATATCGGTCGACCGCCGAAGAATTTCGTCGGTCAGCGAGCGCCGCAGCAGTCGAGAAAAAGGCCGTGCGCGCGAGCGGCCCAAGACGATCTGCGTGATATTCTCGCGTCGCGCGAAACGCAGCGCTTCGCCTGCGAGATCGTCGCCAGAGATGCGCGCGACTTCGGCGCCGAGCCGCTCCGCGAGCCGCAGCGACTGATCGACATGTCTCACGACTTCGGCGGAGGGTTCCTCCTGGCCGACGCGCTCGACGTAAAGCGCGATCCATGTGGCGTTGAGGGCCGTGGCGAGGCGCGCCCCGGCGCGAACCACCGCCTCGGAGTTTGCATCACGCCCGACGCAGACGAGCAGACGTTCCGCCGTCGCCCAGGGTCCCTCAATCGCGCCTTGCCGCAGGAAGTCGACCATCTGATCGTCGACGCGCTCGGCCGTCCGCCGCAGCGCTAGTTCGCGCAGCGCCGTGAGGTTGCGCGGCGTGAAGAAATTCTGCGTCGCGCGTCTCGCCGTCTCGGGAACATAGACCTTGCCATCCTTCAGCCGCTGCAGCAGTTCTTCCGGCGTGATGTCGACAAGGATGACGTCGGCGGCGTTCTGCAGGACGCGGTCCGGCACGGTCTCGCGCACCGCGACGCCGGTGACGCGCGATACGACGTCGGCGAGGCTTTCCAGATGCTGGACATTGAGCGTCGTCCAGACGTCGATGCCGGCGTCGAGCAGCTCTTCGACATCCTGCCAACGTTTGGGATGGCGGCTGTCGGGCGCGTTGGTGTGCGCGAGTTCGTCGACGAGGATGAGCTGAGGCTTTCGCGCCAGCGCCGCGTCGATGTCGAATTCTTCGATGATCCGGCCGCGATAGTCGCACTTGCGACGTGGCAGAGTCTCAAGTCCGTTGAGGAGCGCTTGCGTCTCAGCGCGCCCATGCGTTTCCGCTACCCCTACGACAATATCGAGTCCCTCAGCCTTGGCCGCTTGCGCGCGCGCCAGCATCGCGTAGGTTTTGCCGACGCCGGGCGCGGCGCCGAGGAACACGCAGAGCTTCCCTTTGCTCTCCTTGTCGCTCAAGGCAAGGAGAGCATCGGGGTCAGGTCGGCGGTCGAAGTCTTCGTCATCGCGGGCCAAAGACGTCTACCTTCTCTCGCATCACCTCTATTGTAAGCGATCAAGAGCCAAATTCAGCAAGAGCACATTTACACGCGGCTCGCCGATCACGCCAAGAACGCGCCCTTCGACATTCGCTTCGACGACGGCGCGCGCCTGCGCCTCGCTGAGATTGCGGGCCTTGGCGACGGCTGCCGCCTGAGCCAGCGCGAACTGCGGCGAAATATGCGGATCAAGGCCGGAGGCGGACGTTGTCGCGGCGTCAGCGGCGACGACGTCAATCCGGCCGGCGGCGAATTCCGCCTCGATCGCCGCATTGACGCGATCGATGAGCTTCTTTGACGTTGGCCCGAGATTGGAGCCCATAGAGTTCGCTGCATTGTAGGGCGCGTCGACGGTTTTGGAAGGATCAGCTGGGTCGGAGCCTGTCGTCGCCGACGGCCGGCCGTGAAAATAGCGATCGGAGGCAAAGTTCTGTCCGATCAGCGCCGAGCCGATCACCGTTCCATCGCGTTCGATCACGCTTCCATTCGCCTGCGTCGGCAGGGCGAGTTGCGCAACGCCGGTGATCGCGAGCGGATAGAGAATTCCGGTCAGCGCGGTGAAGAGAACGATCATGACGATCGCCGGGCGAATTTGGGAGAGCATCCGAGAGCTCCTTATGCGAGATGAATGGCCGAGACGGCGAGGTCAATGAGCTTGATGCCGATGAAGGGCGCGACGAGCCCGCCGAGCCCATAGATCAGCAGATTTCGTCGCAGTAAGGCGGCGGCGCCCACGGGCCGGTAGGGCACGCCTTTCAGCGCGAGCGGGATGAGCGCGATAATGATGAGCGCGTTGAAGATCACCGCCGAGAGGATGGCCGACTGCGGCGAGGCGAGCTTCATGATGTTGATCGCCTCCAGTTCCGGATAGGCGACGACAAACAACGCTGGGATGATCGCGAAATATTTGGCGACGTCATTGGCGATCGAGAAGGTGGTCAGCGAACCGCGCGTCATCAGCAGCTGCTTGCCGATCGCGACGATTTCGATGAGCTTTGTCGGATCGCTATCGAGGTCGACCATGTTGCCCGCTTCGCGCGCCGCCTGCGTGCCCGTCTGCATGGCGACGCCAACGTCCGCCTGAGCGAGCGCCGGCGCGTCATTGGTGCCGTCGCCGCACATGGCGATCAGGCGGCCGCCCTGCTGCTCCTTACGGATATAGGCGAGTTTGTCCTCGGGCTTGGCTTGCGCGATGAAGTCGTCGACTCCCGCTTCTCCGGCGATCGCCGCGGCGGTAATCGGATTGTCGCCGGTGACCATCACGGTTTTGACGCCCATCGCGCGCAAGGCGGCGAAGCGCGATTTTATGTCGGGCTTGATAATGTCTTTGAGATGAATGACGCCGAGCAGTTTGCCGTTTTCGGACACGGCGAGGGGCGTGCCGCCCGAACGCGAGATGCGCTCGACAGCGCCTTCGAAATCAAGGGGAACGGACGCGACTTGCGCCGCGACCGCGTCGACGGCGCCCTTGCGCAGCGTCCGGCCAGGAAGATCAACGCCGGAAATGCGCGTGTGCGCCGAAAAGGGGACGATCTGCGCGTCCGGTCCGAGGTTTGGCGCTAAAGCGCCAAGCGCGCTTTTCGCCAGAGCGACGATTGAGCGCCCCTCCGGCGTTTCATCCGCGAGCGAAGCAAGCAGCGCCGCTTCGACGAAAGCATGTTCCGAAACGCCTTCGACCGGAACGAACTCGTCGGCCATGCGATTGCCGAAGGTGATGGTGCCGGTCTTGTCGAGGAGCAGCGTGTCCACGTCGCCCGCCGCCTCCACAGCGCGACCCGAGGTGGCGATGACGTTGAAGCGGATCAGCCGGTCCATGCCGGCGATGCCGATCGCCGACAAGAGTCCGCCGATCGTCGTCGGGATCAGACAGACGAGGAGCGCGATCAGCACGGTCACCGAAATCGCCGCGCCGGAGTAGATCGCGAGCGGCCAAAGCGTCACGCAGACGATGAGAAATATGATGGTCAGCCCGGACAGGAGAATCGACAGCGCAAGTTCGTTCGGCGTTTTCTGCCGCTGCGCGCCCTCGACGAGCGCGATCATCCGATCGATAAAGGTCGAACCGGGCGCCGCGGTGATCTTGACCTTGATCCAGTCGGAGAGAACCGTCGTGCCGCCGGTCACGGCGGAACGGTCGCCGCCCGCCTCGCGGATGACCGGCGCGGATTCGCCGGTGATCGCCGACTCGTTGACCGAGGCGACGCCTTCGATCACTTCGCCGTCGCCGGGGATGAGGTCGCCCGCCTCGACCAGCACCAGGTCGCCGAGTTTGAGATCGAGCGCCGAAACGCCTTCATAGACGTCCTTCATGCCGCTCTTGTTCTGCGGATCAATCAACCGTTTGGCGTGTGAATCGCTACGCGTCCTGCGCAGCGCGTCCGCCTGCGCCTTTCCGCGTCCCTCCGCCACCGCTTCGGCAAAATTGGCGAAAAGCACGGTGAACCACAGCCAGGCGGCGATCTGCCCCGAGAAAACGGCGGCGCCGTTCTGGGCAAGGAGATCGCGCACAAAGAACGCCGTGACCACCGCCGACACGACTTCCGTGACGAAGATCACCGGATTGCGCGCGAGGCGTCTGGGATCGAGCTTCCTGAAGGCGTCGATGGCGGCGCGCTTCGTGATCGCGGCGTCGAATAGACCGGGAGCGGCGACCTTATGCGACATCTGACATGCTCCTTAGAAGGTTTTTCCGGCAAGCAGCGCGAAATGCTCGACGATGGGGCCGAGCGCAAGCGCCGGGAAATATTGCAGCAGATAGAGGATGACGATGACGCCGAGCAGCAGGCCAATGAAGAGAGGCCCATGCGTCGGGAAGGTTCCCACCGAGGCGGCGCCCTTCTTTTTCGCCGCGAACGCGCCGGCGATCGCCAACACGGGAATGACAAAGGCGAAGCGTCCGAGCAGCATCGCGACGCCGAGCGTCGTGTTGTACCAAGGCGTATTGCCCGTTAGGCCTGCGAAAGCCGATCCGTTGTTATCCGTCGCTGAAGCGAATGCGTAAAGGATTTCGGAAAGCCCGTGCGGGCCGGCGTTGTTCAGACTAGCGAGGCCGGTCTGAAGCATGACTGAAACGCCGGTGAAGCCAAGCACGCTGAGCGGATAGATCAGCACCGCCAGCATCGCGAGCTTCATCTCGCGCGTCTCGATCTTCTTGCCGAGATATTCCGGCGTGCGGCCGACCATAAGCCCGGCGATGAAAACGGCGATGATCGCCAGCACCAGAAAGCCGTAGAGTCCGGCGCCGACGCCGCCCGGCGCGATGCTGCCCATCAGCATGTTGAACAAGGGCACGAGACCGCCGAGCGGCATGAAGGAGTCGTGCATGGCGTTGACGGCGCCGCAGCTGGTGCCGGTCGTCGCGGCGGCGAATAGCGCGCTCATCGCGGGGCCGAAGCGGACCTCCTTGCCTTCCATATTGCCAGGCGACGGATCGACGCCGATCTCGGTCAGCAACGGATTGCCGCCTGCCTCGGCCCAGTAAGCGACCAGAACGCCTGCGACGAGCACGATCATCATCGTGATGGCGATCGCGCGACCTTGTCGATAGTCGAAGACCGCACGCCCGAAGGCGAAGGCCGTGGCGAAGGGGATGACGAGCAGCGCCCAGATCTCCAGCATGTTGGAAAGGGCGTTCGGGCTCTCGAAAGGATGCGCGGAATTGGCGTTGAAGAAGCCGCCGCCATTCGTGCCGAGTTCCTTGATCGCCTCTTGGCTGGCCACCGGGCCTATGGCCAGCGTCTGCTTGGCGCCTTCGAGCGTTGTCGCTTCGATCGAGCCTTGAAGCGTTTGCGGCACGCCGAGAGCGACCAGGGCGAGCGCGACGACGATCGACATCGGCAGGAGCACGTAAAGCGTCGAACGGGTGAGGTCGACCCAGAAATTGCCGATTGTCGGCGATTCGGCGCGCGAGAAACCGCGCACCAAGGCGAAGGCCATCGCAAGGCCCGTCGCAGCGGACACAAAATTGTGCACCGTGAGGCCGAGCATCTGCGTCAGATGGCTCATCGTCGACTCGCCGCCGTAGTTCTGCCAGTTGGTGTTGGTGACGAAGCTCATCGACGTGTTGAAGGCGAGGTCGGCGGGAACCCCGCTAAAGCCCTGAGGGTTGAGCGGCAGATAGGCCTGGAGCCGCTGCAGGGCGTAGAGCGACGCAAATCCAACGACGCTGAAGGCCAGCATGGCCATCGTGTAGGCAAGCCAGTTTTGCTCCCGCGCAGGATCAACGCCGGCGAGTCTGTAGAAGACGCGCTCAATGGGCGAGAGCGCGGGAGAGAGCAGGCTGCGCTCGCCCGCTAAGACGGTGGCTATGTAATTGCCGAGCGGAACAGCCGCGACAATAACGGCAAGCAGGACGATGGCGATTTGCGCCAGCCCAATGGACGTCATGGCGAACGCTCGGCATGCGCCGAGCCTCCCTTTAGAATTTTTCCGGATGGAGCAGCGTATAGGCGAGATAGGCGCCGAGAAGAACGGCGACGATCAGTCCAATGACAGGTTCAAACATGCGGTTCTCCTAAAGGCGCCCGCAGGCCCGCGCATAGGCGCCGACGATCGCAAATGGGAAAAGACCGAGGCCAACGTACAGAATATCGAGCATGGTTCCTCTCCGCGCTTACCGGCGCCGTGAATCAATGCGCGCACGCCGCGCGCGCATCTCGTGAACCAGATTGTTCGCGATCACAAAGATAAAGGCCGCGACGCCGAGGCCAATGAGAGATAGAGGCATGAGCGCATCTCGCTTTATTGTCGCGTTCTCGCTTCGGTCTTCGCCACACGAGAATGACGAACCGCAATTTGCGCGGGAATGATGTAAAGGCGCTATTAGGATTTCGGTCGGTCGAGGCCGCTCACATGGCGCTTCACATGGCGCTCGCTCGCGGGTCGTCTAGGGTGGTGAGCAAATGGATGGATGAGTGGCAATCAAACGACATTCGCATCGTGAAATTAGTTTGAAGCGGTCCTGTTACGACATTTTGTTGCAATGCGCGAAGTTCCCGCTCGCCTGTATGCTCTCAGAAAAGCATCAATTCCGGCGTCGACCTTCGCGGTAACGGAGGCTTCGGCTCCCGGTTCGAGACCGAGCGCCGTGTGAAGCGGTAGGTCCCCGCGGACAAGACTCAAAAAATGGCTAGCGGCTTCATTCGCGTCTGAGAACGTCAGCAGGCCGCGGTCTTTGGCCTCTTCGAGCAACGCCGCGACGCGCATGAGCTCGTTTTTCGGCCCACTTTCAAAGAAGAGCCTGCAGAGTTGCGGAAAGCGCATGCGCTCACTGGAAATCGCCTGAAAAAACGCCATCGACTCCGGCGTCAAATACACCTCGACAAATTGACGCGCGAAGCTTCGAAGCGCCTCGACAAGGCCGATATCGAGATCTGGCATCTGCAGCCTGCTCGCTTTCAGGCGGCATTCCGCTTCGATCAAATGGGCGAACAAAGCTTCCTTGCTCGGAAAGTAAGCGTAAAGCGTCGCCTTCGACACGCAAGCGGACCGCGCGATCGCGTCCATGCTCGTCTCGGCGAAACCCTGTTCAAGGAATAATTTTCGCGCGGCCTCGATTACGGAACATTCCTTCCGTCCCGCAACATGCGCCTCTGTCGATCCTGCCGCCGTCGCATGATCCGTCGACGGGCTCTTCATGGCGGGTTCCTCGATTTCAGTCTTCATACCGGCGACGCCGCCGACTCTTGCTTCAAGGCTCTGCCCCCGCGCCATACGCTCATTCCCCACGCCTCCACCGAGGCTGAACCGGCAAAGCCGGTGGCGTGACGTCATCTATCGGCCCACTTTCGAAAAGTTTCAAACTAAACGACCCAGTTCAATTTTAGCGTTGACAGGCGCCAAAGGGCAAGCATAAAACTGAACCGTTCAGTTCAACCTGGGCCCAGTATGATTATGGAGGGCGCCTCAAATATTCCGGCCTTTGCTCAACCCGCTTGTGGGGAATCGCGTCGCTGTTCCGCTGGGAAGGCCTAAGGCGCGAAACATCGATCGGCCCCAAAGGACATTGCTTAGCTCAAAGGAAAGGGCGGCTGTGTTGGGGCTTTTGCTTGCCGCGTCACTGTCCGGCTGCGCGGTGGGTCCCGACTTTGCCGCGCCCGATGCGCCCTTGGGCGCGGGCTATGCGGTGGGCAAGCCTGCCAACATCACCCAGTCGGCGGCCATCGCGGGCGGCGGCGCACAAAGGCTCGTTCCTGGCCGCGACATTCCGGGGGAATGGTGGCGACTGTTCCGCTCGAAGCAAATTTCGGCGCTCGTGGCCGAGGCGGTGCGCAATCATCCAAACATCGCGGCCGCGGAAGCGGCGCTTCGCCAGGCGCGGGAGACGACGGAAGCCGATGTAGGCTCCTTCTTTCCATCGGCCACTCTGACCCAGAGCGTGTCGCGCCAGCAAATGACGACGGCGCAATTCGGCGGTTTCGGGCAAAGCTCCTCGTCGAGCTCCTCGTCCAGCGGATCGCAAAGCTCTTCGTCGAGCGGGCCGACGGCGTACATCTATACGCTCCATAATTCGAATGCCGCGGTGTCCTTCACGCCCGACGTCTTCGGCAAGACGGCGCGCACGGTCGAGAGCGATATCGCCGCGGCCGAATATCAGCGCTTCCAGCTTGAAGCGACCTATCTGGCGCTGACCGCCAATGTGGTGACCGCGGCGATCGCCGATTCCTCCTACGCCTCGCAGATCAAGGTCACGCGCGTACTCATCGCCGACTATCAGAAGCAACTCGATATTCTGCAGAAGCGCTTCGAACTCGGCGCCGTGAGCGCGGCCGACGTCGTCTCGGAAAAGGCGCTCGTCGCTCAGGCGCAAGCGACGCTGCCGCCGCTCGAAAAGGCGCGGGCGCAGACGCGCAATCAGCTCATGGCCTATCTCGGCCGCTTTCCCAATGACGACAAGGGAGAGGCGATCGACATAGAGCATCTGCATCTGCCGCGCGATCTGCCGTTAAGCCTGCCCTCCAATCTGGTGCGCCAGCGTCCCGACCTTCTTTCGGCGGAGGCGCAGTTGCATCAGGCGAGCGCCAATGTCGGCGTCGCCACGGCAAATATGCTGCCGCAGCTCACGCTGACGGGCAATGGCGGCAGCCAAGCGACCAATTTCTCGCAATTATTCTTACCGCAGACCTCGGTCTATAATCTGGCGACGCAGGTCTCCGGCCAGGCGTTCGACGCCGGCAGATTGTTCCACCAGCGCGAGGCGAAGCTCGCCGCGCTCGAACAGTCGGAAGCGCAATATCGCGCGACCGTGATCAGCGCCTTCCAGAACGTCGCCGACGCCTTGCAGGCGATCAAGCATGACGCGGAGACGCTGCGTGCGCAGGTTGCGGCTGAAAAGGCCGCCGCCGAAAGCTTGGATATCTCGGAAGCCCAATATGCGGCCGGCTCGACCACCTATACGACGGTGCTCAACGCCGAGCAGACTCTGCTCAGCGCCCGTCTCAATCGCGTTCAGGCGCAGGCCGCGCGCTTCTCCGACACGGCGGCGCTGATGCAGGCGCTCGGCGGCGGTTGGTGGAATCGCCTCGACGAGACGCCGGCGTCGCTTCCCAAACCCACCGACCTCATTTCAACCCTGCCGATCGCGGCGGCCATACGCGCCGAGGCTGAGGAACGCTCCCGTGCCCGTTAACACACTATTGCAAGACCGACTCGGATCGATGTTCAAGCCCATGATGATCATGCTGGCGAGCGTCGCCCTCGTGTTCGCAGCCCTATACGGCTTCGTCAGTTTCCGCTCGGTGATGATCGGGCGGTTCCTCGCCTCCATGGCCAATCCGCCACAGACCGTGTCGGTGACGACGGCCGCCTATCGGGAATGGCGCCCGAAGTTTTCAGCGATCGGCACGTTCCGCGCCGTTAATGGCGCGGACCTCTCGCTCGAAACCTCCGGCATCGTTGAGAAGATCCACTTCCAGTCGGGCCAGGACGTCGAGGCGGGGCAAGTTCTCATCGAGCTGCGCAAGGATACGGACAACGCCCGGCTTGAAGCGTTGAAAGCCACGGCGGAGCTCAACGCCATCAACCTGCGCCGCGACCAGTCGCAGCTCAAAATCCATGCGGCGAGTCAGGCGACAGTGGATTCGGACGTCGCCAATCTGAGAAGCGCCAACGCCCAAGTCGTGCAGCAGGAGGCGGTGATCGCGCAGAAGACTCTGCTCGCGCCCTTTGCCGGAAGGCTCGGCATCCGCCAGATTGATCTTGGCCAATATATCGGCGCCGGAACGGTGATCGTCACCTTGCAGGCGCTTGATCCGATTTTTCTCGACTTTGTCCTGCCCCAGCAGGACTTGAACGGCGTTTCGGTCGGCCAAACGATCGCCGCGACGGTCGACGCCTTTCCCGGCCAGAGCTTTACCGGCAAGATCGACGCGATCAGCTCCAAGGTGGATCTCGCGAGCCGCAACGTGCAGATACGCGCGAGCCTCGCCAATGCCGAACGCAAGCTGCGCCCCGGCATGTTCGCTTCGGTGGAAATCGCGACCGGCAAGCCACAGCGCCTCATCACGCTGCCGCAAACGGCGATCGTCTATGCGCCGTTCGGCAATTCGGTGTTCCTTGCGCAAAAAAGCGAGGAGAGCGCCGATAAGAAGACGCCGCAAGGCTCCGGGCTCGTCGCGCATCAAGCCTTCGTTCGGCTCGGCGAGTCGCGCGGCGATGAAGTGTCGGTCCTCGAAGGCGTGCCCGAAGGCGCCACGGTCGTCACGGCCGGTCAGGTCAAGCTGCGCAACGGCTCGCCGCTGGCCATTTCGCAAGAGCCGTCACCGCCTGTCGACGCCTATCCCAGGCCCGTGGATCAGTGACGGAGATTTCGCAAGATGCGTTTCACTGACATTTTCGTGCGCCGCCCGGTGCTCGCCAGCGTGTTGAGCCTGCTGATCCTGGTGCTTGGCCTGAGATCGCTGGCGACTCTGTCCGTGCTGCAATATCCGCGCACGCAAAACGCCGTTGTCACGGTGACAACATCCTATTTTGGCGCCGATCCGGCGACCGTCGCCGGTTTCGTCACGACGCCGCTCGAAAACGCCGTCGCGCAGGCGAATGGCATCGACTATCTCACCTCGACGAGTCAGATCGGGGTGAGCACGATCACCGCCAATCTGCGGCTGAACTATGATTCCGGCAAGGCGCTCACCGAGATCAGCACCAAGATCGATTCGGTGCTCAACCAATTGCCGCAGGCCGTGCAGCGCCCCGTCATCACCGTCAAGATCGGTCAGTCGACCGACGCCATGTATATTGGCTTCAGCAGCGACATCCTCACGCCGAGCCAGGTGACGGACTATCTCATCCGCGTCGTGCAGCCGCGTCTACAATCGGTGCCTGGCGTGCAGACGGCGGAGCTTATCGGCGGCAAGACCTTTGCGCTCAGAGCCTGGCTCGATCCGGTGAAGCTCGCCGCCTATGGACTCACCGCCAGCGAAGTGGCGGCGTCCCTCCAGAGCAATGACTATATCGCCGGCCTCGGCTCGACCAAGGGCCAATGGGTTCAGGTCAATCTCTCGGCGGCGACCTCGCTCCATTCGCTCGAGGAGTTTCGCAACCTCGTCGTCAAGCAGGTGAACGGCGCGAATGTGAAGCTGCGCGACGTCGCCAATGTCACGCTCGGCGCGGACGACTATGAATCCTCGGTGTCGTTCGACGGCAGGCAGGCGGTGTATATCGGCATTCTCGTGGCGCCGAACGCGAATCTGCTCGATGTCGTCAAAGGCGTCAAAGACGCCTATCCCGACATTGTCAAAGCGCTGCCGCAAGGCTTGAACAGCGAAATCGTCTACGACACGACGAATTTCGTGAACAGCTCCATCGATGAGGTGATTCACACGCTGATCGAAGCGGTCCTCATCGTCACCGCCGTCGTCTTCGTGTTTTTGGGATCGTGGCGCTCGGTGCTGATCCCGATCATGGCGATCCCGCTTTCGCTCATCGGCTCGCTGACGTTTCTCCTCGCTTTCGGCTTCTCGATCAATCTGCTGACGCTTCTGGCGCTCGTGCTGGCGATCGGCCTCGTGGTCGACGACGCCATCATCGTCGTCGAAAACGTCAACCGTCATCTCGGCGAAGGCCTCGCGCCTGTCGACGCCGCGCTGCTGGCGGCGCGGGAGCTCGCGGGGCCGATCATCGCCATGACGATCGTGCTGATCGCCGTCTATGTGCCGATCGGCTTCCAGGGCGGCCTCACCGGCGCGCTCTTCGTCGAATTCGCTTTCACTCTCGCGGCCGCGGTCACCGTGTCCGGCATCGTCGCGCTCACTTTGTCGCCGGTCAGCTGCGCTTTGGCGCTCAAGCCCCCGAAGCGAGGCGAGGAGACGCTTGAGTCCCGCATCGTCGGCTTCATCGACGCGCGGATGGACGCCGTCCGAGACAGCTATCACCGTCTGCTGGATTCCTCCCTCAATTACGTGCCGGTGACGCTCGTCTTCGGCGGGCTGGTGCTTTCCAGCATCTATTGGCTTTACGCCAGCGCCAAGAGCGAACTCGCGCCAAATGAGGATCAGGGCATCATTCTGGCGCAGGCGACTCCGGCGCCCAACGCCACTCTCCAACAAAAGCTGTACTACGCCGATCAGGCCTATAAAATCATCGCCAAACATCCAGAGACCGACAGCGTGTTCCAGATCAATTCGCCAGGGGCGAATCTGACGGGCGTCGTGCTCAAGCCTTCGGATGAGCGCAAGGTCGGGGCGGAGGACTTGCAGCATATGCTCCAGCAGGAGCTGAGCGCCGTTGCGGGCGTGCGCTTCGTCGCCTTCCAGCCGCCGCCGCTCCCCGGCTCGATGGGCTTGCCGATTCAATTCGTCTTCCAGAGCACCGACCCTTTCGAGAAGATGGACGGCATCTCCCGCGAATTCCTGTCGAAAGCTCTGGCGACAGGAAAGTTCATGTTCCTCGACACCGATCTCAAGATTGATCAGCCGCAGTTGTCGCTTGTCATCGACCGCGAAAAGACCGCGCAACTCGGCCTGAGAATGATCGACGTCGGCGGGGCGCTCACCACCGCGCTGAGCGGCGGCTATACGCAATATTTCGGGCTCGCCGGCCGTTCGTACAAAGTCATTCCGCAGGTCGCCCAACGGTTTCGACTGAACCCGGATCAGATCTTGAATTATTACATCAAGACGGCGGACGGCTCCTTGGCGCCGCTTTCGACCGTCGCCAAGCTCGAAACCGCCATCGTTCCCGAGTCGCTCAATCACTTCCAGCAGATTAATTCGGTGACGATTTCTGGCGTCGCCGCGCCTGGCGTCATCGCCGGCGAGGCGCTCGATACGCTGAAAGAGGTCGCGCGCCAAACATTGCCCGCGACCTATACGATCGACTATGCCGGACCCTCGCGTCAGTTCATTCAGGAGTCGAGCGGCTTCGCGGTGACGTTTGGCTTCGCGCTCATCATCATCTTTCTGGCGCTCGCCGCGCAATTCGAGAGCTACCGCGATCCGCTGATCATTCTCGTCTCCGTCCCAATGTCGATCGCCGGCGCGCTGGTGTTCATCATGCTCGGCTTTGGCGGCGCGAGCATCAATATCTACACCCAGGTTGGCCTGGTGACATTGATGGGCCTGATCAGCAAACACGGCATTCTGATCGTGGAGTTCGCCAATGAATTGCAGCACGGCGGCAAGTCGAAACGGGAAGCGATCCTGGAGGCCACGTCAATTCGTCTGCGTCCAATCCTTATGACCACCGCGGCGATGGTGCTCGGCGTCTTGCCGCTCGTCATGGCGACGGGCGCGGGCGCGGCGTCGCGCTTCAACATGGGCCTGGTGATCGCCTCGGGCCTTTCCATCGGCACCTTGTTCACGCTGTTTGTTCTGCCCGCGGTCTATCTCGTCCTCGCGGCGGACCACTCGGGGTCGCGCAAGAAAGCCGCGCTCGATCTTGTGTCGCCAGCGACTCCATGAATGCGGTCGACATGCAGGCGCTGCGCGATGTGTTCGATGCGAACCATGACGGAAAGCTCAGCGCCGGCGACGCGAAATTTCTGGCAATACAAGCTAATCGTCAGCAACGCCGCAGGGTTCGTGGGCGACCCGCGCCAGCTCAATGGATTGATGCTCCTGCCTGCGGCGATCTCGACGGCCACAGCCACCACAACTCAATTTATGTGAGACGCGAAAATGCAGAGCAAAGATGCGAATCGCACACCATTTGGTGCCGTTGCAAATCTAGGGTATTTTATAGCGACTATTTGTTTAGCAATACTTTTCTTATGGAGGATTTTATACCGAGAGTATGGCTTTGAGCACATTTATCGTTATTACGTCGTGTCCATGATGTTTATGGCGTGTGCAGCCATCATAACGACGCTAACTATTTATTCTATCGACGATCAGTGCGACTATTGCAGGAAGCGCCAAGCGAAAATCGGGCCATTTTTGTATGGGTTATATAAGGTAATATTTGTACTATTTCTTTGTGCATATATTTTCATAGTTTATAAGGTCGGATTCACGGTTATTATCGATGAATTTTTTGACGAAGTTAGTATAATGGGTCTGCTAACGCTTTGTGTATTTGTGACTCTCCTCCAAATTCTGCTCGTTCCTTATATATACGACTTTATACCAGCAAAGAAAAACGACTTATCAGACATTTGATAGTCATCGGTCAATATAGTCCATAGTATCTATAGGGGGCCTCAGCGGCCGATAAGGGACCCACGCAGTTCAATCTCCGTCAGCCGCCCGAACGCTGATGCTTTTTTAAGGGGAATATTAAAATGAAAGGAGGCTTATGGCGTCGGGGGGGACTCATTGATTTTGCGCGCCTGGAATTCCGTTCGAAGGCCGTGCTGATCTTCGTTTTTCTTCTATTCCAGTTTGTGGCGCTGCCGCCTATTGGCATGATTATCGTCTTCGTTGTGTTGTCTTGTCTTGTATTTCCATTTTTTGGACTGATACCCCCGTCGTTCATGGAAGAGGCGCCACCAGTCGTGGGGTGGACTGTGATTGCTCTCGTGGCGCTTGCTGCATTTGTAGTTTCTTCTCTTCCTATCGCTATATACTGTAAAATACCTTGGAGGCTGATTGTGCTATTAGCAATTATCGGCATATCTGAAGTATTATTAATTTTTTGTATCTCACCATCATCTATTTACAGATGAAATAGGTCAGGGTGCATTCGGTTGATCTATAAGAGAGGGTGAATAAGGATGGATGTGAAAGGTGTGTTTTCGAGCATCGCCAATTTATTTGACAATATTTTCGGCGGCATCCGCGATTTCTTCAGCAGTATCTTTCCGTGGCGCTTGATTTGAACGGCGACGGCGTGCAGCTGACGCCGGTGGCCGCCTGGGCCGCTCCGGGCGACGCGCTTTTGGCTTATGACGCCAATAATGACGGTAACCGCTGTTATCAGGCCACGTCTTTGAGCACGGCGGGCGTCGCGTAGGCCCAAGGCATCAGTTCATCGAGTTTGCTCGCGAGATGGCCGTCGACGATCTTCGTGAAGACGTCGGCCATATAGGCTTGCGGATCGACGCCATTGAGTTTTGCAGGTTTCGATGAGCGACGCGATGATCGCCCAGTTCTCTGCGCCGCCGTCGGAGCCGGCGAAGAGCGCATTTTTGCGATTGAGGGCAATGGGTCTGATGGCGCGTTCGACGATATTGGAGTCGATCTCGATCCGTCCGTCATCGATGAAGCGGGTGAGGCCGTCCCAGCGCGAGAGCGCGTAGCGGATCGCTTCGGCAAGCTTGGTCTTCTGGCTGATCAGCGCGAGTTTTTCGCGCAACCAGGGTTTGAGCGCGTCGACGATTGGGCGGGATTTGTCCAGTCGCGCCGCACGCCGTTCGTCTGCGTTGCGTCCGCGAATGTCTTTTTCAACGGCGTAAAGCGCACCGATGCGCGTCAGCGCCTCCTTGGCGATCGGCGCCTGACCGGCGGCGGCGAGGTCATAAAAGCGCCTGCGGACGTGCGCCCAGCAGAAGGCGAGCGACACGCTGTTTTTCTGCGCCAGCGCGCGATAGCCGGCGTAGCCGGTGGAGTGGACGCCCCCGACGGCATCAAACGTGCGAAAATGCGGGTGTGTTTAGGACCCAACAAGGAGGACGTCCATGAATGAGATTACGATCGTTGGTGTGGATCTGGCAAAGAATGTTTTCGTGCTCCACGGCGCAAGTGCGGATGGCAGAATGCTCCTCCGCAAGAAGCTCAGCCGTGGCAGGATGCTCGAGTTCTTCGCCCAGCTGCCGACGTGCATGGTTGCGATGGAGGCATGTGCCAGCGCGCATTATTGGGGGCGAGAGATTGGCAAGCTCGGTCACAATGTTCGATTGATTAATCCTTCGTATGTGAAGCCGTTTGTCAAACGCCAGAAGAATGATGCCGCAGATGCTGAGGCGATAGCCGAAGCAGCGTCTCGACCGACTATGCGTTTCGTTGCGGTCAAGAGCGCCGAGAAACAAGCATCATCCATGGCTTTCAAGATTCGAGATCTGCTGGTCCGTCAACGCACCCAGACGATTAACGCACTGCGCGGGCATTTGATGGAGTATGGCCTGGTTGTTGCTCAGGGTGCCAGGCACATCTCGAGGCTAAGGGAATTGATCGAAACGCACACCGACTTGCCGGAGGTCGCCAGAGAACTCTGCGGCGAGCTCGTGCTGCACATCGAGGCTCTTTCGGAGAGGATTGCAATGCTCGAGAAAGATCTGCGTAGGCGCGCCCGAAGGGACGCAGTAGCATCACGTCTGATGACTATTCCCGGAATTGGTGCAATCTGCGCCACGGCAATGGAAGCGCTGGCGCCATCAGCAGAGACCTTTGCAAAGGGTCGCGATTTCGCCGCCTGGATTGGCCTCACGCCCAGACAGAACTCGTCCGGAGGGAAGGACCGCCTCGGCAAAACCTCCAAGATGGGGCAACGAGATCTGCGACGCCTTCTGGTTCTTGGGGCCACCGCCGTGGTCCGGTGGGCGAGACGCTACGGAGCATCAGCATCAGCTGGCTCCTGGCTGGCGCGCATGCTGGCCAGGAAGCCGCCGAAGCTAGTCGCTATCGCTTTAGCAAACAAATTGGCACGCATCGCTTGGGCGCTAATGGCTCACGGTGGTGTCTATAAAACTCCGGTCTCCGGCTCCGCATAAGGCAAAACCAGAGGTCGCGAGACGTCGGAATGTGGTGAGGTCTAACGGAGGATTATGGGCAATCGGTCAGAGACTGGATCGGAAGAATCATTAGGTCGATGAGTGCCTAGAGCACGCGTAGCCGAATTGGATCCGATCCACGAATTCCATAAGGGCCCGCGACGTGTTGAAGTCGCTTTACGAGGCCGGACACACGTCAGCACCCGACCACATGCCCTGACCAAAGTGAGATTTTGCTTGCATTTTCCGGGGCGTCCACACACATCGACCTGCACGACGCCACTGAA
>NZ_JAMRYX010000102.1 GCF_024448135.1 Methylocystis suflitae
CGTTACGCGGCCAAAACGAAGGCGACAAAGAGATGCGGCTTGGCTTCAATTTCACGCTCGGCGACACCTATGACACTGTCCAGCGGCTGCTCGCCGAGGGGCGCATCGACTATTGCGAATTTCTCATCGACAATTTTTTCTGCGTCGATCCGGACGAACTGGCCAAGGCGTTCGATTGCCCGATCGGCCTGCACATTATGTATTCGAGGTTTCTCGAAGCCGATCGGCCGACGCTCGTCGATTTCGCCGTTCGGCTCAGAGATTATATCGACGCATTAAATCCGATTTACGTCTCCGACCATATTCTGCGCTTTTCTCACGAAGGGCGCGCCTTCTTTCACTTGGGCGAAATCGACTATTCCGCCGAATATGAAGTGGTGCGCGACAAGGTCGTCGAGTGGCAGGAGATCGTCGGGCGGCGCATTCATTTTGAAAATTACCCCTCGATCATGGATGGGGGGAGAGAGGCGCCCGCCTTCTTCGAGCGCCTCATGAAGGAAACGGACGCGGGCGTGTTGTTCGACGCCTCCAACGCCGTCTGCTCCCATCGCAATTGCGGGACGCCGTTCGAGGCCTGGCGCAACGTCATCGCCAACGCCCAGCATTTTCACGTCGCCGGCTACCGGCAATCCTTGATCGAGCCCTTCATTTCGCTCGACACCCACGCCGAGGCGCTGGCGCCGGACACGCTCGCCTTCCTTCGGAATTTTCGATCGGTCTTCGACAAGCCTGGCGCAACGATGACCTATGAGCGCGACGATCAGATCGAGTTTGACGATATCGTCGTCGATCTGAAAGCGCTGCGCGATCTGTTCGGCCAACCGGAAGAAAGGCGTCACGACCTTGCTCTCACTGCCTAGTCGAACTGATCGCGACCTCTACCCTGCGCTAATGTCGCCGGAGCTGAACGCAAAATATCCCGCGGACCACAAGGCTTTCGTGCGGATCGACGTGAGCCTGCGCGTCTATTGGCACACGCTCTTCGACATCTGCCCAGAGCTATTGGAGCTTTCCGGTCCGGACGGCATGTCAATTTTTCGGCCTTTCATGGCCTGGGCCGGAGAGAAGAAGCTCGCCTTCGACTGGTCCTATTATCTTTGGGTCTATGTTTGGCTGCGCCAATCGCCGTTCAAGGAACGGCTGTTGGCGGACGACAAATATCTCCGCTCGATCATGGCGGCCTCCGCCGCACGTTGGGCGATCCTCGATCGCGGTCGAAGCCGCGGGATCGTGATCGGATGCGCTGATACGGCGGATCTCGTCATCGGCTGGAAATGCCGCAACGTTCGCTTGGGACGGGAGATCGAGCTTATTGAACCCGAGGAGCCGTTGCCGGCGCCTTCAGACCTGTTCGGCTACTTTACGCTGCCGAGCTTTGAACTCGACATCTTTCCGGGGTGGCAGAGCCTCGCGCGATGACAAGCGCGCCGCTGTGGCGCGGATACTGGTTCCTGTTCGCCAGCACCTCCGCAGCCGCCTTCATCATGCAGATCGATCTCGCCATGGTCGCGCGATTGGGCGGCCGTGCGTCAGGGGCCTATGCGATTCTGATGCGCATCACGCTGCTCGATGTCGCGGTCACCATCGCTTCCGCCGCCGTCGCCGCCATCGCACTTGGCCATGCTCAAAAGAATGGCGCGACCGCCGACGCGATCGAAAAAACCTGCGCGCTCTCCCTCGCGCTTGGCGTCGCAACAGCGATTTTCGGCTACTTCGCCTATCCGGTCGTTCTTGACGCCATGATGGGCGACGCCGTCGCCGCTCCCTATATCGGCGCCCCGATCCTTTGGCTGGTCGCCGGCGCGCCATTCCGAGTTCTTTCGAACACGCAGGGATTCCTGTTGCACGCGCTCGGACGCGGCGGTTCGGTTCTCACATGGAAGCTCGCCGAAATTCCAGCGAAAGCCGGGGCCAACGTCCTGTTTATACAGACCCTCGGATTGGGTTTTACCGGCTGTTTTCTCGCGGGCTGCGTCGTCGCCGCCGCCTCGTCCTTTTGGTTGTGGACACGGCTGCACGCGCATGGCGCGCGCCAATTGCGCCTTCCTGAACTCGCCTTTGCGCGCTCCTTTCTGAGTGGAGCTTTCTGGGAAGCATTGCGGGTGCTGTCGCCGCAGGCTGCAATGCTCTTCTCGCTAACGCTCTTCTCGCTCCCCTGGCATTACGCCGCGAATGGTCAACGCCTCGACTCCTACGCGGCCGCGCAAACCTTCATGCTGTTCATTCTTGGTCCGCTGATCACGCTGACGCGTTTTCTCGCCATTCGCCTGCCGTCGAGTTCTCATGAAGAGTGGATGACGACGCTCGCGCCGATGGTTCGGGTCGGCGCGCCAATCGCGCTGACGGCCGCCGTCTTGCTGCTCTTCGCGCGCGACTGGATCGGGGACGCTCTCTACCGCCAACACGGACCCTGGTGGTCCGTTTTCGTCGCCTGCTTGGCTCTTTCCATACCCGTCCGATTCATCGGAAGCATCGTCCGAGGACTAACGCTCGCTCGGAGCGCCTTCTCAGAACTGACATCCGTCGATGTGCTTGCGCAGTGGCTCATCGCGCCGCTGTTCATTCTGTTCGGTCTCTCCGTGAACAATCCGGCGATCGCCTATCAGTCACTGATCTGGCCTGAGATCGTCGCTGTTTTCTTGCTCTGGCGCGGACTTCGATCCGCGCCCGAGGAGCCTCTTGGCGTCTCGTGGCCCTCCAAAGGACATGTGCAATGAGCGTGGAGCGAGTCCCAGTTCTTATTGTCGGAGCCGGCTATGCCGGTCTGTCTGCGGCGACGCTGCTTGCATGGCGCGGCGTCCCCTGCCGTCTCGTCGAGAGACGCGCGTCAACGTCGCGACTGCCTAAAGCGCACGGGATCAACCGCCGCAGCATGGAAGTTCTGCGCGTCGTCCCCGGCTTGGAGGATGCGCTGTTTGCGGCAAGTCGCGCCGGCGCCAATGAGTCCACGCTCATCATCGCAGAGACGGCGACGAGCCAGCCGATTGAAACGCTCGTCACCAAGACGTCGCTCGATGCGACCGCAGTATCACCCAGCAAGATATGCACAGCGGGCCAGGATCGGGTTGAGCCCGTGCTGCTGCGCTTCGCTCGCGAGAACGGCGCCGACGTTCGATTTTCGACGACGCTGGAGCGCTTCTCGCAGCGGAACGACGGCGTCGAAGCGATCCTGCGCGACGAGGCGTCGGGACAAGAGACGACGGTTTTTGCCGACTACATGATCGCCGCGGACGGCGCCGGCGGAACGATCCGCGACGCCGGCGGCGTCAAGTTGGAAGGTCCCGGCGTTCTCGCCGATACGATCTCGGTGCTGTTTGAGGCCGATCTCGACGCTATCCTGCCGGGCGACGGATTTGCGCTCTATTATCTGCGCAACCCGGCGTTCAGCGGCGCCTTCGTCACCTGCGACGAACCCAACCATGGCCAGATCAACATAGAATATGATTCGACCCGCAATCAGGCCTCAGATTTCGATGAAGTGCGATGCGAAGAGCTGGTTCGACAATCACTTGGCGTCGCCGACCTTGCGGTAAAGATTCACGACATACGACCCTGGCGGATGGCCGCTCTCCTCGCCGATCGCATGTCTTTCGGGCGGGTGTTTCTTGCGGGCGACTGCGCTCACATCACGCCGCCCGTCGGCGGATTGGGAGGACAAACCGCGATCCAGGACGCCGCAGATCTGGCGTGGAAACTTGCGCTCGTCGTCAAGGACCAGGCCGCGCCCTCGCTGCTCGATAGCTATGCGATCGAGCGTAGGCCCGTCGCGCGGATCGCGATCGCGCGATCCATCGCCAATTACGTCGAGCGCCTCCTGCCCGATCGTCAGGACATCCGCATTCGGGAAGACGAATATGGACTTCTCGAAACATCGATGGGCTATCGCTACCGCTCTGACGCAATCATCCCTGATGAATTCGACGATGGCGCATGCGTCGAAGATCCTCTTCGCCCGAGCGGCGCGCCCGGAGCGCGTCTTCCGCATGTCTGGCTGCGGCGCGGCGAGGAGACGATCTCCTCTCACGATCTGATCGGACGCGATTTTATGCTCTTCGCCGGTCTGGACGGCGGCGACTGGATCGAGGCGGCGGAACGTGTCGCCCGTCGTTCAGGGGCGCCGCTTAGCGTCTGCCGCCTGGGATTTGACGTCGTCGACCCCGACGCGCTGTTTCTGCCGCGTCTCGGCGTCTCGCGAGAAGGCGCGCTGCTCGTGAGGCCCGACGGATACATATGCTGGCGGTCGCGCGGACGAAGCCCTGATCCGCTCGCAACGCTCGAAGCGAGTTTCGCGCGGGCCAGAGGCGAAAGGATCGCCGAGGGCTCGTCGCGGATCGAGACTCTGGTCGGAGCGTCGGCATGACGTCGCGGACTTCGACCCCACTCCCTCATGATCGCCGGTCGCCGGATGCAACCTCCGCCTATCACGAAGATCAAACCGACGCGCTTTGCGCGAATGCAGCGAACCTGACCGACCCGAAACGGCAGTCGATCGCGGTGACGAAACGCGAGCGGTCGATGATCAAGGGCCAGCGTCCGGCGGTCATTTGGCTTACCGGATTGTCTGGCGCGGGCAAATCGACGATCGGCAATCTTGTCGAGCGAAAACTTGTGACGCGCGGCGCGCACACGATCCTTCTCGATGGCGACATGCTGCGCTGCGGGCTGAACGAAGATCTGGGTTTTACAAGCATCGATCGAAGAGAAAACATCCGCAGGGTCGGCGAGGTCGCCAAGCTCATGACCGAGGCCGGCCTCATTGTCATCTGCGCGCTCATTTCACCGTTCCGCGCCGAACGACTTGCGGTGCGGCGACTTTTCGCGCCCGGCGAATTTGTTGAAGTGTTCGTCGACACGCCGCTCCAGGCTTGTGTCGCGCGCGATCCGAAAGGGCTCTATAGGCGCGCGCTCGCCAACGAAATCGCGAATTTTACGGGAATACATCAGCCCTACGAGCCGCCAGAGCGGCCTGAACTGATTTTACGGACGTTGGATGGATCGCCCGATCAAGTCGCTGATCGGCTCCTCGAAGTCATTCAACCGTTCTTGACCGCAGTTTGAGGTCGGCGTCCGCCCGATTGGAGAATGACTCATGTCTGTTTCCGTCCCCGACATGTCGATGAATGGGACCTTTTCCGGCCTCGCCGTCGACCCGAAAAGACTCGAGACGCTTCACCGTCCTTATCAGGACTTCCGCCGGCGAACCGAAGCCGGCGGCGCGTGGCGGAATCTGCCCTTGGAAGTCGCACACAACTTCCGACGCTATTATTTTTTCAATCCGCCAAAATGGCGGGTGTGGGCGCGCACGCTCGGCTCCGGCGAACGCATGGCGCCGTCCTTCGCGTCGATTGGCGCGGTGCGCTCCGGCACGTCTTTTCTCTCCTCTTATATTTTCCAGCATCCGCACGTCGTGCTGCCGCTGTCGAAGGAAATCTCCTTCACGGAGACGATGCGCGAGCTCATGGCGCATTTTCCGACGCTCGCGGCGCAAAGGGCGGCGGAGCAGCGGAACGGCGGCGCGATCACCGGCTACTGCACGCCGGTCATGCCCAATCCCTTATGGATATTCCTGGCGCAGTCGATGTTTCCAGACATGCGCATCATCTGCGTTCTGCGCGATCCGGTGGCGCGCGCCTTTTCGCACTGGCGATGGGATCAGAAGCGTTTCATCAGCCGCAAGACGCAGGATCCGCACTGGAAGGGCTTTCCGGATTTCGAAACCTTGATCGAGGCCGAAAAGGCGACGATACGCGGCGGCGGCATGGAGCCGCATGCGTTTTCCGGCGCGCGCGCCGGCTATTTGCGGCACAGCATCTACGCGCCCTTTATGCGCCTGCTGTTCGAGAAATTCGGCAGAGACCGCGTTTTCATCGTCGATGCGGCGGAATTTTTTCGAGATCCGCAATCGACCGCGAAGGAGATTTACGCCTTTCTTGGCCTGCCCGAAGTCGAGCCGCTCGTGATCGAGGAGCAAAATCCGGGTCCGCCCGGAAAACTCGACGACGGCGTTCGGGAGAATTTGGCCGCGTTTTTCCAGCCCTACAATGAAGAACTCTACGCGCTGCTCGACAGGGACTTCGGCTGGGGCGCCGCCCGATGAGGCGACATGCCGCGGCAGACCTCTCCTTTCTCCTGGTCTCGGCCCTTGCCGACTTAAGGGGTGGGCTTCACGGGGCCGCGTTCCGGCAATATATGGAGGACGCCGAATTTCCGCCGGTTCGAGGTAAGGATGAACGCCCACGCCAGAGGGCCTGCAATTGCGACGCCCGCGGCCGCCGCGCCGGCGCCGCTTGTCGACCCTTTTGGGCGGACGATCTCCTATCTGCGCGTTTCGGTCACGGATCGATGCGATTTCCGCTGCGTCTATTGCATGTCGGAACATATGCAATTCCTGCCACGGCGCGACCTGCTGACGCTCGAGGAACTCGACAGGCTGTGCTCCGCTTTCGTCTCGCGCGGAACCAAAAGGCTGCGCATCACCGGCGGCGAGCCGCTGGTGCGCCACGACGTGATGAAGCTGTTTCGCGCCCTCTCGCGCCATCTCGACACGGGCGCGCTCGAGGAGCTGACGCTCACCACTAACGGCTCGCAGCTTTCGCGTTTCGCGGCCGAACTCGCCGACTGCGGCGTGCGGCGCGTCAATGTCTCTCTCGACACGCTCGACCCGGACCGCTTCAGCGCCCTGACCCGCACCGGCGCACATGCCCAGGTGCTGGCGGGAATCGCCGCGGCCCGCGCCGCCGGCCTCAAAGTGAAGCTCAACGCCGTGGCGCTGAAAGGCGTGAACGAAGACGAATTCGTCCCGCTCGTGCGCTTTGCGCACGAAAGCGGGATGGACATGACCTTCATCGAAGTGATGCCGCTCGGCGAACTCGAGGGGCCGGAACGCGCCGACCAATATCTGCCGATGCAGGAGGTGCGCGATCGGCTGAGCAACTCCTTCACGCTCGACGAGATCGACTATCGCACCGGCGGACCGGCGCGTTACATGCGGTCGCGCGAAACCGGCGGGCGCATCGGCTTCATCACGCCGCTCACCCATAATTTCTGCGAAAGCTGCAATCGCGTGCGCGTCACCTGCACCGGGACGCTTTATATGTGCCTCGGCCAGGAGGACGCGGCGGACCTTCGCGCGCCGCTGCGCGAAAGCGCCGACGACGCGCTGCTGCATCAGGCGATCGAAGCCGCGATCCTGCGCAAGCCCAAGGGCCACGATTTTGTGATCGATCGAACCGCGCCGGCGCCCGCTGTCGCGCGCCACATGAGCATGACGGGCGGCTGATTATGGAGCCCCTTTCGCTCGCTTTTATCGGCCTTGGCGTCATGGGTTATCCCATGGCCGGCCATCTTCATCGCGCCGGCCACAAGGTGCGGGTCTATAACCGCACCGCCGCCAAGGCCGAGAAATTCGTGGCGGACCATCCCGGCGCGGCATGGTTCTCGACGCCGGCCGAAGCCGCAAATGGCGCAGAATTCGTCTTTTCCTGCGTCGGCAATGACGACGATCTGCGCGCGGTGACGATCGGCGACGGCGGCGCCTTCGCGGGCATGTCGGCGGGCGCGATCTTCGCCGACCATACGACGGCTTCTGCGGAGGTGGCGCGGGAACTCCACGCCGCAGCGGCCGAGCGCGGGTTCGGCTTCATCGACGCGCCGATTTCCGGCGGCCAGGCCGGAGCCGAGAAGGGCGCGCTGACCGTCATGTGCGGCGGCGATCCGTCGAATTTCGCCAAGGCGGAGCCGGTGATCGCCTGCTACGCGCGGGCGTGCCGGCTGATGGGACCGCCGGGCGCCGGGCAGCTCACCAAGATGGTCAATCAGATCGCCATCGCCGGCCTCGTCCAGAGCCTGGCGGAGGCGCTGCATTTCGCCGTCGCCGCCGGCCTCGACGCAGAGAACGTCGTCGATCTCCTAAAGAACGGCGCGGCGCAGTCGTGGCAGATGGAAAATCGCACAAAAACAATGCTTGCCGGCGAGTTCGACTTCGGGTTCGCGGTCGAATGGATGCGCAAGGACCTATCGATCTGCCTCGCCGAGGCGCGGCGCAATGGCGCGCGGCTGCCGGTCGCGGCGCTCGTCGACCAGTTCTACGCTGAGGTCGAGAAAATGGGCGGGCGGCGGTGGGACACGTCGAGCCTCATCGCCCGTCTTGAGCGATAGGGCGGATTTAAGGCTAAATCTTAAAATTTCGTAAATTTCGTGACTGCGGCGGAACCATTAGCGGGGCCGCCGCGTTTCTCCCCGGCAAAAGAGGAAGCGTCCAGGTTCGCATCGTTCGAGTAGCGAGCCGGGAGAGAATTCCCGATCCACCCTGTGGGAGCCCTATTAATGGCCGTTTCGCGCGAAAGCCCTTTCGCAAGCCGCACGTCCCGGATTGTTCTCGGCTTCACAGTCGCCATATGCGCGGTTGCTGCTGTCGCAGCCGCGCCTTCAGCGTCTGATCCGAAGATTCAATCCACCGCCACTGGCGTCCAAGCCGCCGTGAGCCTTAACGACGTCGGCATGCGTCCGCTTGCGCGCGGGCCGGCAATCCGAGTGGGGCGCGCCTACGGCGCGGAGGATGAAGACTGCACGCTCGTCATCACGCCGAAAGCTGACGAGCGGGGTCGCGTCCGTTACATGCGTAGCGTCTCCTGCGCCAATTGACGCCGAGAGTCGCGCACCCGGATTAGGCCAAAGGGCTGGCCTTGGGCGAGGATCGTTCGGAAACGGACGTCCTCGCCTTTTTCTTTTTCCGGCCCAATGATCCGCTCGTTCCTTGCAGGCCGAACAGGATGACGAGCGTTTCAGGCGGGTTCAGTCGCATGGCCAGCCAATTCCAGAAGGCGCGGCGCCCCGACCGGCTCGTCCCTTAGCAGCGGCACGACGGCGTAGCGGCGCGCGTGGATTGTCGCGACCTTTTCCATTTCCGCCAGCTCGTTCTCGGCGCGCTTGCGTAAGAGGGGCGAGCGTGGGCGCGCCGCCGCGACGCTGTTATTGATGACCCACGCCCAAGGTTCGATGTCCGCACGTCGCAAATCCGCTTGCAGATTGGCGGCCTCCAAGACCGGCGTCGTTTCCGCGAGCGTCACGAGCAAAACCTTGGTTCTGCGCGCGTCCTGAAGCTGCATCATCGGCGTCGTGTAATGCGCGCCCTTGGCGTCCAGCATCCGCGCAACCTCGCGGTGATAGGCCCCCGTTGCGTCCAAGAGCAGCAGCGTGTGGCCGGTCGGCGCGGTGTCCATGACGACGAATTTCTCGCCCGCTTCCCGAATGACGCGCGAGAAGGCCTGAAAGACGGCGATTTCCTCCGTGCACGGAGAACGCAAATCCTCTTCGAGTAGGGCGCGTCCCTGCGCGTCGAGCTTTGCGCCCTTCGTCCTCAGCACCTCTTGCCGGTAGCGTTCGGTTTCGGCGTGCGGGTCGATGCGGCTCACGGTCAGATTGTCGAGCGAACCATGCAGCGTTTCGGCGAGATGCGCGGCAGGGTCGGAGGTGGTGAGATGGACGGGCAGTCCGCGATGCGCCAGTTCGACGGCGACCGCCGCCGCAAGCGTCGTCTTGCCGACGCCGCCCTTGCCCATCAGCATGACGAGGCCATGACCATCGGCGGCGACGCCGTCCACCAGTTCTGACAGGCTGGGCGCGTGCAGTTCGACGGGTTCGCCGACTGCCGCTTCGATGTGCGATGGCGTCGCAACGAGGAGCTGGCGCAGCGCATCGAGCCCGACCAGATTGAACGGCTTCAACGGCACATAGTCGCAGGGCAAGCCCCGAAGCGCATCGGGCGTCGCCGCCAAAGCGGCTTGCTCGCGCGCGTAAAGGGCGGCGGCGAGCGCATCGAGCGCCGCTTCTTCCTTTGGCAGCAGACCATTTACGACGAGGAATTGTTGATGCAGGCCTATCGCCGCCAGCTCCTCATGCGTGCGCGAGGCTTCGCACAGCGCCGAATTTTGCGCGCGAGCGACGAGGATCAGGCGAGTGCGCCCACCGTCAGCCAAAGCGCCGACCGCGGCGCTGTATTGCGCGCGCTGCTTTTCCAATCCGGCAAGCGGACCGAGGCAGGATGCGTCGCCTTTCCCCGCCTCAAGGAAGCCGCTCCACGCGACGGGGAGCTGCAGCAGGCGGATGGTGTGACCGGTCGGGGCCGTATCGAAAATGATATGGTCGTATCCCGATGTAATGGCCTTGTCCGTCAACAGCGCGGTGAATTCGTCGAAGGCGGCGATTTCCGTCGTGCAGGCTCCGGAAAGCTGCTCTTCAATGCCCTTCACCACGGCGTCCGGCAGCTTGCCGCGCACGGGGCCGACGATACGGTCGCGATAGGCTTGGGCGGCGGCCTGTGGGTCAATTTCCAGCGCGAACAGGTTCGGCACGGCGTCAATCGCCGTGATTTTATCGCCGATGCCGACCCCGAACGCCTGCCCGACATTCGAGGCCGGATCGGTGCTGACGAGCAGCACGCGGCGTCCGGCTTCCGCGAGTTTTATCGCCGTCGCGCAGGCAATCGAGGTTTTCCCAACGCCGCCCTTGCCCGTGAAGAAAAGGAAGCGCGGAGCCTGTTCAAGGAATTTCATTTCGGCCTTTCAGCAGCAGGAGGAGCCGCTGCAACATGCACCTGGTTTTGTTTCCTCGACCTTTTTGAGGCCCGCCCAGCGCGCAAGTTCCTCGCGGTTCGGATAGCGTCCGGCGAGCGCGATTTCGCCGTCAATGAGGATCAGCGGCAGGGCTTCCTGCCCCGAGCGTTCGAGAAAGCCCTTAACTCTCGCATTTTCGGCAAAGACCATGGGCTCCTGGGCGAGATTGAAGCGCTCGATGTGCGCGCCGTTCTGCTTCGCCCAATCAACGTCGGCGGCAAAGGTCACGAGCGCCTGATCGGTCTCGACGCCGCAGACGCCGGTGCTGCAACATAGGGCGGGATCAAAAACTTGAATGGTTGTCATTTTCGTCCTTTCAGGATTAAGGTTGCGGGGCGCTGCCGATGACGACTTCGCCATCTTCCTTGATGAACTCGCCAATGGCGGGATTGGGGAGGATATCGAGCACGGTTTCCGAGGGTCGGCACAGCCGCGCGCCCTTCGGCGTCACGACGATTGGACGGTTGATGAGAACCGGATGTTCGAGCATGAAGCCGATCAATTCCTCTTCCGTCCACTTTGGATCGCCAAGGCCGAGCGCGTCATAGGGCGCGCCTTTCTGGCGCAGCAGCTCGCGCGCTGAAATGCCCATGGCTTTCAGTAGCTCCACAAGTCGCTCGCGCGTCGGCGGATCTTTCAGATATTCGATGACGACCGGCTCTTCGCCGCTCTGGCGGATCATCGCCAGCGTGTTGCGCGACGTGCCGCAGGCGGGATTGTGGTAGATGGTGATGGTCATCGCTCAGGCGTCCTTTTGTGGCCATGGCTTGCGCCTGAAACCGTCTCAATCATTCTGAGCTCCAGAACAACAGGCGGCTTCAATCACGGGCGCTGGCTTCGCGCCGCAGCAGGGTGAGGGCTCCTCCTTCACGGCGCTCGTGCGGAATCTCGCAAGCGCTTCATCGTCGCCGTAAATCGTGCTTTCGCCGCTTGTTAGGAACGACTCCCACAAGAGCCCTTGCGGGTCGGACGTCCATGCTTTCTCCGACTTGGCGTAGCAGCAGGTTGTCGCGCCCTCTTCCAGCACAGGCCGTTGAGCCTGTTGCAGACGGCCATAGACTTCTTTCAGCTCTTCGCTCGTCTCGACCTCGATCCCGAGATGATCGACGCCCGCCCCTCCGCCGCGCGACGATATCGCGAAGTTTACGCACGGATCATCCAGCATCCATTTCGCGTAGTCAGGTTTAGCGACGGTCGGCGCCGACGCGAAAAGCGCGCTGTAAAACTGGATGGACCCCGCAAGGTCATCGACGGATACGTGCACGTGCAGGCGTTTCATGGCTTCCCTTTGGCTGGCAAGTTGAAGGAGCGGCGCCTTCGCATGGGGCGGTTGCGCCTTGGCAACAATTCTCGGTCATGTAGGCAAGCAACGCGCTCATGACCGGATAAGCCGCCGAGTAGATCAGCGACCGGCTTTCACGCCTAAAGGTGATGAGGTCCGCGTGCTTGAGCTGGCTCAGGTGGAAAGACAGCGTCGCTGGCGGGAGCGCGAGCCGCTCGCCGATTTGCCCAGCGGCGAGCCCCTTGGGCCCGGCTTGCATGAGCAGCCGAAAAATATCGAGCCGCGTTTCGTGACCCAGCGCGACAAGAGCGGCTATGGCGCCATTCTTTTCCATATTTCCAATATGGTGGAAATATTCGCCGAGTCAAGCCTGTCCAAAACATGCAGATCATGCAGATAGAGTGGAGCGCAGAAAAACGTGACGTTGTCCTTCATCCAGTCAAACTTTGACGGCGGAAAGGATGATGGCAGCCAGCAGCAGGAGCAAAATTGCTCTGCGACGCCGAGCAGCCGCGTGACATGCCGTCAGGTCGGGCTGTTGCCTGCGAAAGCGGAATTCTTCAAAATCGCGCCATGTCAGCTTCCAATTGTTTGGAGTCAAATATGACTTTCTCCGTTTGGTTAGCCTTCGCCGCCGCGTCTGTCGTAATGGGGTTGATCCCGGGACCGGGCGTAGCCGCGATCATCGGTTACGCGCTCGGCTCTGGACGCAAGACTGCGTTGGCCTCCGTCGCTGGCATGACGGTGGGTAATGCGATTGCGATGACGTTATCGCTTGTCGGCGTTGGCGCGTTACTCGCCGCCTCGGCGCTAGCGTTCTCTGCACTAAAGTGGATTGGCGCGGTATATCTGGTTGTCCTCGGTCTCTACACGTTCTTCAAAGCCAACCGGGCAACAGCAGAACTAAAGATCGACGCAATCTCTCCACGCACCGCATTTCTCGGGAACGTCGCCGTCGGCGTCTTTCACCCCAAGACCATCATTTTTTACGTATCCTTCGTGCCCCAATTCATCGATGCGAATGGTAGTTATCCGTTGCAGGCAGCGGTGCTAACGGTGACATTCTGCTTAATCGTGGCCGCCACAGACGCAGGCTACGCACTGGCGGCCTCCACAGCGCGATCGTTGCTCTTCCGCTCTGATGTTTCGGTCTGGACGAAGCGCGCCAGTGGCGGCGTTCTTGTCGCCGCAGGAATGGCGACGGCAGCGGCCAAAGCGTGAGAACATAAGCGGCACGACTCGTGGTAGAGCGAGGCGGAAGCGCGCCGAGCCGCGCTGTATGTTGAACTCACGCCGACGACGGCGAGCGCGTCAGTCGCAGGAACATCGCGCTGCGGCTCTCCACGCGTTCGCGAAGCGTCATCATCTCGTCGGTCATCGGCGGCTCCTCGGGTGCGTTGGCGTGTCGCCACCCGATCCTGCCGGCGTTTCGTTCATGACCACCGCAGGCCGCTCGCTCGCTACTGCGCTAGGAAAAGCGCGCTTCGCAACAAGCTTGCTCTCGCTCTGCTACGCCACCACTCTTACGATTAACTACAACTTGACGGCGCGCGTCTGGAAGGCGAGGCGGCGATCGCGTAAAATGACGTTCTGTCAATTTTAACAAACCTCGGAAGAAGCAGGATACGGCCAATGGCCCTCGAGAGTCCTCGCAGCGCGTGGAAAGGCTTTATCGCGGTCGCTATCGCCGCCGCGACGCTATTCGCCGCGACGATGTTCCTTTTCAGAGCGGAAAGCGCGCCGATCAAGGTCGGCATCCTGCATTCGCGCACTGGGCCGATGGCGATCAGCGAAAATTCAATGGTCGACGCGGAGCTGCTCGCGATTGAGGAGATCAATGCGAAGGGCGGCTTACTGGGACGCAAGATTCAGCCGATTATCGCCGACGGCAAATCCGATTGGCCGACATTCGCGAAAGAGGCCGAGCGCCTGATCACCGAGGAACACGTATCCGTGATCTTCGGATGCTGGACCTCCGCAAGCCGTAAGACGGTCGCGCCCATTATCGAAAAATATGGTCAGCTCTTAGTCTATCCTATGGCCTATGAGGGACTCGAACAGTCTCCCAACATTATCTACACGGGCGCGGCGCCCAATCAGCAGGTCATTCCGGCGATCAAATGGAGCCTCGATCACATTGGCAAACGATTCTATTTGATCGGCTCTGATTATGTTTGGCCGCACAGCATCAATGAAATCATGAAGGACACGATCCGCGCGCTTGGCGCGGAGCTTGTCGGCGAAGACTATATTTTCTTCGGAAGCGCCAACGTCTCTCGGGCGATCCAAAAAATCAAGCTGGCGCAGCCGGACGTTATTGTCAGTTCGGTCGTGGGCGATTCCAACAAGGCGTTCTATCAGGCGCTGACCGACGCTGGCCTTTCCGCGAACAAGTTGCCGGTTGTCTCCGTCAGCATCGGCGAAGAGGAGCTTCGCAGCCTGCCGATTGCGAGCCTCCAAGGCCATTACAGCGCCTGGAGTTATTTCGAGGCGATCAAGAAGCCGGAGAACGAGCGGTTCGTTCGCGCCTTTCGTGAAAGATATGGCGCCAACCGTGTGACGAGCGACGTTATTGCGACCTCCTACTTCAGCGTCATCTTATGGGCGAAGGCGGTCGAAGAGGCGCAGTCCTTCGACGTTCAGAGGGTCAAACGCACCATGCTGACCGAGACCCTCGATGCCCCCGAAGGTCTGGTGTCGGTTGATCCTTACACGCAGCATACTTGGCGGTCTTTCTCTGTCGGTAAAATTCAAACTGATGGCCGGATCGAGCTTGTCTGGACGATCGATCGTCCGATCCGTCCCGTGCCCTATCCGCCGACTCGCACAAAAGCCGAGTGGGAGGAATTTCTGACCGCCTTGTACAACAGTTGGGGCGGCAGATGGGCTAATCCGACAGAGGCGGACTGATCCATGAAGCTTCCCAGGCTCGATTTCCTCCGGCGCTCCATCGGCGCCAAGATCATCTTCTGGTTCCTTGCGATCAATATCGTCTCCTGCGGCCTCCTCGCCTGGCGAACCTATGACATTTCGCGAGAGTCACTCGAGCAGGCGATTCAGACGTCGTTGCAGGTTGTCGCCAAGAAGAAAGTGGAGCAGCTGGAGACTCTGACGCTTGAAAAAATCAGAAGCGTCGAATCTCTGATGCACAGCGCCTCAATTGGCGAGGCGACCCGGGAATTTTCCGAAGCCATAAGGACGAGCGGAAGAGACTCGGAATCCTATCGCCAAGCGGTCGCGAAACACGGCCCCACTCTCAAGCGTCTTTCCGACACGTTCAATTATGTGAATTGCGCGATTGTCTCGCCCGAAGGCTTAACGCTTTTCGAGCAATCGAACACCGCCCTATTCAACCCAAATTCGCCCAGCGGGCCGCTCACGGGAACGGAGCTTGCGGACACGATTAATCGGGCGCGCACATTGCTGCAGGCCGAAATCTCGGCGTTTCAGATCTACCCGGGGCTGAAGGAGCCTGCCGCATTTATTGCGGGGCCTGTTCTGGAAAACGGCGTCGTGATTGGCGTCGTCGTCTTTCAGCTCGATAATCAGGAGCTTTACAGCCTCATCAATGACTATACGGGTCTCGGCGAGACGGGAGAGGTGCTGGTCGCCGCCCGCCTTGATCAGGGCCAAATGGTCGTGGTTAACCCGCTGCGGCACGACGCTTCCAAGGCTTTCAGCATCAGGGCGTCGCTCGATGGCGGCGCTTTTCCCGCGCTCGCCAGGGCGCTCGCCGGCGTCCACGGCTCGGGTCTTTTCGATGACCTCGAGAACAGGCCGGTTGTCGCCTCGTGGACCTACGTTCCCTCATTTCGCTGGGGCATGGTCGTACAGCAGAGCACTAAGGAGGCCTTCGCGCTCACCAGCGCGCAAAAAGCGGCGACGCTCTGGCTGCTGTTCTTCATGATTCCGCCGATTATCGCTCTGGCCATGGGCGTCGCGCGCACGATCACCAAGCCCATCAAGACCGCTGTCGGCGTCGCCGAGAGGGTCGCCGCGGGGGATCTCGACGCAAATTTCGAGATTGGCAGCCGTGACGAAACGGGGCTCTTGCTGAGGGCGATCCGCTCCATGACCGTGGAGCTACGCGGACTATACGACTCCATGGAGGACAAGATCCGGGCGCGCACGCGCGAACTTCAGCTCGCGAACGAGGAATTGTCAGTCGCGCGCGTGGCGGCCGAGGAAGCCAGCAAGACAAAAAGCGCCTTTCTTGCAAACATGAGCCATGAGCTGCGCACGCCGCTCAACGCCATCATCGGTTATAGCGAAATGCTTCAGGAGAACGCGATCGACAATGGCGATCCAGAGCCGATCGAGGACCTGAAGCGGATCGAGAGCGCGGGCCGTCACCTGCTTGGCCTGATCAACGATATTCTCGACCTTTCCAAGATCGAAGCCGGAAAGATGGAGGTCTTCATCGAGAGGGTGGAGATCAGGCCTCTCGTGAACGAGGTCCTTTCCATCGTTCAGCCCCTCGCCGACAAGAACGGCAATACGCTTGAGCTTTCCTGCCCGGGCGACGTGGGCGGTTTTCTGTCCGACGAAACGAAGGTCAAACAGTGCCTGCTCAATCTCATGAGCAACGCAAACAAGTTCACGAGCCAGGGAAAAGTCTCTCTGACCGTCGAGCGGGACGCCGACGCTTCCGTGGTTTTCCACGTGTCGGACACGGGGCTCGGCATGACGCAGGAGCAGCTTGCCCGCCTCTTTCAGGCCTTCACCCAGGCGGACGCCTCGACCACGAAGCGCTTCGGAGGGACGGGGCTGGGCCTCGCGATCACCAAGCATTTTTGCACGGCGCTCGGCGGCGATATCTTCGTTGAGAGCACGCTGGGCGCAGGCTCGACCTTCACGATCAGGCTTCCGGACCGGCAGGAGCCCCTCGCCACGAAAAAACCGGCCGAATCGACGTCGTCCCGGTCTCTCGCGACGATACTGGTCGTCGACGACGACGCGACGGCGCGCGACCTGCTCACACGAACTTTGCAGAACAAGGGCTATCACGTCGTCGCCGCCCGTAACGGGCTGGAAGCGCTGTCCCTGGCGAGACAGCACAGGCCGCATGCGATCACGCTCGATGTGATGATGCCCCAGCTCGACGGCTGGAGCGTGCTCAGGCAGCTCAAGGAGGATGTCGAATTGCGGAACATCCCCGTCATCATGGTGACGATTCTCAACGAGCGCGCTCTGGCGATTCCGCTCGGGGCGGCGGAGCTTTTGACAAAGCCGATCGACCGTCAGCGCCTGACGGCCCTGATGACGCAATATTGCGGGACCTCGAGCGAAACGACGGTGCTCGTCATCGAGGACGACTCCGCGACGCGCGAGCTTCTTTGCCGCTGCGTTTCGGGCGCCGGCTACAAGGCTGAAGCCGCGATCAACGGGCGGGATGGGCTCGACTGGATCGCTGAAAATCCGGCGCCGGACCTTATCCTTCTCGACCTGATGATGCCAAATCTCGATGGCTTCGGTTTCTTGAGAGAATTGCGTAAGCGCCGCGCCTATGACCATTTGCCGGTCATCATCGTCACAGCGAAAGATCTTAGCGAAGAGGATATTTGCAAGCTGAAAGAATTTAGGGCTGACATCATCACAAAGGACCACGACTATCTTGAGGAGCTGGTGACGATTATGCGTCAGTGCCTCAATCCCAGCGCGGCGGACGCCGTCCAAGCGCATTGACATCGGAGACAGGATCGGTGGTGAAGATTTTGCTTGTCGAAGATAATGAGATGAACAGGGATATGCTGTCGCGGCGTCTCAGGCGCAATGGCTATGAAGTCGTGATCGCCATAGATGGCCAGCAGGGCGTCGAGATGGCCGCCGCCGAATCGCCCGACCTCATCCTGATGGACATGAGCCTGCCGGTCATCGATGGCTGGGAGGCGGCCCGCCGGGTCAGAGAAAACGAAGCGACGCGCAAGATTCCAGTCATCGCCCTCACAGCCCACGCGATGGCAGGGGACCGCGAGAAGGCGATCGAAGCGGGCTGCGACGACTATGACACGAAACCTGTCGAGATCACGCGTCTTCTGGGCAAGATCACGGCCCTGATTGAATCTGGCGCTTAGTATCGTCTGATCGATTGTCGTCTCGAAGCTCTCTTCGGCCATGCGCGGCCGGTAGCCGTCGAACTCTGGCGACCCCACGGTTGAAACGTTTATGAGAAACGACTGACGCATATGACGGCGGGCGTTGGCTTTCTGGGAAAATATGATGGTATCGCATGACTTTCAGCCGTCCCCCGACAGGAGTGATCGCGCGCTGCTTGCTTATGTACAGCAGGAGTTGAGCGCGCCTGCCGAGGCGATTGCCGGTTATGCCGAAATTTTGCTGGACGAGGCCGAAAGGAACGGTCACGGGGACTTTCGTGACGACCTTGAGAAAATCCACGCCGCCAGCCGTTCGCTGATTGATGTCATCGCGTCACTCGTCAGTCGGTCCCGCGCGCCGACGCGCGGGCCAGGCGAGGATTCCGAGGACTATCGTCGCCACTTGCGGCACGATCTGCGCACGCCCATCAACGCCATCAAGGGATATGGCGAGATGCTGCGCGAAGACGCAGCGGGCATTGACGACGCGCAGGCGCTGGTCTCGGACCTCAATCGACTTTTAGAGGAAGCGTCGCGCCTGCTTGAGCGCATCGACGGCCTTGTCAGTTTTTCGCTCCCCGAGACCGAGGCGCCGGCCAAGGACGCCGAAGTCGGCGCGGGACACGTCTCCGCCATGGTCGCACATCGCTTCGTCGCCTCTGTGCAGCCGATCTCAGAAGGCGAAGCCGACAGTGTCGCCGTATTGCCGAGCCGCATCCTCGTGGTCGACGACAACGCGTCCAATCGCGAGCTTCTGAAGCGCCGTCTAGAACGACAGGGCCACTCTGTCGCACTGGCTGAAAATGGGTATCGCTCGCTGGAAACGTTGAGGCAGGCGCCCTTTGATCTCATCTTGCTCGATCTGCTGATGCCGGATATCAGCGGGTTCGATGTCCTTTCGATCCTCAAGTCCGATCCTGCCTTGAGAGACATTCCGGTCATCGTGATATCGGCGCTGAACGAGATCGACTCCATCGTCAGATGCATCGAAGCGGGCGCCGACGATTATCTCGCGAAACCCTTCGATCCGGTGCTTCTTCGCGCGCGCATCGGATCGTCACTGGAGAAAAAGCATCTACGTGATCGAGAGCGCGAGGCGCTCGAAGCGTTGTGCATCGAAAAAGAGCGCTCCGAGCAGCTTCTCCTCAATATTCTTCCAGCGCCGATTGTCGCGCGCCTGAAGAGCGGCGAAACGGTCATCGCGGATCATGTCGACGACGTCACGATTCTGTTTGCGGATTTCGTCGGCTTCACCGAGCTCTCTTCCAGGCTGCCGGCTCCCGAACTTGTTGGCGTATTGGGACGCGTTTTCTCGGCGTTTGACGGGCTCGCGCTCAAATTTGGCGTCGAGAAGATCAAGACAATTGGCGACGCGTACATGGTCGCCTGCGGGCTCTTCGGCAATCGGGACGATCACGCGCACGCCGTCGCGGACATGGCGTTGGCTATGGCCGAAACTCTGGAAACACTCAACGATACATTGCCTGCGCCGCTCGAGATCAGGATGGGCATGAACTCCGGCGACGTCGTTGCGGGCGTGATCGGCGCGCACAAGTTCATTTACGATATCTGGGGCGACGCGGTGAACATCGCGAGCCGGCTGGAGTCGAGCAGCCTGCCAGGCCGCATCCAGGTTTCACGTTCGACCTATGAGCATCTGTGCGGGGACTTCATTTTGACGCCGCGTGACAGCCTCGAAATCAAGGGCAAGGGCGCCATGGAAGCCTTTTTTCTGACCGGGAGACGGCAGGGTGCAGCTTCCCATTAAATAGGCGCCGCCGGGCTGGGGTGTGAGCCGAGCGCTCTGCCCCCAAAGAATGAGACCTGCCTATTTTTTGATAGAGCCTTACGCCTTCGTCTTCCCCTTATGGACGCGCCCCTTGCTCGCGGGGCGCGCTTTTTTGCACAAGGATGGCGGTGACGTAATCTTGTGTTTCGGTCCGCTCTTAAAAGCCGCGTCTACTGCGCGATCGAACCGAGACCATGCAGATTCATCTGCCGCATCCTGGCCAAGTGATTTGGCGGTCCTTGTCATGACCCGCAATCCCCATAAGCAACCAACGCCGCCGCCGTCAGATATTCCCATTCCTGGTCGATGCAAGCGCAGCGTCGCCCATCTGTTCATGATTTCGCGGCCGCTAAATGGCTGGCGTCAGACGACGTCGCCGGCCGCCACGCCGCAATCGACGATTTCAACGCGCTCAAGGACTTCCCACACGCATTTTCCGGCGAGAAGCGAGGCGCCTCTTAAGCCTCGCCCTTCGCGAGCAGATCCCCGTACGCGGCTTGGTCGATGACGCCGCCGGCGGCTTCAACACGCTCTCGATCAAAAGATGGAAGCGCCTCTTGAACGATGTCGATCCGTTTCCATCCCGGCAGTGGCGCTTCGTCTCCTTCTGCGGCGACATATTTGGACTCGGCGATTTTTTGATAGCGATGAATGTAACGAGGACAATTCACCCACACGCTCTCGACCTCGACGCCGACGACAAATAGCGCGCCGGGGTAGGAAGCGAGGAGCGACGCTTCGCGCATGAGTCTTGCCTCGCCTTGCACACGAAGCCGGTTGGGCGTGACGAAATCGATGAAAAGCAGGCCGACCTTGCTCGTCTCCGCCAGATTTCCGGCCGAGTAAAACATGCCGTTGCCATCGAACCACGGGAAAACGAGCGCGCTTTGACCGACGACGCGAACGAAGCCCGGAGCGCCGCCCTTATAGGAGACCGTCGGACGACCGGCGGGATCGAGCGTCGAAAGAAAAAACATGTCGCGAGACTGGATGAATTCGATCTCATGGGGAGCAAATTCGGCGTGCATGACGCCGCCCTCCATTAAATCAGCGAGGCGGCGCGTATCGAATTCGTCTTGAAGCTTGCGGTGCTCGGCGCCGTAGAATTTTGACATCGATCTCTCTCCAACCGTTTGTCGAACGCGCGGAATTTTTTCAGCTCAAGGACGCCATGCCACAGACCGGCGCGGCGTCAATGATCAAGAGCCGCCGGATCGTGACAAGCGAAAAATGCCTCGCCTCGATCAGGAAAATTGCCCGAGATGCGCGTCGGAGGCTTGGACGGCGGCCCTGTGTCTTATGATCCCGTTGGCGACATGCCCGCGGGGTTCAGAAGCGGACGTTCGGAGGTCTCAGGAACGCGAAGCGGCCCGAATCTGCTATGTCGCGGTCATGGGTGATATCTATGGACGAGACCTCGCGGTCATCCACGTGGACGCCTTCGAGGCGCTCGCGGCGTCGGCGGCGGAAACCCTGCTGAAGGCGCTTTTTGAACGCGACCTTTCGGGACGGGTGCTTGATCTTGGATGCGGCGCCGGTCCGCTGAGCCAACGCATCGGCCAGAGGGGTTTCCCCACCTGGGGGCTGGACATTTCGCCCGCTATGATCGCGCTGGCGCGCGAGCGCTTGCCGCGGGCCGAGCTCCACTGCGGCTCCGTGCTCGATGCGGATCTGCCGCAGGCTGTGGCCGTCGCAGCTGTGGGCGAGGTGCTCAACTATGCGACCGCGCACGACCCTGGCGGCCTGACGCACGTGTTCCAGCGCGTGTTTGAAGCCTTGGAGCCTGGAGGCGTGTTCCTCTTCGACTTGGCAGGGCCTAGGCGCGTGGGTGTTGGAGCGAGCTTCAAGGAGGCGGCGTCATGGGCCGTCGGCGTCGTGGCGACGGAAAGCGATGACCTACTCGTTCGAAAGATCACCACATTTCGAGACCTCGGCGACAGCGCTTGGAGCCGCTCATTCGAAGAACATCGACTGCGACTGTGGCCAGCGGCGGGCGTGATGGAGAAGCTGGCCTCTTGCGGATTCCGCGTGGAAGAGCTGCTGGGCTACGACGGCGTCGCGATGCCGCCATCTCTCCACGTCTATCTCGCGGTGAAGCCGAGTTAACGTGCGTTCAAACTCCGGCGACGAAGCTGCGTTTGTTCGCATCGCGGGAGTGGCGAACGCCGACCCCTCCCGCCCGGCCGTCGCGCGAGCCTGAATTCACCGGCGGCAGCTGCGCGAGGCGGCAAATAAAATTTAGCCCCCTCTACGCCGTCGCGCCCTTCAAGAATCGCTCAGTCAGACGAACCGATGTTTGCGGCAACGCCGTTGAGCAAAGCAGTCGCCTCGTCCGGCAGATCGAGTTCGGTCGCTGAAAGATTCTCCCGCAGATGCGCGACCGACGCCGTGCCGGGAATCGGCAGAATATTGGGCGCGCGACGAAGCAGCCAGGCGAGAGCGACCTGCATGGGCGTGGCGTCGAGATTCCGCGCGACATCGGATAGGGTCGAGGATTGCAGCGGCGTGAACCCGCCAAGCGGAAAGAAGGGCACATAAGCGACGCCGCCGCCGGTGAGTTCGTCGATGAGAGCGTCGTCGACCCGGTGCGCGAGATTATAGTGGTTCTGCACGCAGGCAATTTTGCAGATCTCGCGACCTTCCGCGATCTGTGCGGGCGTGACGTTGCTGAGGCCGATGTGACGTATAAGCCCTTGCCGCTGAAGCTCCGCGAGCGTGGTGAGCGGCGCCTCTATCGAACCTTCCGCGGGGCCATGAGCGCTGAACATGACGCGCAGATTGACCACATCGAGCGCGTCCAGGCCGAGATTGCGCAGATTATCATGCACCGCCAGCCTGAGTTCGTCGCGTGAGAAGGCTGGCCGCCATGAGCCGTCTGGGCCGCGCCGCGCGCCAATCTTGGTGGCGATGACGAGGTCATCCGGATAGGGATGCAGCGCCTCGCGGATCAACCGGTTGGTGACATGCGGACCGTAGAAGTCGCTGGTGTCGATATGGTTCACCCCAGATGCGACCGCTTCGCGCAACACGGTCAGCGCCGCATCATGATCTTTGGGGGGACCGAACGCTCCGGGTCCCGCGAGCTGCATAGCGCCGTAACCGAGCCGGTTCACGGTGCGGTCGCCGAGTGTGAACGTGCTGGTCATCACCTTGAACCTTGTTTCGTGCTGCTCACGCAAATATATGAAACATCCTTCACTTTCTGAATTCGCATTCCATGAAGGCCGTCGCAACGACCCTAAGGCCCAGAAAAACCCCGGTTCAGGTCCGCTCGGCCGCGACCGTCGAAACGCTGCACATGGCGGCCATTCAGGTTTTGCTCCAGGGGGGCCTGAGCCGCTGTACGACGACCCGTATCGCCGAGCGTGCAGGCATATCGGTCGGAAGCCTCTATCAATATTATCCCAACCGCGACGCACTGCTCGCCGGCGTCCTCGAAAGGCATCTGGAGGGCGTCGCCAGCGCGGTCGAGCGCGCCTGCCACGAGCATCGAGGCCAACAACTATCGCAAATGGGTTCAGCCTTCGTCGTCGCTTTCCTGGCTGCGAAACTGCGCGACCCCGAGGAAGCGAAGGCGCTCTACGCCGTTGCGGAAGAACGGGGCGGCGCGGCGCTGGCCGCTCGCATGCGGACCCGCATAGCGGCGGCTGTCACGGCCATGCTGGCGAGCGCGCCTGACGCTCGATTCGACGATCCCGCTTTGGTCGCCAAGATCGCGCTTGGCGCTTTGGTCGGTCCGGTCCAAACCTTGCTCAAGGAAACTGCGCCGGCCCGAGTCACAGCGCGCCTCGAAAAGGAGCTTATCCTGCTCGTGACGGCGTATCTCCAAGCGCATCAGTCCAAGCCCAAGCGCCGCAGCAAGCCGGCGGCGATCGCCAGACGCCATCAAAAATCGAAGGCCGTTGCGTCATAGGCTGGTCGAACAGAACTGCGACTAACGCCGAGCTTCCTTTCTGAATTGACTCGCGCTCCCCAATATTCAGAGACGGATGACGAGCTTGCCGAAGTGACGGCCGCTCGCGAGTTCGTCGTAAGCGGCTTGCGCCTCGTCGAACGCGAAGCTTCTGTCGATCACCGGCTTGATTCGATGCGCGACGAGGAAGGCGTTCATCGCCTCGAACTGCTCGGCCGAACCGACATTGACGCCATCGATGGTTCCGTTGATCTGCTGAAGGCGGAAGAGGTTCGAGCGCGGCCCGAAGCCGGTGAAGACGCCGATCTGGGCGATGCGCCCCCCGGCGGCAAGCGCGCGTAGCGAACGGTCGAATGTGTCCGGCCCGCCGAGCTCGAGGATGTGCGAGACGCCGAGTCCATCGGTCAGCTTGCGCACCGGGACATCCCAGTCCGGCGTGGCGCGGTAGTTCACCGTCGCGAAGGCGCCGAGCGCCTCAGCGCGCTCGCGCTTCTCATCGGAGGAAGACAGTACGATCGTTCTCGCCCCCACGGCGCGCGCAATCTGCAGTCCGAACAGCGCGACGCCGCCGGTTCCCTGCACCAGCAGCGTGTCACCGGCCGCTATGCCGCCGCGGACCACGAGCGCCTGCCAGGCGGTCAGGGCGGCGCACGGCAGGGTGGCGGCCTCCTCGACGCTCAGCTCGTTGGGAATGCGCACCAGCGAGGCTTCGGGAACAGCAATCAAATCAGCAAGCACGCCATCGGCATCGCCGCCGCCGAGCGCCGCGGGCCCATACGCCTCGCGATAGGCGCCAGCGACCCAATCCCGATAGAAGATCGGCGCGACACGATCTCCGACGCGCCAGCGCGTAACCTCCCTGCCGGTCGCCACCACGCGCCCCGCGCCGTCGGAGAGCGGGATCAGTCCCTCGCGCACGGCTCCGAGCTGGCCGCGCAGGATGAGCAGGTCACGATAATTGAGGCTCGCGGCTTCCACTCTCAATAGCACTTCGCCCGGCCCAGGCGCGGGCGCCACATCCTCGACCTGGCCGAGACGGCTGCCGCCATCGGTCGGAACGAGCCGGTAAGCGCGGCATGTCGCTGACAGCGATGCTGCTGCTCTGGTCACCGTCTTCTCCCTTGGGATATTAAAATAGCGATCACTAGTTAAATACGCGATTGCGCGCCGGTCAAGATATTTTAATATCGATCGCTATGAAAAAGATCGAAAAGCGACCCCGCGGGCGGCCGCGCGCACTCGACCGCGACAAGGCGCTGGAAACGGCGCTGCAGCTCTTCTGGCGGCATGGCTACGAAGGCGCCTCCGTCGCTGACCTGACCGCAGCCATGGGCGTGACCCCGCCGAGCCTCTACACCGCGTTTGGCAGCAAGGAGCGGCTCTATCGGGAGGCTTTGGACCGCTACGGCGCGTCATATGGCGCATTCACCGCCCGGGCGCTGGCTGAGGAGCCGACGGCGCGGCGGGCGGTAGAACGAATCCTGCAGGAGGCAGTGGCGGTCTATTCCGAAGGGCCGTCGCCGCGTGGCTGCATGCTGGCCAGCGGCGCCGTAACCTGCGCGCCCGAGCACGCCCTGGTGGTCGCGGATCTGTCCAAGCGAAGATTGGCGATCATCTCCGCGATCAAGGCGCGGTTCGATCGCGCCGTGATCGAAGGGGAGCTTGCGCCCTTGACCGACACGGAGGCGCTCGCGGCCTTCTATGCGGCGGTCGTTCAGGGCCTGTCGATCCAGGCGCGCGACGGCGTCGATCGCGACGTGCTGGAAGCCATCGCTGTGACGGCGCTCCGCGCTTGGCCTGACGCTGTTGCCGGTCGCTGAGGCGAAGGGCGGGCGGCCGATAGGAACGAACCACGAGCGTCAGTCGCTGACCAGATCCCTATAGGCCTCAAGCGCCGCGCGCTCTATCCAGCATTCTGCGAGGCGTCCGTTCTCGACACGCCAGATGGCGATCCCCGAAAACTTGACGGGGCGCCCATCAGCGGGAAGACCAAATATCCCGTTGTTGAAGCCCGAGCACATCCACCGCGAGACGACGCGATCACCCGCCGCATTGGCGAAGACCTCGAGGATTTCATTGCGGGCATTCCTGAGCCGAGTTTGAAAATCGCTCACCCACTGCCGGAAGGCGTCACGTCCGCGGATGGTCTTCGTGGCGGAATGGATCTCATAATCTTCCGTCATTAGCTCGTCGATCGCGCCGAGATCATTGGCGGTACCATTCCATACCCGCGACAGAAAGGCTGTCGCCAGTTGCTCGGCTTGCCTTGAGGGGGTGACATCGTTCGGCATGCACGCCCTCCTCTACTTCAGTCCGTTCTTCCCTGGATGAAGTCTCACTCTCGGCGCTTCCGCGCGCCGCCCGACCCGCAAGTCCCGCACTCACTTTCGATCGACAGCGCCCCGTTTTTCGCGAGCCTTATGCACGCGCGACATGTTGGCCTCCGCCCATTCGCGGAGCGGATCGAGCACTGAATTCAGGCTTCGTCCGAGCGGCGTGAGTTGATACTCGACGGTGACCGGCACCGTCGCGAAGGCGCGTCGCGTAATCAACCCATCCGCTTCCAGACTCCGCAGCGTTTGCGTGAGCATCTTTTGCGAGATGCCCTCGATTCGTCGTCTTAGCGCATTGAACCGCTGCGGGCCGGGTTCGAGCAAGCCCAGCACCAGCACCGCCCACTTGTCGCCTATCCGATCCAGCAGTTGGCGCGTCGGGCATTCAGCCGCGTAGGGGTTCCAGCGCATCCTGCGATCCCTTGGTTACCATTAGGTACCTATACCACTTTCTAGTGCCTTCTTTCCAGATGTTACCTAACCGCTTAGGTAATACTGACTGGCATGAACGCCAGTGCGCGCACGGGGATCGCTCGATGTTCCGTTTGCGGCCGGCGCCGTTGCGGCCCTTGTATGCCTGCGCCTGCATCGTCCTTCACAACCGATGCGTTCCGATCAACACAGGAGACGAGAATGACAGATCCCAAGTCAATCCTTGCGGCGCTGGGAGGAAGCGTGTTCGCGAACAAGGATTTTTCGCAACTCGATCAGTTGATGCGAGAAGACTATGTCCAACACAATCCGTTCGTGCCGCAAGGCAGCAAAGGATTTCGTGAGTTCTTCGAGGCGTGGTTCCTGGCCGTGCCGGACTTCAAATATGAGGTCAAGAAAATTGTCGCCGAAGGCGATCTCGTTTGGGCCTATGGCGCATATTCCGGCACCCACGCCGGCGACTGGCTCGGCATTCCCGCGACAGGCAAGGCCTACGCCTTTGACGCCGTCGATATCTTCCGTGTTGAGGACGGCAAGCTCGCTGAGCATTGGGACGTCCTCGACATCTATGGGTTGTTCAAACAGCTGGGCGCGTGACGTGAGCCCCGTCGTTTAACGCGCGATGTTTAGCAGTCACTTCCGAGCCTTGAGCTGCGCGATACGGGACCTGCGCGGACCCTTCGGAACATAGAACCCATCAATTCAGTTTTCATCCTGACGGGCGGCCTTTGCCGAACCCAGGAATTGCGATTTAGGAGCACGGAATCAATGGATGCGTTAGCTGAAAATGGCGAGAACCCCATTGTCTGCGCCGACGAAGAATACAGCTTCTGCGATGCATCGACTCCACCGGCGCGGCCAGATGGAAATTCCGTCGATTTAGAGCCGCCAACACGGGCGCGCTCCCCGGTCGCCCAAGTGAAGGATTCGATGAGAGAGGCGATCGACACCATTGTGCAGTCGGGAGCGACCGATCAAATGCGCGGCTATGCCAATGAAGCCATGGGCAAGACCAAGTTAACTCTCGGGCTCGCCACGCAATCGACCCATCTCACGCTCAACGGACTCGCGCAGATCGTCGTTGGCGAGTTTCAAAAGTCCATTGGCGAAGCGAAGCTCGCCGAAGAGGGAAAGGACATCTCTTCGGGACTGTAAGGACGGCCAACAGACGGTCCGCGCGGTTACAATGGAACATTGGCGGGTGCCGTTTTGAGTGACCGACTTGCGAAGGTGGGGCGTTCCGCCCGGCGTCTTCGCCGCCGCGGTTGTCTTTGGCGCCGTGTTGATCATTCGCGCTGCCGTTGTTCAGAGCTCAACGATCCATATGTTCCCGCCGCACGAAATTAATCTTGCGGAGTAGCGCGCGCCACTTGGAACGCGGCGAGGAACAATCAACCGATCTGGAAGTTCAGTATTCGCCCAGCGGGGCAGTAACAGCGGAGCAGAGGGCATGAGCATAACATCTCAAGTCACGAACAAGGTCCAGGAGGCGCAAGAGGCCGTGACCAAGGCCTCGGCGAACGCCGCCGCGAAGGCGGCCTCGATGGCCGAAGACGTCAGCGCAAAGGTCGACGAAACCGTAGAGATGGCTGACGCCGCGTTAACGACAGTGGGCGAGCAGTCTCGGCAAGTCGCGGAGAAGGCCAGGTCGGCCGGCGAAGGGCTCAAGACAACCGTCGAAGGCGCGGTACGCGAGCAGCCGCTCACGGCGCTGTTGCTTGCTGTCGCCGGAGGATTCCTCGTCGGGGCCATGTGGAAGGGCCGCAGCTAATCTCGGGCGGGCAAGATCATGATACTGGATCCGATATTCCAACGGGTTGACGAGAGTATCGCGAACGCGACGCGAGGCGCGTCGCGTCTCGCCATCGTCGCGACCCTCGCGCTGTTCGCGCTCGGCTTCGCGACGGCCGCCGCCCACGCCTACGCCATGCGGACGTGGGGAGAGATCGCCGGCAACCTCGTCCTCGCCGGAGCTTTTCTCTTCGCGGCTCTCATCGTTTATCTCGCGACAAAGGACTCCGTCCCGCCGGAAACTCAAACGCGAACCGCTGAACTCGAACAGAGCAGCTTTGCGCAGCTCCCCTTCGTTGATCAGCTGTTCAAACCGGACGGAAACCTGATGCGCTCGATCGGCTCCTCGATCGGCTCGATGGCGCCTGGCGCGGCGAAAGCAGTGGCCGAACGCGTGGTGCCCAACCTCCATCTGATCATCGGCGCCGCCGTCGGACTGATGATTGCGTCAAAAATCTCAGAAAAGCTTGACAGTACGAAGTCTCCGGAAGCGTAATCGGCGGGCGAGCGTTCCGCCGCCCGCGAGCGTACGAGGTTTGCGTTGTCGCCGAGAGCGAACTGGAAGGGCTCTCTGAAGATTGCGGAGCTCACCTGTCCGGTGGCGCTATACTCCGCGACGTCGACGTCTGAGAGGATCGCGTTCCACACGATCAACCGATCGACCGGTCACCGCGTGCGGCGAACCTTTGTCGATAGCGACACCGGCGAACCTGTGGAATCCGGCGACCAAGTCAGGGGCTATGAGGTCGGTAAGAACGAATATGTCGTTCTCGAACCGGAGGAAATCGCTCAGGCGACGCCAAAAAGCGATAAAACTCTAGCGATCGACACATTCGTGGATTGCGACGAAATCGACGCCGTCTATTTCGACAAGCCCTACTATCTGTCCCCCGCGCAAAGCGACGCGAACGAACTTTTCGTTCTGATACGCGAGGGCATGCGCAAGAACAAAGTCGCGGCGCTCGCGAAGACAGTGCTCTTCAGGCGCGCGCGCACCGTTCTGATCAGCGCTTATGGTGACGGGCTTCTCGCGACGACGCTGAACTTCGATTATGAGGTGCGCTCGGCGCAGCAGGCGTTCGACGACGTGCCTGAAGTTAAAGTGCAGGGCGAAATGCTTCAGCTCGCCAAGCACATTATCGACACGAAGCGGGGCGCCTTCGACCCCTCTACGTTCGAAGATCGCTATGAGGCCGCCCTCGCCGAGTTCGTAAAAGCGAAGCTGGAAGGCACGGCGATCGCGCCGCCGCGTAAGGCTCGGGAAGCCAAGGTCGTCAATCTGCTCGAGGCGCTGCGCGAGAGCGCGGCTCTTTCCGAGCGGAGCGACAAAGCTGCAGCCAAGAAGCGAGCGGCGCAGCCTCGCAAGACCAGAACAGCGGCGACGCGCCGGAAAGCGAGCTGACCTCGCATGTCTCTTGCCGACTACCGCAAGAAGCGCGATTTTGGGGCGACGCGCGAGCCGAAGGGGCGCGGCGCTAAAAAGACCGGCAACAGCTTCGTCGTCCAGAAACATGCCGCAAGACGGCTGCACTACGATCTTCGCCTGGAGATGGACGGCGTTCTGAAGAGCTGGGCCGTCACCAGAGGTCCAAGCCTCGTGCCGGGCGAAAAGCGGCTTGCCGTTCACGTCGAGGACCACCCTCTCGATTATCGCGATTTCGAAGGCGTCATTCCCGAAGGCCAATATGGCGCCGGCGAAGTGATCGTATGGGACAAAGGCGTGTGGATTCCCGAAGGCGATCCGCACAAGGGCTATGCCAAGGGCCATCTCGATTTCGAGTTGCGCGGAAAAAAGCTCGGCGGCCGTTGGCATCTCGTGCGCATGACGCGAAAGCCGCGCGAGAAGCACGACAACTGGCTTCTCATCAAAGGCGAAGACGAATTTGCGCGTGCGCCTGAAGACGAGGACATACTTGAGGAGATGCCGCGTTCGGTAGACACCGGGCGCACGATCGGCGATGTCGCAGAAGGCAAGCCCTCGCGGCGGTCCAAGAAAGGCGCCATGCCGAAGCAGAGCGCCGCGTCGCGCTTGGATAAAACGAGTTCCCTTGCGACGCCTCAGGCGCCTGCGGTCGACATCGACCCGTCACGCCTCAAGGGCGCAAAGAAAGCGCCGCTGCCGAATTTCATTGCGCCGATGCAGGCCAGTTCCGGCGCCGCGCCATCAAGCAAGGCATGGATTCACGAAATCAAATTCGACGGCTATCGCGTGCAGGCGCGCGTCGAGGCGGGACGCGTACGGCTGCTCTCGCGCAGCGGTCTCGATTGGACGAAGAAATTTGGCGATGAGATCGCGTCGTCGCTACGCGCCCTGCCTCTCGGCGCGGGGCTCATCGACGGCGAAATCGTCGTCGAGACCAGTTCCGGCGCGTCGGATTTCTCCGCGCTTCAGGCCGATCTGAGCGAAGGGCGGACCGATCGCTTCGTCTTTTGGGTCTTCGATCTTCCTTTCCTCGAAGGCTACGATCTGCGCGGCGCCACCTTGCTGGAACGCAAACGGTTGCTGGAAGGACTCTTGGGCGCTGAGGCCGGCGACAAACTTCGCTTAAGTCTTCACTTTGAGGACAGCGGCGCGGTCGTGCTGGCGCATGCGTGTCGGCTCGGCCTCGAAGGCGTGGTGTCGAAGCTGCGGGATTCGCCCTATCGCTCCGGCCGCGTGAAGAGCTGGATAAAGGCCAAATGTTTCGCGCGGCAGGAATTCGTCGTCGCAGGCTATACGCCATCGACGGTGTCGCGCCGGGCGATCGGCGCCCTCGTGCTTGGCGTCTACCAGAATGGCGTCCTTTGCCACGTCGGCCGCGTCGGGACGGGATTTACGGCGAATATGGCGCAGGAGCTTTTCACGAAACTCGATCCGATGCGCACCTCCTCGAATCCATTTGGCGCGCGGCTCAGCGCGGACGCGGCGCGCCATGTGCGCTACGTGCGGCCCGAACTGGTGGCCGAGGTGGAATTTCGCGGCTGGGCGGGCGATCAAAATCTTCGGCACGCCTCCTTTCGCGGTTTGCGCGAAGATAAGGACGCGCGCGACGTCGTTCGCGAAAAGGCGCCGCCCATTGAGCGTGCAGTAGCGGCGAGAGCGGAGCAAAGCGTCGTGAAGCTCACTCATCCCGATCGGCTCTATTGGCCGGATCAAGGCGTCACCAAGCAGGGCCTCGCCGATTACTACGCCGACATCTGGCGCTATATCGCGCCCTTCATCGTCAATCGCCCGCTGGCGCTGCTGCGCTGCCCAAACGGCGTCGAGGGAGAGAAATTCTTCCAGAAACACGCTTGGAAAGGCATCGATCCGAACATCGTGCTCATCGACGATCCGAAAGGAGACGAAGAGCCCTTGCTCAGCATCAAGGACCTCGACGGCCTGATCGCGCTCGTTCAATCCGGCGCTTTGGAGATTCATCCCTGGGGCTCGACGGCGTCGGACTGGGAGCGTCCTGACGTCATCATCATGGATCTCGATCCCGGCGAACAGGTCGCGTGGGAGTCCGTCATTGCGGCCGCGGAAGAAACGCGAGACCGTCTCGAAGCCTTTGGGCTCGCCGCTTTCGTGAAAACATCCGGCGGAAAGGGTCTTCATGTGGTTGCGCCGGTGAAGCCCAAAGCGGAGTGGCCGCAGGTGAAGGCTTTCACCAAGAGCATCGCCGATGCGATGACACATGACAGCCCCGGCAAATATGTTGCAACGATCACGAAATCGAAGCGCCGCGGAAAGATACTCGTCGACTATCTGCGCAATCAGCGCGGCGCGACGGCCGTCGCGCCCTACTCCACGCGCGCCCGTCCGGGAGCCGCAGTATCGGTTCCGCTCGCCTGGGACGAACTTAGTCCGGCGATCGGACCTGACTATTTCACGATCGCGAAAACCCTCGCGCGCCTCGAGTCGCTGCAGAGCGATCCGTGGCGAGACTTTCGTCAAGCGGCGGCGCCGATCGAAACGCCGAACGCGCGGAGAAAGCGAAAAGCCTAGCGACGTTTGGCGCCGCGCTTTTCCGCATCGATGCTCTTACGGAGCGCATCCATGATATTGACGACGTTGCTTGGAGCCGCCGACGCCTGTTTTTTGCCGCGAGCGGGCGTGTGCGCCTTCTTCTTTCCAGAAATGATGTCCAGCAACTGCGCCTGCACGGGATCATGGGTCATCGCCGGATCCCAGTGACTCTTGCGCTCCTCGATCAATTTGGAAATCAAGTTGAGAGCTTTCGCGTTCGGCGTCTCAGCGCCGATCTTGTCGAGGTAGTCCTTCGGATCGCGCACCTCATCGGCGAAGCGCAATGTCCATAAGACGAGCCCCTTGTCGCGCGGCTCGACCATCACGGCGCGCTCGCGTCGATACATCACGAGCCGCGACAGGCCGACTGTGCCCGTCGCCTTCATCGCGTCGCGAATGACGGAAAAGGCCTCGACGCCGATCGGATCGTCCGGCACAAGATAGTGGGGCTTATCGAACCAAATCCAGTCGACGCTCGCGGCCGGCGCAAAGGTCTCAATATCGATCGTTCGCGTGCTTTCGAGGCTTAAGGCGTCAAGCTCTTCATCTTCAAGCAGCACGTAATCGTCTTCGCCGCGCGGATAACCCTTCGCCGCATCGTCTTCGCCAATCGGCGCGCCGGAGACCGCGTCGACATATTGGCTGACGACCCGATTGCCGGTGTTTCGATTAAGGATGTGGAAGCGAACTTTTTCGCCTTCAGTCGTGGCCGGCGTCATCGCGACCGGACAGGTCACAAGCGAAAGCTTCAAATAGCCTTTCCAGAATGACCGCGGCGCCATTCTAACCCTCCGAGGGCAGGAACTCTCCTATAACGTTCCGTCGAACGCATCGTTCCGCTTCCGCCCTATTCCGCGCCGTGGAACATTGGGCCTCGAATATTGTTGAATTCAAGCATGATCCTTCATCCGCCCGTTGTCATTGGAGTCGACGGCTCCCACATCGGAAGCGCCGCCCAAGGGCTCTTCGAAATGGAAAAGAAGGCTGAAAGGCAAAGGACGCAGGGCCGCCGAAGCGCGCCCAGGGCGCAGCGGGACGCGCTCCACAATCTCTCTTCCCTCGGGATCGATGGGGAATTGACCTCGGGGTTGCGCGACATGTACGCGACGAGCCTCTTGGAACCCGTGCCGGACAAGTTTCTCGACTTGCTCGTACGACTTTCGACGTCGGCAGCCAAATAGGCCGTGAGGTTCTTGCTCCCCTGCGCTCCTGAAAAACGCGCGACGGGCGCCTTGAGTTGAGTCGCGCTAAAGCGACTAGAAAACAATACACAAAAAATGATTGCCTGTCGTTCGACAGGCAATCATCCGGGATCAATCGTCGAGGGAGTCATTTTCGGTTGCGCAGCCAATGCTCGATCTCCGCTTGTCGCGGTTCGCGAACATGGATGAGCCGCTCCTGCGGCGCTTCGACGTGCGACAAAAGCAGGGTCTTGGCGAGGGCTTCGACAATGCGCCGCCAGTCCACTCCAAGCTTCGGCCTCGAACTCATTTCGGCTCTCCTTTCATCGGAGAAGGATAAGAAAACAACTCTCCCTTTTTAAAAATGTTCCAAGATGCCGGCGAAGCTCTGTGCTCGCCTCTTGCCCGAAGGAAGGACGAGCGCGCGCCGATTAAAAAAAGCCCGAACCTAAGGTTCGGGCGGATCAAGAAGCGCTAGGAGAGTCGTCGCGCCAAGCTTGCGACGCGCTGAAGATTCACGACTTCAGAGTCTTCAGCCAGCTGTCCACCTCTTCGCGAATGCGGTCCCGCCCTTCGCCGTAGCGTTCTTGGAGAACGCCCTCAAATTGTTCGCGCTTGCCGTCCATGCGGGCGAGATCATCGTCGGTCAGTTCCGCCCACTTCTCTTTCACCTTGCCCTTGAACTGCTTCCAGTTGCCTTCGACACGATTCCAATCCATCGGCGGTCTCCCAAGGTTAAGGAGTGTTCCACGCCGACGGAACGCGGGCGCAACCGCTTTGTTCCAGGATTCTGGCGGCAGGTGAATCGAATCGTCGCGTTCAATCGCCGGTCACGCGGCGGCGCCGCAACACTTCTTGAACTTCTTGCCGGAGCCGCACGGACAAGGATCGTTACGGCCCGCCTGCTTGCCCTTCACGATGGGCGCATTCTTGCGATTGGCCTCTTCGAGGAAATACCAGCGGCCATCCTGCGCGTCATGTCGAAACAGCGACCGCTCCCGATGCGCATAGCGTTCGCCTTCGCTGGTGAAATGCGCGACGAACTCGACGTAGCCGGTTTCATCGCCTTGCAGCCCCTGTTCTGTCGACAGGATCTCGAGTCCAAGCCATTGCGAGTTGCGCGACCAATGCGTGATGGCCTTGCGGTCAAAATCGTAACGCGACTCCGGCGCCAAGGAGTCGACAAGGTAGTCGATGTCACCCCGGGCAAAGGCGGTGTAACGCGAGCGCATGAGCGCTTCAGCGCTTGGCGCCGGCAGTTTCTCTTCGATGTAACGCGCGCAGCAAGCCGAATAGGAATGCTTTTGCGCGTCCATCGCGCGGCAGGGACATGTCTGGTCGGTCATCGCTCTGTCGGCATAAGAATGATCGCGCGGCTGCGCCTGGGTCTCAGACCTAGGCGAGGAACGCGCCGACGTCCAATAATATTGAGAATCGGCGGCTGCGCCTTCGAGCTTTCGTCAGCCGTCGGAGCCGACTGGGGGCTTGAGACGCTTCACCGCCTCCATCGCGATCGGATCGAGGCCGGCGCCGCCGTGATCGACATGCGCGAGGATGGCGTTCCGCATACGCGGATCCCAGAACTTCCTCAGGTGATCCGCCATGCTCGCGACGCCGTCGGGATGCTTTTGAGCCATGAAGAATGTGCCGATCTGGTTAGCCATTCTGACGAGCTTATCGACCGAATCATGCGACATGTGCGGAAACCTGTTCGAGGATGCGTCCTGGATGGGTGAAGATTTCGAAGTCGCGGCCGCGCATGACCGCAACGAGCGTCATGCCGCAGTGCTGCGCGTTGCGCACCGCGAGCGCGGTCGGCGCGGAGACGGCGGCGATGATCGGCGCGCCCATGCGCGCCGCCTTCTGCACGAGTTCGACGGAAACGCGGCTCGTCATCAGCACGACGCCTTGCCCCGCGGCGACGGCCTGGCGCGTCAAGGCTCCGGCGAGCTTGTCGAGGGCGTTGTGGCGGCCGACGTCCTCGCGCGCGATCAGCGCGCCGGAAGCTGGATTCCAAAAGGCCGCGGCGTGAATGGCGCGGCTCTCCTGATTATATTTCTGAGCCGCGGGCAGACGCTCCATCGCCTCGATCAAGGCGTCGGCGCGCACCGAAAGCGCATTGTCGAGCGTCGGCAGAACGCGCGTCGCCGCCTCCAGACTCTCGATGCCGCAAAGACCGCATCCCGTCGGCCCCGCCATCGAGCGGCGTCGCTCGACATAGGCTTCCTGGCGTCCGCCCTTGAGCCAGGCGCGCAGTTCAATGCCGGCGTCGGAGACGACGATCTCGACGTCGCCCGCCTGCTCCGGGGAATCGATCAGCCCCTCCGTCAGCGCGAAGCCGATCGCGAAATCCTCGAGATCGGCCGGCGTCGCCATCATCACCGCATGGGTGGAGCCGCCAAAGGTGAAGGCGACCGGCGTCTCTTCGGGGATCACGCGAGAAGAACGCGCCATCACATCGTGACGGCGCGCCAGGCATTCGACCCGAAGTGTCGGCGACGGCGTCTCCGTCATTCCGCCGCGTCGATCGTGCTCGCGATGCGACGGCTCTGCTCCGTCAGCTCGCGATACTGATGCTGCCAGTCGGTCGGTCCATTCGTGGTCGAGATCTGCACCGCCGTGACCTTGTATTCAGGACAATTGGTCGCCCAGTCGGAATTGTCGGTCGTGACCACATTGGCCTGAGTGGTCGGATGGTGGAACGTCGTGTAGACGACGCCCGGCGCGACGCGATCGGTGATCTTGGCGCGCAGCGTCGTCTCGCCGGCGCGGCTCGCCACCTTCACCCAGTCGCCGTCGCGCACGCCGCGATCCTCGGCGTCGTGCGGGTGGATCTCGAGGACGTCCTCAGGATGCCATTGGCTGTTCTCGGTGCGCCGCGTCTGCGCGCCGACATTGTATTGCGACAGGATACGGCCGGTCGTGAGCAGCAACGGGAACCGCGGTCCCACCTTCTCCTCGGTCGGGACATATTCGGTGATGACGAATTTGCCCTTGCCGCGCGCGAAGCCTTCGATGTGCATGATCGGCATGCCGTCGGGCGAGGCGTCATTGACCGGCCATTGCAGCGAACCGGCTTCCGCCAGTCGCTTGAACGAAACGCCCGCGAAGGACGGCGTCAACCGCGCGATCTCGTCCATGATCTCGCTGGCGTCGGCGTAATTCCAATTGAGTCCCAGCTTGTTGGCGAGCAACTGGGTGACTTCCCAGTCGGCGTAGCCATTCTTCGGCGACATCACTTTGGTGACGCGCTGGATGCGGCGCTCGGCGTTGGTGAAGGTGCCGTCCTTCTCGAGGAAGGTCGCGCCCGGCAGGAAGACATGCGCGTAGTTGGCGGTCTCGACCAGGAAGAGATCCTGCACGATGACGATGTCCATATTCGCCAGCGCGCGCGACACATGGCGCGTGTCGGGGTCGGACTGCAGAATGTCCTCGCCCTGGACATAAAGTCCCTTGAACGTGCCGTCGATCGCCGCGTCGAACATGTTGGGAATGCGCAGGCCCGGCTCCGGATCGAGGGAAACGCCCCAATCCTTCTCGAACGCCTGGCGCGCCGCATCGTTGGAGATGTGGCGATAGCCCGGCAGCTCGTGCGGGAACGAGCCCATATCGCAGGAGCCCTGCACATTGTTCTGACCGCGCAGCGGATTCACGCCGACGCCGCGGCGGCCGAGATTGCCGGTCGCCATGGCGAGATTGGCGATGCCCATGACGGTGGTGGAGCCTTGGCTATGCTCCGTCACGCCGAGTCCGTAGTAGATCGCGCCATTGCCGCCGGTGGCGTAGAGACGCGCGGCGCCGCGAATGTCGGCGGCCGGCACGCCCAGCAGGTTTTCGACCGCCTCGGGGCTGTTCTTCGGCAGCGATACGAATTCCGCCCAGTCCTGATATTCGTCCCAGTCGCAGCGCGACTTCACGAAATCGAGGTTGACGAGATTTTCGGTCACGATCACATGCGCCAGCGCCGTGACCATCGCAACATTGGTGCCGGGCTTGAGCGGCAGATGGTAATCCGCCTGGATGTGGGGCGACTTCACGAGGTCGATGCGGCGCGGATCGATGACGATCAGCTTGGCGCCCTCGCGCAGGCGCTTCTTCATGCGCGAGCCGAATACCGGATGCGCGTCGGTCGGATTGGCGCCCATGACGAGAATAACGTCGGCGTCGTCGACCGAGTCGAAATCCTGCGTGCCGGCGGAGGTGCCGAAGGCCTGGGCCAGTCCGTAACCCGTCGGCGAATGGCAGACGCGCGCGCAAGTGTCGGTATTGTTGTTGCGGAAGCCTTGACGCGCCAGCTTCTGAACGAGGTAGCTCTCCTCATTCGTGCAGCGCGACGAGGTGATCACGCCGACGGCGTTCTTGCCATATTTCTCCTGCGCCGCCTTCAGCCGGTCGGCGGCGAAGCCGACCGCTTCATCCCACGAGACCACGCGCCAGGGCTGATCGATCGACTCGCGGATCATTGGCTCGAGGATGCGGTCGCCGTGATGGGCGTAGCCATAGGCGAAGCGGCCCTTGACGCAGCTATGGCCATGGTTGGCCTTGCCGTCCTTCCAGGGAACCATGCGGACGACTTCCTCGCCGCGCATCTCCGCCTTGAAGGTGCAGCCGACGCCGCAATAGGCGCAGGTCGTAACCTCGGAATGCTCCGGCTGGCCGACCGCCACGACCGACTTCTCGATCAGCGTCGCTGTCGGACAGGCCTGAACGCAGGCGCCGCAGGACACGCATTCCGACTCCATGAAAGCTTCGTCCATGCCGGGCGAAACGCGGGATTCGAAACCGCGGCCCGATATCGTCAGCGCAAAGGTGCCTTGCACTTCCTCGCAGGCGCGCACGCAGCGGTTACAGACGATGCACTTGGACGGATCATAGCTGAAATAGGGGTTCGACTCGTCCTTCGGCTTCCAGTCGAAATTCACTTCGCCATTGTTGCGGGCGAAGACGTGATTGGCGCCGTCATAGCCATAGCGGACGTCGCGCAGGCCCACCGCGCCCGCCATGTCCTGAAGCTCGCAGTCGCCGTTGGCGGCGCAGGTCAGACAGTCGAGCGGATGGTCGGAAATATAAAGCTCCATCACGCCGCGGCGGATCGCGGCGAGGCGCGGGGTCTGCGTCTTGACGGAGATGCCGGGCGCAACCGGCGTCGTGCAGGAGGCCGGCGTGCCGTTGCGGCCCTCGACCTCGATGACGCAGAGCCGGCAGGAGCCGAACGCCTTGATGCTGTCGGTGGCGCAGAGCTTCGGGATCTCGGTGCCAACCTCCATCGCCGCGCGCATGATCGACGTGCCCTCGGGCACGGTGACGCTCTTCCCGTCAATGGTCAGCGTGACCGATTTTACGGATGGCGATTCGGGCGTGCCGTAATCGATTTCCTTGATAAGCGTCATGGCGGCTACCTCACTCAGCGGCTTCAAGGGCCGGCTTGCGGAAGTCCTCGGGAAAATGGCGAAGCGCGCTCTCGACCGGATAGGGCGCAAAGCCGCCCAATGCACAGAGCGAGCCAAACTTCATCGTGTGGCAGAGATCCTTGAGGAGCTCGATATTCGCATCGACGTCCATGCCGTTGCGAATCTTGTCGATCGTCTCGACGCCGCGCGTCGATCCCAGTCGGCACGGCGTGCATTTGCCGCAGCTCTCGATGGCGCAGAACTCCATGCCAAAGCGCGCCATCCAGGACATGTCGACGGTGTCATCGAACACGACAAGGCCGCCATGGCCGATGAGACTATCTTTGGCCGCGAAGGCTTCATAGTCGATCGGAAGGTCGAAAAGCGACACGGGCACATAGGCGCCGAGCGGGCCGCCGACCTGAACCGCCCGGACGGGGCGACCAGAGCGGGTGCCGCCGCCGATCTCGTTGACGACCACGCCGAGCGGAATCCCGAAGTCCGTCTCAAACAGACCGCCATATTTGACGTTGCCGGCGATCTGCAGCGGCATGGTGCCGCGCGAGCGGCCAACGCCGAGATCGGCGTAATGCTTCGCGCCCTTCTCCATGATCATCGGTATGGTGGCCATGGACAGCACGTTGTTGATGACCGTCGGCTTGCCGAAGAGACCGACATGGGCCGGCAGCGGCGGCTTGGCGCGCACGATGCCGCGCTTGCCCTCGAGAGATTCGAGCAGCGAGGTTTCCTCGCCGCAGACATAGGCGCCGGCTCCGATGCGCAGCTCGACGTCGAAGTCGAAACCCGAGCCCTTGATGTTCTTGCCGAGCCAGCCCGCCTCAAGCGCCTTCTCGATCGCCGCCTGAAAGACTTTGGCGACGATCGGATATTCGGAGCGCAGATAGACATAGCCCTTGGAGGCGCCGACGGCGTATCCGCAAATGAGCATGCCTTCGATCAGCGAGAGCGGATCGCCCTCCATGATCATGCGGTCGGCGAAAGTGCCGGAATCGCCCTCGTCGGCGTTGACGACCACATATTTTTGGCCCGGCGGACAGTCGGCCACGGTCTTCCACTTGATGCCCGTCGGAAAGCCCGCGCCGCCGCGGCCGCGCAGGCCCGACTTCGTGACCTCTTCGACGACGGCAGCAGGCCCGATCTCGAAGGCGCGCGTGAGGCCCTTGAATCCCTCATGCGCCTCATATTCGGCGACCGACAGCGGATCGATGACGCCGCAACGGACGAAGGTGACGCGGTTCTGCTTCTTCATCCAGGGATGTTCGTCGACGATCCCGATGTTCAGCAGATGCGCGCCGCCGGCCAGGAACCCGGCGTCAAACAGCGACGCGACGTCCTTGACCTTGGCCGGGCCATAACCGACCCGGCCCGCGGGAGTCTCCACCTCGATCAGGGGCTCGAGCCAGAGCATTCCACGCGAGCCGTTTCTCACGATCTCGACTGTTTCGCCGCGGGCTGCGGCCTCTTGCGCGACGGCGGCAGTCAGTTTATCGGCGCCCATCGCGACCGCCGCCATGTCCAGCGGGATGTATACCTTCACCATCAGTCGCGCGCCTCCGCGGCGATTTCGTCAAGCATTTCAGCGTCGACGCGGCCGATCGGCTCTCCGTCATAAAGCGCTGAAGGGCTGTGCGCGCACAGCCCCAGACAATAGACCGGCTCAACCGAAAGGGCGCCGTCCGGCGTCGTTCCTCCCCAGTCAAGCTTCAACTTGTCGAGAAACGCCCGCGCCTGTCGCTCCGCGCCCATCGACTGGCAGGATTCGGCGCGGCAGATCTTGAGCGTATGGCGCCCGTGCGGGGCGCGATGGAAGTCATGGTAGAAGGTCACGACGCCATGCATTTCGGCGCGCGAAATATTCAGCGCCTCGGCCATCTCCTTGACGGCGGCGTCGGGCACATAGCCGAACTCTTTTTGGAGCGCGTGCAGAATGGGCATCGCGGGTCCTTCGAGACCCATATGGGCGGCGATGATTTCCCGCGCGCGCTCGTCGCTATACTGAGCAGCGCCAGACATTTCTTCCCTTTCAGTCCGGACGTTGCGCATATGCGGTCGTCCTATTTAGACTAATTCCGAGAACAGTGCCGGAAATCCAAGGCCCGATCAATAGCGACCATCCGTTGTGCGATAGGGCGATCCTATCAACCGTCGAGCGTGTGGCTTTCCGCTAGCTTTTTGGCCTCCGAGACCAAGGCGGCGACCAGCGGAATCACCGGTTCGCGCTGCGGCGCCACAAGGCCGATTTCATGCACAGCCTCCGGCTCAACGATGGGGATGGAGCGCAACGGCGCCGCCACGTTCAGGGTCTTCGCGAGCTTCTCCGGCAGCACCGTGGCCCAGCGGCCCGATCTCACATGGTCGAAGAGCAAGATGACATCGTTCGACTCGAGGATCGGCACGGGCTCGGATCCACCCTTGCGAATGAGCTGCTCGACGATGCGACGGTTCTGCATGTCCGGCGTGAGAAGACAAAGATCGATGCGACCGACCTCGCCCCATGTCACCCGGTCGCGGTTTCCGAGCGGATTGTCGGCGAAGGTCAGCAGCCGGTAGCGTTCGGAGCAGAGCGGCACCGTGCGCACGCGGCCAAGCGGCTCATTGTCGAGATAAGTAATGCCGGCGTCGATCTCAAGATTATCGAGCATGGTCAGCACCTCGCTCGACGAGGCGGAAACCACGGAAAAACGCACCCCGGGATGCTTCTCGCGATAGGGCGTCGTCAGCGCCGAGACAATGCCAAGCGCGGTCGGGATGACGGCGATCTTCAGCTGACCGGTAAGTCCTTCCTTGAGCGTGCGAACTTCCTGGCGCATCGCGCGCGCATCGCCGACGATGCGCTTCGCCCATTCGAGCACCCGCTCGCCCTCGGCGGTCAGGCCGTGGAAGCGCGAGGAACGGTTGACGAGCAACACGCCGAGCGAATCTTCGAGCTGCTTGACGCCGGCCGAGAGCGTGGGCTGGGTGACGCCGCAAATCTCCGCCGCGCGAGAAAAGCTCTTCTCCTTTGCGACGGCGATGAGGAATTCAAGCTTGTCGATCACGACCGAGTCCACATTCGGGTCGCCAGGACGCAACGGCCAGGGCGTCACTGGCGCTTTCGTCAACCCACAGCCGGCACATTAGCATATCCGCCCAGGCCGCGCCGAAATTTTCAAACGAATCCAAATCCCTCGCGCGGATTAGGCAATTTGCCCGATCAGGGCCTAAGCGCATGATGCGCGTTGGACCTCCTTTCGATTCCTGCTCTACTGAGCGACGGGTTTTTTATCGGGGAATGCGCCAATGCGGTTGATCGTTGGGCTTGTCTTGCAGCTTGTCGGCATCACCCTGATCTGCCTTACGCTGACGGCGGGTTGGGTGATGGTCGATGCGCGCCGCGCGGTCGAAACGGAAGCGGCGACGTCCGCCGAGCGCGTCGCACACCACCTCGAAAATCTCTACTGGCAGGCCATCCTCTGGCGGAGCAGCATGCGGCGTGACAACATTTTGCCCGTCCCCGACTGGGAGTCGCTTTCGACCTTGAAGCTCGTTTCGCCGGGCGTCTGCGTCAGCTATGCGCCGGGGGACGACGAGCCGCAAACCCTTTGCAGCCAGCTCGAGGGCGTCGGCTCCGCCGCGCCGGCATGGTTTGCGGCGGCCTATGAGCGGATATTCGGCGCACATGCGCCGATCACTCGGCCCTTGACCGTGCGGCAACCGGAAACCGGCGCAATCCTCGTCAAGGCGGACGCCGGCGCGGCGATCCGACAAGCCTGGCGGCAGATCTCGATCATCGTCGGCGTTGCGGCCTCGATGGCGGTCTGCATTTGCCTCTTGGCCGCGGTCGCCATCGTCCATGCTCTGGCGCCGACCCAGGCCATCGTCCGCGGGCTGCGCCAGTTGGAGCAAGGGAATTACGCCAGCCGGCTAAGCGCCGTCACCAAAGGGGAGTTCGGCCTGATCGCGCGCGCGGTCAACGACCTTGCCGAACGGCTGGCGCAGACGACGGCGGAACGGGCCGCGCTCACGAAGCGGCTGTTCGAAGTCCAGGAGGAGGAACGCCGCGCGCTCGCCCGCGACCTTCACGATGAATTCGGTCAGTGCCTGACGGCGACCCTCGCCTTCGCCGGCTCGATCGAGTCGGCGGCGGCCAAGATCGATCCGGGCGTCGCCGAGGACGCCCGCTCAATCGGGCGCGTCGCCAAGCGCATGATGACGACCCTGCGCGACGCGCTTGCCAGGCTGCGCTCGCAAGACCTCGATGAGCTTGGGCTCGAAGCCTGTCTCGTCCAGCTCGCGGCGAGCTGGAACGCCAAAGCGGGACGAAAGGCGGTCATCCATCTGCGGCTCACGGGCGACCTCGCCGACCTTCCGCAGACAATTTCGACGAGCCTCTATCGCATCGCGCAGGAATGCCTGACTAACGCCATGCGGCACGGCGACTCGAAAAACGTCTATCTGCGCGTCGAGCGCGCGGCGGCGGCCGACGGGCTCGTCGCGCTGACGGTCGAGGATGACGGCGGCGGCGACGCCTCCCGCCTCGCCGCCGCCTCCGGCCACGGCATTCTCGGAATCCGCGAGCGCATCGCGGCTTTTGGCGGAAGTCTGTCGATCAGCGACGCCACGAAAGGCGTGCGCGTCGTCGCGCGCATCCCGCTCATCGCCGTCGCGCCCGCGCCGATGAAAGGTCTCGCGCTCGCATGACCACAATTCTTCTCGTCGACGACCACCCAATCGTTCGGGAGGGATATCGGCGGCTCCTAGAGCGCCAGCCGGATTACAAGATTGTCGCCGAAGCCGCCAACGCCGCGGAGGCCTATCAAGCCTATCGGAAGGTTTCGCCCGACATCGTCATTATGGATCTTTCTCTCCCGGGCGCGAGCGGCGTCGAAGCGGTCCGCCACATCAGGCAGTGGGACAGAAGTGCGCGCATTCTGATCTTCACCATGCACAGCGGCGCGGCCTTTGCGCTGAAAGCGTTTGAGGCCGGCGCATCCGGCTATGTCACCAAAAGCAGCGACGCCGCCGAGCTGCTTCGCGCCGTGGCGATCGTCGCCAAGGGCGGCCGGGCGCTCAGCGACGACGTCGCGCGCGAGATCGCCGCGGAGCGATTGGGCGATGGCCGCGCGCTCGTCGACGAGCTTGGCCCGAGAGAGACGGAGATCTTGCGGCTGGTCGCGTCGGGCAAGACGACCGAGGACATCGCCGGCATCTTAAATCTCAGTCCGAAAACCATTCAGAACTACCATTATCAGATCAAATCCAAGATCGGCGCGCGCACCGACGCCCATCTGGTCTGGCTCGCCATCGGCGCAGGACTTGTCGGCGATGCGTCGGCGACCTGAGGCCGCCCAAAGGAAATTTGCCCAGAGCGCCGCAGGCGAAAGGCCGAAGCTTCTATCGTTTCGCGCAGCTACGCCTTCAACGAGAACGGCGGAGTCTGGCGATGGTTAAGAAGACGCTCACACACATTTTGTTATCGGCGCTCGTCACAATCGCGACCGGAGCCGTCGCGACCGGCGCTCGCGCGCAATCATCGCCGCCATTCAAACTCGCGGTCTTCGACATCGAGCTCGACGACTTCACCGCCGGGGGGCCGATCGCCGGCGAAAGCCCCGAAGAAACCGCGCGCCTCCAGCGGATGACCTCCCTGGCGCGGGAGCTCTTAGCCCAGTCGGGCCTGTTCGAAATCGTCGACGGAAGCGCGGCGACGGATCAGAGGGTCAAGGACCATTGGCTGCGCAAGTGCAACGGCTGCGACGCCGACATTGCGCGCACGCTTGGCGCGGACCTGTCCTTCGTCTGCTTCTTTCGAAAAGTCAGCGTGATGGAGCAATATCTCGAAATGCGCATTCGCGACGCGCGCACGGGAGAACTGGCGCATATCTCGCAGACGGACCTGCGCGGGGAAACCGACCAGTCATGGACCCGTGCGCTGAAGTTCCTGATGAGATATCATCTTGTCGAGCCAGAACTCGCGCGTCGAAATCACCCGCTTCAGCCGTGACGGCCGCGCGCGCTTTGCCTGAGGCCATGGTTAACAGCTTATCAACAACCGCCCCCGAATCGCCCAAATCCGAGCCTATTCCGGCTGTGCGCCTCAGGCGCTATTATATAAGTGGCGTTTCATGCGATCCCGCGCGTTTCAGCGCCGGGTAACGGGGCTAGGCGGATGATCTTCTCGAAGTCCACTTTGATTGCGGCGGCCAGCGCGTTGTTGATCCTATTTGGCGCCGCCGCGCCCACCCGCGCGACCCCGTCGATCGTCGTCGATGTGGCGTCGGGAGCCGTGCTCTCGCATGATCAGGCGACCGCCTCCTGGTATCCCGCCTCCGTGACGAAGCTGATGACGGCCTATGTCGCGCTCGAAGCAGTGCGCCAAGGGCGCATCTCGCTCGACACGCCGGTGATGATGTCGCCGCGCGCCTGTCGCGCGGCTCCTTCCAAGATGGGTTTTCGAGCCGGCTCGGAAGTCACCCTGCACAATGCGCTCGTCATGCTGATGGTGAAGTCCGCGAACGACATCGCCGTCGCCATCGCCGAAGGCGTGTCCGGCTCGGTGGAAGCCTTCGCCGACGAGATGAACCGCGCCTCGGCGTCGCTCGGCATGACGCAGTCGGTATGGCTCAATCCCAACGGCTTGCCCGACGAGCGGCAGGTCACTTCGGCTCGCGACCTCGCCATTCTCGGCCGCGCGCTCTATCTGCAATTTCCCGAGCACGCCAATCTGTTCAACATCGGCGCCATGCAGCTCGGCAAGCAGATCATCCCCACGCATAACCATCTTCTCGGCCGCTATGCCGGCGCCGACGGCATGAAGACCGGTTTCACATGTTCGGCCGGATTTAATCTTGTCGCCTCGGCGACGCGCGGCGGCCGGCGTTTGATCGCCGTCGTCCTCGGCGCGCCCAATCCGATTCTGCGCACGGCGAAGACGGCCGCCCTGCTCGATCGCGGCTTCCAAAGCGGCGCGGCTGTCGCCTCTTTGGCGTCCCTGCCCAGCTCCGGCCCCACGGCGGCGCCTGACTTGCGCGAGTCCGTGTGCCACCACCGCGGCCCGGCGGCGGCGGAATTCATGGCGGAGATCGAGGACGCCTCGGTCCCAGTCGGCTCCGGCGTTCCGCTGCTCGACACGCTCGGCGGCGCTCCGCAGCAGCAGATGAACGCCAAGGAAATCGCGCATCTGCCGCGCCCACGTTTTGAGCCTGTACCCGTCTATGTGGGACGCGCGCCGGGCTATGCCGGTCCGGTGGCGCGGTCACGCGCGCCGGGCGCGCCGGTCGGCGAGCAGCCTGATCTTGCCGCCTATGCGTCGTCGCAGCCGGAGGCCAGCGACGCCAGCGCCTCGCCGATCAGCAAGCCGGCGCCCGACGCGGTATCGCTGCGACGCGCCAAACACACCAAGGCCGTGAAAGCGGCGCGCGCCGCCAAGGCGGCGGCAAAGGCCGACGCTGCAAAGGTCGACGTCGTCGTCGATGAGCCAGCCCCGAAGCCCAAGGCGGCGAGAAGCGCGACGAAGCCGAAAGCGGCCGCGGCGCAAAAGCCGGCGGCCTCGAAGGCCCACTCCGCCGCCGAACCGGGCAAGAGCTGAGAATCTCAAAGGATCAGGGGAATCGGGTGAAGAATTTTTTCCTCACCCTCATCATGAGGAGCCGCCGTAGGCGGCGTCTCGAAGGACGAGGGTGAGGAAAAATACGCGAAAACGGGTTTCCTCGTCCTTCGAGACGCGTGCTGCGCACGCTCCTCAGGATGAGGAAACCCTTCACCCGATCGCCCTGGGCAAAGAATCGTTCGTTCTGGAAACGCGCGGCGTTTTCGGCGAAGATGCGCGCCTACCGCGAGCAGGAAATATCTTCTGCTCGGCCGCGAGTTCCGCTGAATGAACGATCTGACCAAGGCCGCCGCGAGTCGCGCGACGCGCTCGGCGCCGCCGCCCATTCCGCTGACCGTCATCACCGGCTTCCTTGGCGCCGGCAAGACCACGCTGCTCAACCGCCTGCTCGCCTCGCCGGCGCTCGCCGACACGCTCGTTCTCATCAACGAGTTCGGCGAGATCGGCCTCGATCATCTCTTCATCGAGAAGATCGACGGCGACATGGTGATGATGAGTTCGGGCTGCGTGTGCTGCTCGATCCGCGGCGATCTGGTGAACACGCTCGAGGATCTGCTGAAGCGGCTCGACAACGGCCGGATCAAGCCGTTCAAGCGCGTCGTGCTGGAAACGACCGGCCTCGCCGATCCGGCGCCGATCCTGCACACGATCATGTCCCACGCCTATCTGATGATGCGCTATCGGCTCGACGGCGTCGTCACGCTCATTGATGCGGTGAACGGCGAAGCGACGCTCGACGCGCATGAGGAAGCCGTCAAACAGGCCGCCGTCGCGGATCGGCTCGTCATCGCCAAGACGGATCTGCCGCAAGGCGCCGAGCGTGTGGATGCGCTGAAGGCGCGGCTGGCGCGGCTCAACCCGGGCGCGCTACAGCTTGACGCCGCCAAGGGCGAAGCGACGCCCGACGCGCTCCTCAACTGCGGCCTCTACGATCCTGCGACGAAGACGCCGCGCGTGAAGGAATGGCTCAACGCCGAAGCGGTGGAAACGGCGCAGACGCACGACCATTCGGGTCACGGCCATAGCCATGATCATCATCATCACCACGAAGCCCACGATCATCGTCAGGACGTGAACCGGCATGACGCGCATATACGCGCCTTCTGCTTTTCCTCCGAGACGCCGCTGACGCCAGCCTCCTTCGACATTTTCATCGACCTTCTGCGCCACACCCACGGGCCGCGCATGTTGCGCGTGAAGGGAATCGTGGCGCTGGCCGACGATCCGTCGCGCCCCGTGGCGATCCATGGCGTGCAGCATGTCTTTCACCCGCCGCACCGCCTCGAGGCGTGGCCCGATGCTTGGCCGGACGCGGACAGACGCACGCGCATCGTCTTTATCGTCAAGGATCTCGACGAAGGCTTCGTCCACGGACTCTACGGCGCGCTGGTCAATCACCCCGCGCCCGACCGTCCGGACGCGCAGGCGCTCACCGACAATCCGCTTGCGCCCAGGGCGGGCGGCCTGTTCGGCTAGAGCAGGTTCCGAAAAAGTTGACAGACTTTTTCGATGAGAACCCGCTCCAAATTTTGATGTTGAGCGATGCCTCATCGATCACATGATCGGGCAGCGCTCTAAGGGCGGTTCAAAAGATCGGCGACGCGGCGCTCGGCGTCCCGCAGACGCTCGATCCATTGGGGCGGCATTTTGGCGAATAGGGCGGCCGCTTGCGTAGAGAACCAATCGGCAACGGCGTACGCGATGGACGATATGCTGTTCTCAAGGCGCGATGGCTGACGCGTTCCACGCAGCCAGAAGGCCAGCGTCGGGAACGCCGTGACGGTCACCATCGCGGCGCCCACGAGCGCGGAGGCCGTCTGTGGCGCCATCTGTCCCCTGCCGACGCCGAGATAGGTGAGCGCGACGACAAGCGGCAAGGTGGTCGACGACAACAGCGCCAGCGCCGGCATGTCCCGCTCGGTCAGCGTCCCGCGAAAAAGATTCAGCGGTGCGAGACGAATGAGCAGGAAGGCGACGCAAAAAAACGCGAAGAGCGCGACGGTCGCCGGGCTCCTGACAAGCGCCACAAAGTCAAATGACGCACCGCTTTCGATAAAAAATAGCGGAATCAAAAAGCCGGAGCCGATGGCGGTCAACCGATCGTTGAGGATTTCGGCCTTGGTGCCGCGCACCAGGACCGCGACGGCCATGCCCGCCATATAGGAGCCGACCACAAGCTCCATGCCCAGCCTGTCGGCGAATGAGACGAAGCCAAGCAAGACGACGAGCGCGATTCGAATAGGCAGAAGCTCGCCGTCGCCAAGCCAATACACGATGCTTTCGGCGAGCCGGTCCGAACGCGCGGTCTTGAGAAAAAAAATCGCGGCAAGCCCGAGCGCGATGAAAAGCGCGCTTAGCAGCGTCTGGTGCAGATGATGATTGTGTTGCGCCAGAACGATCGAGGCGAGAATGAGCGGTCCAAGTTCGCTGACAGCCGCGACGCCAAGGACGTAACGTCCGAATTCATTATCGAGATCCCCAGCCTGCCGCAACATGGGGATCAATATGCCGAACGCCGTGGTCGGCAAGATCAGCGCGACGAGAAGCGGCGCTTCCACGAGGCCAACAAGATAAAGCAGTCCGGAAATAATGACCGAGAGGCTCAGTGAACCGAGCCAGGCGAAAAGCCCCAGGCGAAGCGGTTTTCCGGTTATTTCCTTCTGATTGAACTCGAAGCCCGCCTGAAAAAACAAATAGACCAGGCCAAACTCCATTAGAAAATTGACGGCGCCATCCGCCGCCACCAGCCCCGCCCCGCTTGGGCCGACAAGCATGCCCAGCAACACTTCGATGGCGACGATCGGCGCGCGCGCAAAAGCTGGAATTCTGTTGATCAGCGGCGCGAGCACGGCGATGCAGGAGATGACGAAGATCGTGTGGAATTCGCTCATGGGGGCGTCAATCTCCTTTGGGGCTCCGCTTGGCGCAGTAAAGGCGGCCTTGCCGCCCGGCCGGACAATGATTCTTTTCCTGAGCCTTACGATGCGATAGGATTCCGCCTGCGCTCAAGCCCTGAATTATTTTGCGAAGGGCGCGCGCAGATTCATTTGAGCGGATTTCGGCGATGACGCGGCTCGTGAAGGAGGGTCTGCTTCGGCCCCTCGCGCGGGCGGGACATGCGCTTCTCGACCTCATCTATCCGCCATCCTGCCTCGTCTGCCGAAGGGCGGTCGCCGCCCATGGCGCGATCTGCGCCGAGTGCTGGCGCGACATCGCCTTCATCGAGCGCCCCTATTGCGAACGGCTCGGCACGCCGTTTGAACGCGACTTGGCGCAGCCGGGGCTGATCTCGCTGGAGGCGGCCGCCAATCCGCCGGCCTTCGGCCGCGCCAGGGCCGTCGCCCGCTACGACAGCGACAAGGCCCGCGCTTTGGCGCACCGGCTGAAATATTACGACCGGCTGGAGCTCGCCGATCCGATGGGCCGCTGGATGGCCCGCGCCGGCGCCGAACTCCTCGCCGACGCCGACGTCATCGTGCCCATCCCCTTGCACCGGCTGCGGATTCTCGCGCGGCGGTTCAACCAGTCGGCGGCCCTCGCGCAGGCGATCGCGCGCGAGAGCGCCGTGCCGGTGGAGGCCATGGCGCTGCAGCGCGTCAAGCCGACGGCGCCGCAGGTGGGGCTGACGCGGGCGCAGCGCGCCGCCAATCTCTCCGGCGCCTTTCGCGTCGACCCGGAGCGGGCGGACGCCATCGACGGGCGCAATGTCGTGCTGGTGGACGACGTGCTGACCACCGGGGCGACCGCCAACGCCGCGACTCGCGCTTTGCTCAAGGCGGGCGCGGCGCGCGTCGATCTCCTCGTCTTTGCGCGGGCCGTGACAAGCGCATGAAGGCCGGCGTATAAGCGCGCCATGGCCCCCCGCATCGAAATCTACACCACGCCGACCTGCCCCTATTGCCTCGCCGCGAAGCGGCTGCTGACGCAAAAGGGCGCCGAGTTCGAGGAAATCTCGGTGGCGTGGGACCCGCTCGGACGCCGGCGCATGAGCCAGCGCGCCAACGGCCGCTCGACGGTGCCGCAGATCTTCATCGACGACAAGCACATCGGCGGCTGCGACGAGCTTCACGCGCTCGAAGGCGAGGGCAAGCTCGACGCGCTCCTCGCCGGCGGAGCGACGCCATGATTCGCTACTCGCTCATCTGCGACGCCGGACACAGCTTCGACAGCTGGTTTCGCGACAGCGCGGGATTTGAAAAACAGGCGGCCGAAGGACAGATCGCCTGCCCCTTCTGCGACTCGACGAAGATCGCGCGCGACGTCATGGCGCCCAATATCGCCAAGCCGCGCGACGACGCGGCGCATGATCTGCGCGTGAAGCTGCGCGAGCTTCATGACAAGGTGGTCGCGCATACCGAAGACGTCGGCGACCGCTTCCCAGAGGAGGCGCGCGCCATGGAGGACGGCGAGACGGAGCGTCGCGCCATCCGCGGCCGCGCCACATTCGAAGAAGCGAAGGCGCTGCTCGAAGAGGGAATCGAGATTCTGCCGATCCCGGGCTTGCCCAGCGACAGCAACTAGCGCGCGCCTGTCGCGCCAATCCCGCAGCATGTCATGCCCGATGCGGGGCTTTCACGATGTCATTCCCTTACCCCTGCGGCAGATCGAAACGCTGGCAGCTGATCGCGCTCAATCTGCTGCGCGCGCGCTCCTGATCGGACGGGCGCTTGGCCAAGGAGCGGATCAGAATGAAGCCGCGCTTCGCCGGCGCCGTGAGCCGAACTTCCTGCGGCGGCGGGGCGTCGCCCTCGTCGGCGCTCGTCAGCGCGTCGATCTGGCGCGCGTCGCCGACGACGATGTCGATCTTGCCTTTGATCGCCGAGCGGTCGGTCATCGAATGATAGATGCGGCCGGCGTTGGCGTGAAATGAGAGCCCGAGAAAATCCTCGCCGTCCACGCTGGTCTTGACCCGCAGCGGACCCTTGGCGAGATCATAGACGCAGACCGCCTCGGCGAAGGCCGGGTCCTCGAAGGGCAACGTCTCGGCGCCGGCCGCCATCTGCGGCAGCATCACCAGGCCTTCGGCCGGCGCGGCGCTCTTCACATAGGACGCGAGTCGCGCGAGCGCGTCGTTCGGCGCCACGGTCGGCATCAGCAGCACCGAAACGATATGCACGATCCCCGCGACGAGCAGCGTCGCAAGCAGCCACGGCAGAAGGTCGAGATAGCGATCGGGAATGTTCAGGCGCATCCGAGTTTCACGATTTTTGGAAAGGAATTTGGATCTGGAGCCGACTCGATATCGAGCGGCGTATCATAGAGCCGCAGCAAGACGACGAAGTCTTTCGCCTCGCCCGGCGACAGCCAATTGCCGGGCCGGGCCTCGCGCGCGACGTCGATCTCAAAGGCGCCGCCCTCACTGCGCAGAAGATCGACCGAGGAATAGCCATAGCGCTCGGTGGGATTGGCGAGCAGCCGGCCGTCGGGGCTCGCCAGCGCGATCGTCCAGAAGCGCGCGGCCGGCAAGGGATCGATAATCCGATATTCGCATTCGGCGCTGAGCGGCGCGCCATCGGAGTCGGCGCGCGCGATGAAGGCCAGTCCCTGATCGCGGCCGAGCGGCGCTTCTCCAGAACGCGAGATGACCGCCCGCGCATAAGGGTCGATGTCGGCGCCGCCGATATGCGGCCAGGCAGTCCACGCCCCGGCGCGCAGAGAATTGAAGCCGTAGCCGGCGTTGAGCGACAGAACGGTCACGAACAGGCCGATGCCGACGCCGGCGATCATCGCCGAGGCGGCGCGCAGATAATTTGCGTAAGGCTTGAGGTCCAAGGGTGCGCTCCCGCCGCTAACGGATGACGCCGCCGCCGGCGTCGCTGGCGTGCTGCGCCTCGCGCCGATCGACGTCGGATGCGGCGGGTTCAGGCGCTTCGAGCGCGCTCTGCTTGTCGCCGCCGACCGCCTTGATCTTCATTTGAAGCGATTCGAGCGCCTGCATCGCCCCCTTCGACAAGGTCGCGGGACGCTGCGGCGCGCCAAGTTCGAGCGGCTTGACGACATTGGCGTTCACGGCGGCCGTCGCGCCCTTGGGATCCGGCTTCAAGCCGACAATGGGCTTCAGGGTCGCGCCCTGATGCGCATAGGCCATGATGTCGTGCCAGGTGCCCGCCGGCAGCGTGCCGCCGGTCATGTTGTTCATCGGGGCGTTGTCGTCATTGCCGTACCAGACGCAGCCGCCCATCGTTCCGGAATAGCCGCAGAACCAAGCGTCCTTATAGCCATTTGTGGTGCCGGTCTTGCCGATCACGTCGATGCCCTCGCCGAGCTGGGCGCGCTTGCCGGTGCCTTCCTCGACGACCTTCTTCATCATGCCGGCGAGTTCGACGACCTTGTCGAACGGCACCGCCTGCGTTTGCGGCGGCGCGTCGCGATCGTGGCGATAGAGCAGATCGCCCTGGCGGTTGCGGATTTCGACGGCGGCGTAAGGCGTCACCTTTTTGCCGCCGTTGACGAAGGCGCCATAGGCGGCCGAATGTTCGAGCGGAATGACGTCGCTCTGTCCGACCGGAAGCGAAGGCGTGTCCTCGAGCGGCGTGGTGATGCCGAGCCGCCGGCAGGTTTCAATGATCTTGGCGCGGCCGATGCGCGAATCGCCCTTGCCGATCGCCTGCGACAATTGAATGGCGACCGTGTTCAAGGATTTCGCCAGCGCCATGGCGAGCGGCATGGAGCCGGCATAGCCGCCGCTGTAATTGTGGACGCAGTAATTGCCGATGCAGGTCGGTCGGTCGGTGACGATGGTCGTCGGCTTGAAGCGGCCGGTCATCAGCGCGGTGAGATAGACGTAGGGCTTGAAAGAGGAGCCCGGCTGGCGCGCGGCGTCGGTCGCGCGATTGAACTGGCTCGCGCCATAATCCCGGCCGCCGACGATGGCGCGCACGGCGCCGTCCGGCTCCATGACGACCGCCGCGCTCTGCTTGACATGGAAGCTGCGGCCCTGCTCGCGCAGATTGGTTTCGATGACGTCTTCGGCGCGCTTCTGGACATTGGAGTCGAGCGTGGTGCGCACGCTGAGCACGCGATTGTCGCCAAGCTTGCCTTCCTGCGCGAGCTTGCGGATTTCGCCATAGGCGTAATCGAGATACCAGTCGGGGCTCGTCTCGCGGGCGCGGTCGATCGGCGTCGCCGGACTGCGCTGCGCCGCGATGATCTGGCTATCGGTCATGAAGCCGGCGTCGACGAGATTGTTCAAGACGTCATTGGCGCGCGCGCGCGCCGCCGGCAGATTGACGTGCGGCGCATATTTCGTCGGCGCCTTGAAGAGGCCGGCAAGCATCGCCGCCTCGGAAAGCGTGACGTCTTTGACCGACTTGCCGAAATAGAACTCGGCCGCCGCCTGGATGCCGAAGGCGCCGCCGCCCATGTAGACGCGATCGAGATAGAGCTTGAGGATTTCGCGCTTGGTCAGATGGTGCTCAAGCCAAAGCGCCAGAAACGCCTCATTGATCTTGCGGGTGATGGTGCGCTCATTCGAAAGAAAAAGATTCTTGGCGAGCTGCTGGCTGATCGAGGAGCCGCCCTGCACCACGCCAGATGACCGCGCATTGACCGTCAGCGCCCGCAGCGTGCCTATCACGTCGATGCCGAAATGTTCGTAGAAGCGGCGGTCTTCCGTCGCCAGCACCGCCTTGATCAAATGATCGGGATATTGCTCCAGCGGCACGGCGTCGTCGTGCTTGATGCCGCGCTGGCCGACTTCCGCGCCGTAACGATCGAGGAAGGTGACGGCGAGATCGGTCTGCTTGAGCCAATTCTCGTCGCTGGTCATCTGGAACGCCGAGGAGGCGAGCGCCATGGCGACGATGCCGGCTCCGAGGCCGAGCGTCAGCGCCTCGCAAGAGAGCTCCACGCCGACCCGGGCAATCCCGGAGACATGGAACCGCTCCATGAAGGTCGAAAAATCCTCATAGAGCTCGCGGGCGCGCCGCCCGCTCTGGAACATCGCCGAATCGATCAGCGCATCGACCGCGAGTAGGATGCGCCTCAATCGCTTGGCGAAAGCAGAAGCCTGGAAACGCTCCAACACAGCTCAAATGCTCCCCGCGCCGATAAAACTTACCGGCGCTTTGTGGACATTACCACTTTTTTAACCATCTTGACGACAGTCCGCGCGACCCACACTGCGTTATGGTTTCTGTCGCGAAAAGCGCAAGTCGAAAGAGAAGGATGGCGTTAAAAAAAGGCAAAAATGCCCCAGATCACGCTGCAGGCGGGGGGAACCGCCAGAATCCAAATCATGGCGCAGGGTCCAAAAGCGTCGAGAGCGCGCGGCGCGCCCTCCCGGTCGAGGCCGCGCAGACCAAGACGCCATTCTGGGAAAAGCCGCTTTCGGACCTCACTCGCGCCGAGTGGGAACAGCTGTGCGACGGCTGCGGCCGCTGCTGCCTGGTGAAGCTCGAGGACGAGGACACCGGCGCGATCTATCACACGAGCGTCGCCTGCAAACTGCTGGACCAGCAGAGCTGCCGCTGCGGCGACTATCCGCGGCGACGGCGCTACGTGCCGGACTGTGTGCGGCTCACGCTGGAGAAGCTTGCGGATATTCCCTGGCTGCCGCCGACCTGCGCCTATGTGCTGCGCTTTCGGGGCAAGCCGCTGCCGCCGTGGCATCCGCTGATCTCCGGCGATTCGGAAAGCGTCGCTCGCGCCGGCGTGTCGGCGCGCGGCCGGATCGAGGCGGGCGAAGACCACGTCGAGACCGACGATCTGCCGGACTTCATCAGGCTATGGCCGAAGCGCTGGCCGAAGAAGGCGCGGTGGTGAAATAGCTTTCCGGACGACGGGACCTATTCGGATACGCCTTTTGCGCAGCCGACCGAGGATCGCCGGCAATTTTGCGCGGCGAATGGATCCGGCTATCTCTTCAGCGCGACCACTTCGTCGATTCGGTCGTCCTTGTCGTATCTGACGCGGAAGACCATCTCGTCGCCGGTGAAAAATACGCCTTCCGTCGGAGTTCCCACGACTTCCCATAAGCCCAGCGTCACGACGTCGGCGGCGCCATGAAAAACCGCGCGTCCCGCTTTCGCCCCCGCAGTATAGCCGTTCACGAATTTAAATATCTCATATGTTCGGCCGTTCTTGGTTTCGGTTGCGGCTGGCATGCCGAATTCCGCCAGCATCAACGTCCTGGGCGTTCCGACCGTAAATAAATCGACATTCTTCGCGTCCGGCTGCTTCGTCGCCATATAGACGCTGCATCCCGACAGCGCCCAACAGAGCGCCGCGCCAATAAATATCCGCATGAAACCCCCAGCCGTAAGAATGCGTTTTTTTAGCGCCGCGCTATCCGAAAGTCGACCCTCGCTCGGCGCTCTCCCGTTGATTCCGCCGATCGCGCGGCGAGAGCAAAGACCATCGCCGTCAAGCAAACCCCGACCGCGCGCTGACACAATTGCTGATCGTGTCAGTTCGCCCGCCCCGTCTTGCAACGGCTCGATGAATCTCTGTTGACAAGGGCGCTCATTCGGATCGAGGCGCGTTGTCAGCGTGAACAGCCGCGCCGGCTGCTCTCGCCCAACTTTTATGATTTTATTCCTTGACAGCAGGACGATGGTCCTATAGAAAAGCGCCATGCTCCAAAATTGCGCTTGAGCGGCGCGAACGAGTTTACCGGCGCGGCGTCCTCTCCTCCTGTTCCCCCGCGCCTTACGGTCCCCTCGCGTTTCAAGACGCATCGCGTCTTGAGCCGAGGGGATTTTTTTGAGCGCCAAGGCAAGAACGGCGCAACAGGGCTGAAGCTTCCAACGGGCGTCATTCCCCACGTGCGCAGCGCGATCGGGAATCCGGGGGCAAATCAAAACGCGCTTGTTGTGACTCTGGATTCCCGATCAGGCCTTCGGCCTGTCGGGAATGACAAAGCCCCACTGCTTTAGCGGTGCAACCCGATAAGTCGCCAACCCTACGGAGACTGGCTGATGGCGGCCAAATCCGTCCCGCCCTGCGATGAAAAAATCGCGCAGGCAAAGCTTCTCTATGACTCGGGCGTCACGCCGATCGTCGAGATTCTCGACCTACTCGGCATGAGCGTCGGGCAGTTCCGCCGCTTTCGCGAAATTCACGGCTGGCCGCTACGCGCTTCCGCCTGCGCGCCGAAAAAGCCGCAAGAGGCTGCGCTCGCCGCAAGGAAGCCGCGCGACGCGGGCCGGCTCATCGCGCGGCTCGAAGACGCCGTCGAACAGGAGTTCGCCCGCGCCGAAGCTGCGCTCGCCAAACATGCGCCCAAAACCATCGAGGCGAGCGCCCGCACGCTCGCAAGCCTCGTCAAAACGCTCGCCGAATTGAAGCGCATGCGACGCGAGAGCGAGGATAAGAAGAACGACGCAAACGATGACAGCGATGAAGCCGCGAGCGAACGAGACGGCGACGCCCCGCCCCGCGAATTGGCCGAACTCCGCGCGGAGCTTGCTCGACGGCTTGAACGACTGCGCGGCGCAGGATCGGCTGAATGACGCGCTCGAAGATTTTAGCGCGAGAGAACTGGCGCGGCTTCTCGACGATTGGGAATTCGTCGCGCGCCGCGATCAATGGCCGCCGCCGCTCGCCGCCAATGGCGCGCCATGGCGGACCTGGCTCATTCTCGGCGGACGCGGCGCGGGCAAGACCCGCGCCGGCGCCGAATGGGTGAAGGCGCTTGCGCTCGGTCGCGCGCAGTTTTCGCCGCGCCCGCTCGGCCGCATTGCGCTCGTCGGCGAGACGGCGGCGGACGTTCGCGAGGTCATGGTCGAAGGCGTCTCCGGCCTTCTCGCCGTGCATTCGTCGCGCGAGCGGCCGCGCTGGGAGACGACGCGGAGAAGACTCGTCTGGGACTCGGGCGCCGTGGCGCAGGCCTTTTCGGCGGAAGACCCGGAGAGCCTCCGCGGACCGCAGTTTCACGCCGCCTGGTGCGACGAACTCGCCAAATGGCGCTACGCCAGGGAGACATGGGACATGCTGCAATTTGGCCTGCGTCTCGGCGACTGGCCGCGCCAGCTCGTCACGACGACTCCGCGGCCGCTGCCGCTGTTGAAAGAGCTGATCGTCCATCCGACGAGCGTCGTGACGCGCGCCTTGACGCGCGAGAACGCCGCCAATCTGGCGCCGTCGTTTCTGGAAAGCGTCGTCGCGCAATATGCCGGCACGCGATTGGGACGTCAGGAACTCGATGGCGAAATTCTCGACGAGCGCAAGGACGCGCTGTGGACGCGCGACATGCTGGAGCGCGCCCGCGTCCATGAGGCGCCGCCGCTCAAGCGCATCGTCGTCGCCGTCGATCCGCCGGCGAGTTCTGGAAAGCGCGCCGACAATTGCGGGATCGTGGCGGCAGGGATTGAACAGGCAGGCATGCTCTACGTTCTCGCCGACGCGACATTGTCGGCGGCGCGGCCGGCGCAATGGGCGCGCGCGGCGATCGCGCTCTATCACAAGCTTTCCGCCGACGCGCTTGTCGCCGAAGTCAATCAGGGCGGCGAAATGGTGCGCGCCGTGCTCAACGAAGCCGATCCTTCGGCGCCGGTGACGATGGCGCGCGCGACGCGCGGCAAATATTTGCGCGCCGCGCCGGTCGCGCAGCTTTACGAACAGGGCCGCGTCAAACATGTCGGCGCCTTTCCGGCGCTCGAAGACGAAATGTGCGACTTCGGCGCCGACGGACTTTCGTCAGGGCGAAGTCCCGATCGGCTCGACGCGCTGGTCTGGGCGATCACCGCGCTCGCCTTGACGCCCAAGGCGCCCGAGCCGCGCATGCGGCGGGTTTAGCGAAACATTGCGAGTTCCCTTCTCCCGCTTGCGGGAGAAGGTGTCGCGCGAAGGCGCGACGGATGAGGGCCCTCACCCGACCCCGCTTCGCGGGGCCACCCTCTCCCGACGCAAACCGGGTGTTCCCGGTTTGCGAATCGATGCTGAAGTCGGCAACAGCCGACTTCAGTGGGGAGAGGGTTGACGCAAACATTCAAGCGCTTCTCAAGGACCTTTCATGCCCTCACTGCTCTCGCGACTCATCGGCGCGGTCGCGCCGGCGCGCGAAACCAAATATTCGCGCGCGGCGAAGCTCCTCGCCATGCATGCGCTCGGACAGCCGCACTGGAGCGCGCGCAATTCGACGGTGCTGACGCTCGAAGGCTATGAGCGCAACGCCGTCTGTCATCGCTGCGTGCGCATGGTGGCGGAAGCCGCCGCCTCGGTGCCCTGGCTCGTCTATGAGGGCCGCGAGGAGGCGATCGACCATCCGCTCCTCTCGCTCATCGAGCGGCCCAATCCGCTCGACACCAGCGCCTCCTTCATCGAGGCGATCTGCGCCAATCTGCTGCTTTACGGCAACGCCTATATCGAATCCGTTCTGATCGACGAGGAGCTGCGCGAACTTTATGCGCTGCGGCCCGACCGCATGAGCATCGAAGCCGGGCGAAACGGCTGGCCGGCGGCCTTTATCTATCGCGCGCTGGGACAGGACGCGCGCTATGAGATGCGCGGCGAAGGGATCGAGCCGATCCTGCACATCAAATTCTTCAACCCGCTCGACGATTATTACGGCTTTCCGCCGCTCGCCGCCGCGCAAGTGGCGCTCGACACGCATAACGCCGCGAGTTTTTGGAACAAGGCGCTGCTCGACAATTCCGCGCGGCCTTCCGGCGCGCTGGTCTATGCCGGGCCGGAAGGCGCGCATCTGACTGATGAGCAATTCTCTCGGCTGAAGGAAGAGCTGGAGGAGAATTTCTCCGGCGCGACCAACGCCGGGCGGCCGCTGCTGCTCGAAGGCGGGCTCGACTGGAAAGCGCTGTCGCTGTCGCCAAAGGACATGGATTTCGCCGAGTCGAAGGCTGGCGCCGCGCGCGAGATCGCGCTCGCCTTCGGCGTGCCGCCGCTCCTGCTGGGCCTGCCCGGCGACAACACCTTCAGCAATTACGCCGAGGCCAATCGCGCCTTCTGGCGCCAGACCGTTTTGCCGCTCGTCGCGCGCGTGCAGAAGAGCTTTCAGGCATGGCTGCAGCCGGGCTTCCGTTCCTTTCGCCTCGACTATAACGCCGACCGTCTTGAAGCATTGGCGAGCGAACGCGCCGCTGAATGGGAGCGCGTCGGCAAGGCGGCGTTCCTGACGCTCGACGAACAGCGCGAGGCGCTGGGCTACGGCTCGGCGCCGAAAGAGGCGCTCTTCGCCAAACGCAATGTCGCGCTGGAGCGCCGCTATAGCCCGGATCAGCCGCGCGTCCCGGCGGGAAGTTCCGGCGGCGGGCGATGGACGGACGGCGGGGGCGGAGGTTCGGGAGGCGGGTTTAGCGGCGCGCGAGATGATCGCGCGCGGCGGCGGGATGTGGAGAACCGAGTCCGGACCGCGACGAACATAGATCCGAGCGTGGCGAGCGACGTGGATGGGTCCATCACACTGGCCCAGGCGCGCGGCGGCCGAGGCAGAGGCGGACCCGGCGCCACGCCGGCGCAACGCGCAATAGAGACAATCTCGGCGGAGCGCGCCGCACGAGCATTGACGCGCGTGCAAGAACTCGATCCCGACTGGCGACCGCCGCAAACTCTCATCGATCCGGAGAACATCGAACATCGTATCGAACGCAATGAAAGCGACATCCGCGAGGCGGATTCGCGCTACGCCGAGCTTCTGCGCGCAAGGTTCGGCGACAACATGCCGCCGCGTGATCCATTTCGTCGGCTGCGGACACGCGAGTCGGTGATCGAAGAATTTTATCCTTCTGGCGTTACAGGCCCGGAACAGGATCGGATCGATAGTCTGGCGCGGGACCCTGATTCGCTCGGTCAGCCCCGCTGGCCAGAGGTCGCGACAATATTGCGGTTGGAGAAAGAAACTGGCAGACCCTTTAAGAGGTCGAACGCCTCTGGCGCAGATTTCCAGGACGAATTTGGCCAAACATGGGATGCGGTAGGGAGTGATGTGTCGGATCAGTTTTTCAATTACGAAAGGTTCACGCGTCGCCTGCAAGGGAAACTTCGCAATCTTGCCGTTGACCGGTACGTTGTTGATCTTTCAGCGCTGGGCGGCGAGAATGCTGCAAGAATATTGACGTACATTTGGGGACTGCCCGTTGAAACACAGGCGCGCATCAAAGTTCTGAGGTGAAATATGTCCTCTCTCGTTACATTCGATGCTATCGATAAGGAATGGCTGCCGCTGTCCAGAGGCCAGTTCGAGACCGTATTGGGAGGAGCCTACGAACTCTACCTCGATCATAGCAAGGCGCCGGGCATCGCCAAGGATTTGTGGCCGCAAGTGCTCGACTTTCTTCACGACGGCTGGCCGAGCAAGTATGAGTTGCCCAATGGGAAAGCTCTCGACTTCTTCGAGTTCAGCGACCACCCGCGCGAGGAGCGAATTGAATTGTTGCGTGCGATGGAGGCCTATTACGCCGACTTTCAGCGCGACCAACTCGGCCCAGAGCTGAATTGGATGCGCGGCCGCCGGCCAACTTTCATCGCCGCTTTCGAGGAGGTAATCGCACTGATGCGCGAGGAACTCGCGGCGACAGCGTAGAAGGGGTCCGAAATGTTCGATCTTGATTACGAACTCGTTCCGCCTCCCTGAACACGCCAGCTTGGCGAGCACTGAACATGTCTGCTCTCTTCACGCTAGAAGCAATCGACAAAAACTGGCTTCCTATCTCCCGCGGGCAGTTCGAGGCGATACTTGGCGGCGCGTGCGCATTCTATCTCGATCGAAGCAAGGCGCCCAGAATCACAGAAAGCATTGCGCCAATGGTCGCCGACTTCCGGCATGACTACTGGCCGGAAGAATATCCATCGCCAGCAGGAGCCGACATGGACTTCTTCGAGTTCAGCGACTACCCGCGCGAGGAGCGGCTTGAATTGTTGCGCGCGATGGAGGCCTATTACGCTGACTTTCAGCGCGACCAACTCGACCCTGGGCTGAATTGGATGCGTAGCCGCCGGCCAAATTTCGTCGCCGCTTTCGAGGAAGTGATCGCACTGATGCGCGAAGAGCTCGCGGCGACGTCGTAGGCGCGACGCGCGCCTATGACGTCTCGCCATTTCTGTATGGATTGAGAGTGGCTAAGAACATCCAACAAATATTCGAATCCATATGTCTCTCGATTGACCTTGGATTCTATTACAAGCACGCTTCGAAGAAGCCTTGGAGCGATATTGACGAATTGCTGCAAAATGTCATAGCCGACGCCTTAGCTCCATACGATCGATCGGAGCTAATCACTTTACGCGACTGCCTGGATCAACTTCTTAGTTCCAACGATCCGGCGGAGGTTCTAACAGAGACCTGGAACAGGATGAAGCCGTTGACAGCATTTTTCGGAGACGCGGAGGACGCCTCCGCAGATACCGGGATCGTTCACGTGTTCAAACAGCTTCGTCGCGCTATCGAGGAGAGATTAACGAGCCCGGCATAGCGTTCACCTTGAAGCGCCGCTCGCCGCCGCGCAAGTGGCGCTCGACACGCATAACGCCGCGAGCTTTTGGAACAAGGCGCTCTTGGACAATTCCGCGCGGCCGTCGGGCGCCCTCGTCTATGCGGGGCCGGAAGGCGCGCATCTCACCGACGCGCAATTCTCGCGGCTGAAGGAAGAGCTGGAGGAGAATTTCTCCGGCGCGACCAACGCCGGGCGGCCGCTGCTGCTCGAAGGCGGGCTCGACTGGAAGGCGCTGTCGCTCTCGCCAAAGGACATGGATTTTGCCGAGTCGAAAGCGGGCTCCGCGCGCGAGATCGCGCTCGCCTTCGGCGTGCCGCCGCTGCTGCTGGGTCTTCCCGGCGACAATACGTTCAGCAATTACGCCGAGGCCAATCGCGCCTTCTGGCGCCAGACTGTTCTGCCGCTCGTCGCGCGGGTGCAGAAGAGCTTTCAGGCCTGGCTGCAACCAGGCTTCGGTTCTTTCCGCCTCGACTACAACGCCGACCGTCTCGAGGCATTGGCGAGCGAGCGCGCAAGCGAATGGGAGCGCGTCGGCAAGGCGGCGTTCCTCACGCTCGACGAACAGCGCGAGGCGGTGGGCTACGGCCCGGCGCCGAAAGAGGCGCTCGTCGCCAAAGGCGATCTCGCGCTGGAGCGCCGCTACAGCCCGGATCAGCCGCGCGTGCCGGCGGGAAGTTCCGGCGGCGGGCAATGGACGAGCGGCGGCGGGTTTTCGGGAGGCGGGTCTGGCGGCGCGCGAGATGCGGGGGGCCGAGTCCAGACGGCGCTGAACGCGAATCCGAATGTCGCTAGCGACGCGGACAACCCCATCGCGCGCGCACAAAGTCGGCGCGTCGCGGGTGGAGAGAATGTCGCCTTCAATCGAGATCAAGAACTCAACCGCGTAATTGAATCTCAGGTCCATCGGGTACAGAGTAGAAGATACGATGTCGACCTTGCTGAAGAAGAGCGCGGTCCTCATGATGGCCACACGATCCGCGATCACGTAGGGAAGAGCGACGAAAATCTGAAACAACGTAGCGCAATAACACGAACCCGCGTCGGCCCTTTAGGATTTTGGAAACCGCGCATAGGATCGTTTCACTCATTGGCCGCCGCAAACAAATTGGTGAACTCTGCGCTTTCTCAAAACGCGGCTCTTGTTGAAGAGGTCGTAAAAGGGGGTAGGGAAGCTGCAATTCTGGAGGCTTGGTTTGATACGCCCACGGGAAAGGAAGCTTTCGCGCCGAAGTTTAATTCCTCGACCACCATTCGTGAAACTTTTGGAGTACGCATTCTCATCAGACATGATGGAGCATGGCCGCGAGGTTTTCGGATCTTCACCGCTTTCCCCATAAATCGAGACTGAGGCCGCACCCATGAAGCTTCCCGACGTTTTTCAAGGGCTGACACTGTTTTTTCACCAAGACATCGACACAGCGTACAAAAATCTTGAAGAACTGGTGCACTTGGCCCTCTTCTCATACTCGCCGGCAGAGCGACAGGCTCTCAAGGATTATATGAAAGAGCTGACAGACGGCAGATATGATGAAACGCAGCTGAGAGAAATCTGGCTAAAGAGCAAGGCTGAGGTGCTGCCTTTTTGGGGAGATGAGGGAAGCTGTACCGAGTGCCTGATTTATCTACTTAAACTGATCGAAGAGGATGTTCCGCCGAACAGGCCGGGATGATACTTTCGTAGCCTGCGACTCGTTGCAATAAATCGCTCAGCTTTTCCTCTCGCACATAGGGCCCTTCGCATCTCACCGACGCGCAATTCTCGCGGCTGAAGGAAGAGCTGGAAGAGAGTTTCTCCGGCGCGACCAACGCCGGAAGGCCGCTGCTGCTCGAAGGCGGGCTCGACTGGAAAGCGCTGTCGCTTTCGCCGAAAGACATGGATTTTGCCGAGTCGAAGGCGGGCGCCGCGCGCGAGATCGCGCTCGCCTTCGGCGTGCCGCCGCTGCTGCTGGGCCTGCCCGGCGACAATACATTCAGCAATTATGCCGAGGCCAATCGCGCCTTCTGGCGCCAGACCGTGCTGCCGCTCGTCGCGCGGGTGCAGAAGAGCTTTCAGGCCTGGCTGCAACCAGGCTTCCGTTCTTTCCGCCTCGACTATAACGCCGACCGTCTTGAAGACTTAGCGAGCGAGCGCGCAAGCAAATGAAGCGCGTCGCCACGAGCCGCTTCGCTCGAAGGAAGCATGGTTCATGTCCGACATTCTGAACGCCATCTTGGAGCGCGGCGATCTCGCGCATCTCGCGCTGTTTCTGTGGGCCTGCGCCGCCACCGCGCAAGCCTATCTCGCCATGCGGGAACTCGGCGAGGCGACGCGCCGCCTTGACGCATTCGTGCGCGAACTCGCGCGCTTCAACCGCCGTTGCAGGAGCGATCCATGAGTCAGAAGAATTGGCTGCCGCATGTCTTCAAGCGTTCGCGCGCGCGCCAAGCGCGCATGCGGGACGATCCTTCCGCGGTGTTCAAGACCTTTGTCGCGTTGCTGGCGCAATTGCGCACTGAAGCCCGCGCGGCGAGCCATACGCCAATCAATGCTCAGGCGGAGAAGAGCTGATGACGGCGCTGCAAAAAACGATGCAGAGAGCGGGCGCGCCGGAAATCAAGCGCGCCGAGCTGCCGTTGCTGCAGGCGAATGACGCCGGCGCCTTCTCGGGCTACGCCAGCCTCTTCGGCGTCGTTGATTCCGGGGGCGACATGGTGATGACCGGCGCCTTCGCGCGCTCGCTCATCAAGCGCGGCGCGCAAGGCGTGAAAATGCTGTGGCAGCATCAGGCGGCCGAGCCGATCGGGCTTTGGACCTCGATCGTCGAAGATGCGCGCGGACTGAAGGTCGAAGGGCGTCTCGATTTGTCGGTGGCGCGGGCGCGCGAAGCCCTGTCGCTGATGCGCAAGGGCGTGATCGACGGACTCTCCATCGGCTTTCGCACGCGGCGCGCCACGACCGAAAAATCGAGCGGCGTGCGCCGCCTGCACGAAATCGATCTGTGGGAGATCTCCATCGTAACCTTTCCGATGCTGCCGCAGGCGCGCATCGCGGCGGTAAAGCAAACTCACAGTGGCGCATCACGCATGGAGGCGCTCGGCGCGAAGCTCTCGCGCCTGAGAGCGCAGCGGGCCGCGCTTGAATTCGCGCATGCGCTGCGGCGCGCCGCCGCACGCTGCTGACCGACGCAGAGACAACAATCGCATCGATTCCCGCCTTGCCGTCGGGCGCAAATGAACTTCGAGACGGTCTTTCCTAAGCGCGCGGACTTCCCGGCGACTCCAGCCGCGGGGCGCTTTTCCGCGCGCCGCGCTCAAACACGAGGCTCTATACATGTCAGCAGTTGAAACGAAATCCGCCGGCGACGACATTTTCGCCGATCTCAATCGCGCCTTCAGCGCCTTCAAGGAGACGAACGACGAGCGTTTGACTCAGCTCGAGAGCCGCCTCGGCGCCGACGTCGTGACCGAGGAGAAGCTCGCGCGCATCGACCACGCGCTCGACGACACCAAGAGCCGGCTTGATCGGCTGGCGCTCGAAATGTCTCGGCCGCGTATTGGCGGCAAGTTCATCGACGACCACAGCGGACGCGAGCACAAGAGCGCCTTCAATCACTACATGCGCTCCGGCGAAGCGAACGGCCTCAAAGTCCTCGAAGCAAAGGCGCTGTCGCGCGGCTCGGGCGCTGATGGCGGCTATCTTGTGCCGCTACCGACGGAGCGCGAAGTTCTGCGAAGACTCGCGAAGTTCTCGCCGATCCGCGCCATCTCCAGCGTGCGCGAAATTTCCGGCGCGTCGCTGCGCCGCGCCTTTTCAACGACAGGTCCCGCCGCCGGATGGGTGGCGGAAGCCGATCCGCGCCCGCAGACCAACAATCAGCAGCTCGCCGACATGACCTTCCCGGCGATGGAGCTTTACGCCATGCCGGCGGCGACGCAGGCGCTGCTCGATGACGCCGTTGTGGACATCGAGCAATGGATCGCCGAGGAGGTGCAGACCGCCTTCGCCGAACAGGAAGGCGCCGCCTTCGTCAGCGGCGACGGCGTGAATAAGCCGAAGGGCTTTCTCTCCTATACAAGCGTCGCGGACGCAAGCTGGAGTTGGGGCAATATCGGCTATGTGGCGACGGGCGCCGCCGGCGCCTTCGCCGCGAGCGACCCCTCCGACGCGCTAGTCAATCTGGTTTACGCATTGCGCGCCGGCTTTCGCCAGAACGGCAAATTCGTGATGGGACGGCGGGCGCAATCGCTGGTGCGCCAGTTCAAAACGACGACCGGCGATTACATCTGGGCGCCGCCCGCAACCGCCGACGCGGGCGCCTCGCTGATGAACTTCCCCGTCGTTGAAGCGGAAGACATGCCGGACCCCGCCGCGAATTCTCTCTCAATCGCCTTCGGCGATTTCGAGCGCGGCTATGTAGTGGTGGACCGCGTCGGCATTCGCGTGCTGCGCGATCCCTACTCCGCCAAGCCCTATGTGCTCTTCTACACGACGAAGCGCGTTGGCGGCGGCGTGCAGAATTTCGAGGCGATCAAGCTGTTGAAATTCGCCGCATCCTAATCA